>JBCDJT010000009.1:0-64916 GCA_038747545.1 Bacteroidota bacterium
AGATGGCGTGTGCGCCCGGTCGCTGCCCGATGATCAGCCACAGTACGTTGGCCTCAGCGAGATACGCACGGACCTCCCGGTGCGGTACGTATCCGACTTCGTGGACGACCTCGCCAAGGTCTAGCTGTTGAACCAGGAGCCGACCCGCCGGGGTAAACAGACCGACAAACTTCGCGGACACTTCCTCTGGACGAATACGCTTGGTTTTTAGAGCGTGATGCAGTGCTTTTAGAAAGGGATCGGGCGTCTGGGCATCGTAGAACACGCCCGTGTAAGTAAACGTGCAGCGGGTGTTTGCCGCAGCTGTAGAGGGCAGCATGTCCGACGGATCGTACCCTTGCTCGAAGACCCGGATGTCGCTACCGGGCGCCGAGCGCCGCAGGCGATCGCGGATAGCCGTGTTAATAGTCGTACTAAACCTGCTGTGCTGCAGCACCGAGCGCTCCAGCCGCTCGTTGAGCCGGCGATGCACCAGTGTAGGATAGACATGCCGTGGATTGCCCACCCAGTCGTCGCGGAAGTCTGTGATGAGTGGGACGCCCAGTGCTTTGCTCACCGCCCTGCCCACAAGGTGTGCTGTATACGGGGGCGCACTCGACAACACGGCATCGAAAGGAGCACGCTGAGCAGCGCGCTTCGCCGCCCGCACGGCGTAGGGCAACCATCCAATCTTGTTGTCGGGCACAAACACCCATTGGCTCAAGTCTGAGAGGCGTCGCCGTGTCTGCTCCTGCTTGATCTCTACCGTCTCGCCCTTCTTGAAGAGCTGCGTTGGATCGAGGCTCTTCGTGCGTATCACGTCGATGCCCGCCTCTTGCACCTCATCGAGTAGCGAATGGTCAAAGGCAAAGTACCCGCCGGGCTCGACGGTCAGGACGGTTGGCGCCCAGCCTGTTGCAGGCAAGTATCTCGCCAGCTTGGCCATTCGCTGCACGCCACTCATCCCCATCGGCGGGAAATAGTACGCGATGATGAGCAGCCGACGCGACACGTCTTATACCAGTTCTGATAGTTCATAGTGCAACACATCGTCTACTCTTGTCCTGCCAACCGGAGCCGAGAGCGCGAAGCACACCACAGGTACATCTCCGCCGATTATGCATTGCACAACCTCAAGGTGGGAGATGCCACGGTTACAGCCTGCGGCCTCCGCACGGGATGACAAACTCGATCGCACACTCATCTCCCAGCTCTGGAATTACACCGGTATAACGCGCAAGGCTTTGCGCGCAGAGGTGAGGTTTTGTGCGCCGTCGGCACGCAGCCAGATCATGTCTTCGATGCGCACCCCAAACCGTCCCTCTAGGTAGATACCGGGCTCGATCGTCACAACGCAGTCCTCGGGCAACTCGTCTTCGGAGCGGAAGGAAACGGGGGGCCACTCGTGTACATCGAGTCCTACGCCGTGCCCCAGGCTGTGACCGAACGCCTCGCCATACCCTGCTGCGTCAATGTGATCACGGGCAACGGCGTCTAGCGCCTTGGACGTCATGCCCGGCATAGCCGCGTCGATGGCCGCTTTGTTCGCTTCAAGCACAACCTCGTATACCCGTCGTGCCTCGGCAGATACTTCGCCCAGTGCGACGGTTCGTGTCATGTCCGAAGCATAGCCGTTGACTATGCAGCCGAAGTCGAGCACGACAAGGTCACCCTCACGTAGTACACGTGCCGACGGATGCGCATGCGGCAGCGCGCTGTTCGGTCCAGAGGCGACGATCGGCTCGAACGCTTGACGTTCGGCCCCGTGCTTGAGGTGACGGTAGATAATCTCGGCGGCAACGTCTCGCTCCGTCATTCCTGGACGGATCAGCGCGCACACCTCTTCGAAAACCTGCTCAGTGATGCGCTGGGCTGCTCGGATATGGCTCACCTCGCGCGCCTGCTTTCGGGCTACCTCATGCTTCAAGAACCCCTCGACGGGCTGCCAAGCGATATCTGGGTGCTCCTCGGCGAGCTTCGCATGCGCTGCAGCCGTCATCTCGTCGGCTTGATACCCCACACGCGTCCAGCCCGCGAGCAGCCCGTTTTCCGCTACGTGTTTGACAAGCGCATACCCTGGTACGTGTACGGTTGCCCCAATAACCTGATGCCGTGCTTGCGCACCATATCGCTTGTCGGTTACGAAGTGAGCATCCGTTTTGGTGACTACAAGGAGCGCATTCGATCCCGTAAAGCCGGTTGCCCAGCGGATGTCGAGCAGTTTCGTGATGAACACGGCCTCTAGACCGAGCGCGTCGAGCTTCTGCTGGATGGTGGCAACAGGGCTGGTCGGCGATTCTGACCCCAACGCCATCAGGTGCGAACGCTGTAGTTTGGCGCCTCTTTGGTGATGCGCACGTCATGCGGGTGGCTTTCGCGAATACCTGACGCGGTGATGCGGATGAACTGTGCCCGCTCGTACATGTGCTGCAGCGTCGGCGACCCCGTGTAGCCCATCGCAGCCCGCAGCCCGCCTACCATCTGGTACACCACTTCGCCAAGTGTGCCGCTATATGGTACCATGCCTTCGATGCCTTCGGGCACCAGCTTGTCAAACTCCTGCGTCTTATCCTGGAAGTACCGATCCTTGCTGCCAGCCTGCATCGCACCCATGGAGCCCATGCCACGGTAGGCTTTAAACTTGCGGCCTTCGTAGATGATCGTCTCGCCCGGACTCTCCTCCACGCGGGCGAACATGCTGCCCAGCATTACAGAGCTAGCCCCTGCTGTTATCGCTTTAGGAATGTCGCCCGTCTGCTTGATCCCGCCGTCGGCGATGATAGGCACGCCCGCCGGTCGCGCCACGCTGGCGCAATCCATGACGGCCGTAAGCTGCGGCACACCAACGCCGGCCACCACCCGCGTCGTGCATATCGAGCCTGGTCCAATGCCTACCTTGATCGCGTCGGCACCCGCCTCGATGAGGTCGCGGGTGGCCTCGGCCGTCGCTACGTTGCCAGCCACCACGCTCAGCGAGGGGAAGACGTTTTTGATATGTGCCACGGTCTGCAAAACGCCTGTGGAGTGTCCGTGTGCGGTGTCTACGGTGATGAAGTCGACGCCAGCCTCCACGAGCGCCTCTACGCGCTCTAGCTGTTCGACCGAAACCCCTACGGCGGCCCCAACGCGCAGGCGACCGTGCTCGTCCTTACACGCGTTTGGATACAGCTTCTTCTTTTGAATGTCCTTGAATGTAATGAGGCCCTTCAGATAACCGTCGCGGTCCACCACGGGCAGCTTCTCGATCTTGTGCTGTTGCAGCAAGTCTTCGGCTTCGTCTAGGGTAGTCCCTTGCGGTGCTGTGACGAGCCCCGATGCCGTCATCACCTCGTGCAGTGGCGTCTCGTTGTCGAGTTGGAAGCGCAAGTCGCGGTTCGTCGCGATGCCGATCAGCTTGCCTTCGCCATTGATAATGGGGATCCCGCCAATGGAGTACTTGGCCATCATGGCTTGCGCATCGCCAACAGTGTTGTCGGGGCGGAGTGTGATCGGGTCGAGAATCATCCCACTCTCCGACCGCTTGACGATCCGCACTTGCGCTGCTTGCGCGGCTATCGTCATATTCTTGTGCAGCACGCCTACACCGCCTTCACGCGCCATTGCGATGGCCATGCGTGACTCGGTTACCGTGTCCATCGCCGCAGAGATGATGGGAATGCGCAGCCTAATCGTTCGCGTCAGAGCAGTACCCGTATCCACTTCGCGCGGCAGCACTTCGGAGCGCGCAGGGACAAGCAGCACGTCGTCATAGGTGAGGCCTGTGCCGCGGAGCTTCTGGATACTCGACGTACCGTTGGCGGTGACTTCGGTGGTGGGCATCATAATCTATCGGGATTTAAGTTTGACTTTGCGGCGGAGTTGGCGGATTTCCTTGGGCTCTAGCCGCCGCCACTTGCCGCGCCGCACGCCAGCCGTGGAGAGTCCTGCATAGCGCACACGTTCGAGTTCAGCGATTTCGTGACCAAGGGCCTCCATCATGCGCCGCACTTGTCGGTTGCGACCCTCGTGGATTTCCAAGCCAATCTCGTGGTAGTTGGGCGGGTTCAGATAGGCCACCTGATCAGCCTTCGCCACGCCATCGTCGAGGTCGATGCCGTTGCGGAGGAGGTCGATCTGATGCGGCTTCACCGACTCGCGCGTTTTCACGCGGTAGATCTTTTCGATCTCGAACCGTGGATGCATCAGCCGATGCGCGAGGTCGCCGTCGTTGGTGAGCAAGAGCACACCGGTGGTGTTGCGGTCCAACCGACCAACCGGATACAGCCGTACATCACTGCCTTCGGGCAGCTTGACGAGGTCGAGCACGGTCTTGCGCCCCTTCTCGTCGTCAGTCGTGGTGATGACGTCCTCGGGCTTGTTCATCAGCAGGTACAGCAACCCTTCTGGCTCAATGCGCGTGCCGTTGACCACGACAGTGTTCGCCTTGGTCACTTTAGTACCCATCACGGTCACCACTTCCCCATCCACCAGAACCTGCCCAGCAGCGATCAGCTCATCGGCTTTGCGACGAGAGCACAGGCCGGTTTGGGCGATGTATTTGTTGAGCCGCATCGGGCCCTCCTGTTCTGGGCGCGGCTTTGTAGGGACAGGCTGCGGCGGCTGCGGCTTGCTTGGCCGCTTGAATCGCTTACGGCGTGGCTTCATCGGCGCTGTCGGTGGGTTCAGGAGGCAGAAGGTCTTTAAGAACCAGCAACTCGGCGCGTTCCTTACTGAAGGCGGGCTCGTTGAGGAGTTCTTCTATTTCGCGCAGGGTTGGGAGTTCGTCGAGTGATGCCAAACCGAACCGTTCCAAAAAAACAGGTGTGGTGCTATACAATAACGGCTTACCTAACGACTCACTACGCCCGGTGATCTCGACCAAGCCATGCTCCAGCAGCCGCCGTACCGCGTAGTCCGAGTCGACGCCGCGCACGGCGTCCACTTCGGGCTTTGTCGCAGGCTGCCGGTACGCGATGATGGCAAGCGTCTCCATCAGCGAGCGTGACAGCCGCGTCTTGCGCTCCTGACGGAAAAAGACGTTCAGGTAAGGCGCCATCCTCTTGTCGGTCGCCATCCGATACCCCTCGGCCACGTGCTCAATGCACAAGATGCTGCCTATCTGCGCATACGACGCGTTGAGCGCAGCGACAGCTTCTACGACGGCAGCTTCCTCGATGGTCGCGCCCAGCACCTCACCGATCACTTCGGTCACCGCTGCAGCCGCGATGGGCACATCGGTGGCGAAAACTAGGGCCTCAACCACCCGATCCAGGTCAGTCAGGTCTCTAAAGTCAGTTGATTCCATCACGCCTCTTCAGGTTCAAGGGTGAGATTGCCCTCCTGGCGTTCAACGTAGAAGTCGACCGCCTCGGCATCAACGAACAAGCGAAGACTGCCGCGGCGCGCCAGTTCAAGCACGGCCAGAAACGTAGCGATGATAAACGGCTTCGACCGCGCGGCCACTACGTAACGAAATGCCTTACGCTCCCCTATCGCCAACACATCACGCATGAAGCCGATCTGTTGCTCCACCGTGTACGACTCGTTCGTCAGCTCGATGGTCGGCTCCGCCGGGGCCTGCAGCAAGAGCGGCTTGAGCGCCTTGATCAGATCAAAGACGGTCGTATTCTGATAGACCTCGACGGTATCGATGTACTCGGCCTTGACCGCACTTGCTTTCCCACGATGAAACACGGCGGCCCGCTCTTCCTCAAGGACGCGCAGCTGCTGCGTCGCCTCTTTGTAGCGCAGATATTCCAGCAACCGCTCGACGAGTTCAGCCCTGGGGTCGATGGGCTCACCGTCCTCGTCCAACTCTTCCGATGGCAGTAACAGCCGCGCCTTGATGTTAATCAGCACAGCCGCCATGTAGATGAAGTCGCCAACCCCGTCCAGATCCACATCTTGCATCACGCGGACGTACGACAGATACTCGTCGGCGATGCGGGCGATCGGAATGTCGTAGATATCGAGTTCGTCGCGACGGATAAAGAAGAGCAGCAGGTCAAGCGGCCCGTCGAACGCGTCTAGGTGGATCTCGTACATGCAACGCTTAGGGGAGCCGCGCAGCCAGCGGCAGTGATAGGTTGCCCCATAACATACGGCACAATGCCGTTTCAGCAAACGAACTGCAAGTTAATCACCCAAGCGTTTAGTTTGGAGCAATGACAGTCTGGCTGAACCGCTCAGGCACGAACAGCTCTTGGGCGACCTCTTGGACCTTCGCCTCATCCACGTCATCGATGAACGCGGTCACATCGTCTAAGCTAAAGTAGCGGTTGTAGTAGATCTCCTGCTTTGCGATGCGGTTCATGCGGTTGTTCAAGCTTTCCAGCCCCATCATCAGCGCGCCTTTCACCTGATTCTTCGCCATGTTGAGCATCCGCTTGCTCACGGGCTTCTCGGTCAGCTTCTCCAACTCGCGCATCACCACCGTCTTCGCACGCTCCACCTTGGTCGGGTCAGTGCCCATGTAGATGCCGAAGTCGCCCCCGTCCTGCAGGAAGTTGACGAACGAGTAGATGTTGTAGCAATAGCCGTACTTCTCGCGCACGTTCTGGTTGAGGCGGCTGGACATCCCACCGCCCAGGATAGTGTTTAGTACCGAGAGCGCGGTCCGGTTTTCATGGTGCAGGTCATAGCTCGGCGCCCCAAGCACCATGTGTGCCTGCTGGATGGGTCGTGCCTCGCGAACAACTGAAGGCGCGTAGCTTGCATGTGACGAGCGGCGATGCGGATTCGCCTTACGCTCGGTCTTGGCAAAGGCCTTCTGAATGAGCCTGACGACGTGCTCATGCTCCAGGTTACCCGCTGCGGCAATGACGATGCGGTCGGGCGTGTAGTTGCTATCGACGTACTGGCCAAGCTGCGTGGGCGTGAACGACTGCACCGTCTCGGGCATCCCGATGATGGGCCGCCCTAGCGGATGCGCAGCGTACATCTGCGCCTCATAAAAGTCGAAGACCAAATCCTCGGGGTTGTCCGCATACATACGGATCTCTTCGAGGACCACGTCCTTCTCGCGCTCGATCTCCTTTGCCGGAAAGGTGGGGTCGAGGACGATATCCGAGAGCACGTCGATGGCGCGGGGCAGGTGCTCGTCCAGGCAGCGTGCCAAGTAGCACGTTTGCTCCTTACTCGTGAACGCGTTCAGGTAGCCGCCCACCGACTCCATGAACTGGGCGATGTTGTGCGTCCGCCGCCGCTTGGTGCCGCGAAAGACGGCATGCTCGATGAAGTGGCTGATGCCCGCTTCATGCTCGCCCTCGTCGCGGCTGCCCACCTCGATCCAGATGCCGATAGCCAATGAGCGCACGGAGGGGATCCGCTCCGTGACGATGCGTACGCCGCTGTCGAGCACGGTTTTCTTGAACATCGAAACTTCGGTTTCGAGCGGTCGAACGGCAGTTTTCGTCGGCATGCACACAATCAAAAACGAGAGGGGGCGCCTCAGACGAAGCGCCCCCCCTTTGGTTTCCCTACGGTGAACCGATTTGGCTCAGTCGTCGCGACGACGGTCGCCACCACGGCCGCCACCACGGCGATCACCGCCACGGCCGCCACCACGGCGATCACCGCCACGGCCGCCGCCACCACGACGGTCGCCACCACGGCCGCCGCCACGACCACCGCGGTCACGCTTCGGCTCTTCGTAGCCTTCCGGCTTGGGCAGGAGTGCTTTGCGGCTTAGACGGAGCTTGCCGTCGCCGCGCACCTCGATGAGTTGCACCTTGACCTTGTCGCCGATCTGGAGGTGGTCTTCCACCTTCTCCACGTAGCCGTACTCGATTTCCGAGACGTGCAGCAGGCCTTCCTTGCCGGGCAGCACCTCGACGATGGCGCCGAAGTCAATGATCTTGCGGACCACGCCCTCGTACACCTCGCCCACTTCCGGCTTGGTCACGATGCCTTTCACGATCTCGATGGCGGCATTGGCGTCGTCGCCGTTCGTCGCGGCGATGGTGACGAAGCCTTTACCTTCACGCTCCTCGATCTCGATGACGGTGTTGGTGTCGCTCTGGATGCCCTTGATGACCTTGCCACCTGGGCCGATGAGCGCGCCGATGAACTCGCTGTCGATCGTCAGCTGCGTCAAGCGCGGCGCATACTGCGCGATTTCCTCACGCGGTGTGGCGAGCGTCTGGTCCATCACGTCGAGGATGTGCAAGCGGCCTTGGCGCGCTTGCTCCATCGCTTGCTTCAACAGGTCACGCGAGAGACCGCTGATCTTGATGTCCATCTGGCAGGCCGTGATGCCGTCACGTGTGCCGGTCACCTTGAAGTCCATGTCGCCGAGGTGGTCCTCGGTGCCCAGAATGTCACTGAGGATCGCCGTGCGCTCGCCGTCGCTGACAAGACCCATCGCGATGCCGCTTGTGGCCTTCTTGATCGGCACGCCGGCGTCCATCAGGGCGAGGGAGCCGGAGCACACCGATGCCATCGACGAGGAGCCGTTCGACTCCAGCACGTCCGAGTTGATGCGGATGGTGTACGGAAACTCTTCGTTCGGCGGCAGCATAGCCGTCAGGGCGCGCTCGGCGAGGTAGCCGTGGCCAATCTCGCGGCGGCCAGGGCCGCGTAGAAAGCGTGCTTCGCCCACGCTGAACGGCGGGAAGGCGTAGTGCAGGAAGAACCGGCGGTCGGTCTGGTCGAACACCTGATCCACGCCCTGCACATCTTTGCCCGTGCCCAGCGTCACGATCGACATCACCTGCGTTTCGCCACGCGTGAAGATGCCGGAGCCGTGCGCACGTGGCAGGTAACTCGTCTCGCACCAGATGTCGCGCACGTCGGTGAGGCCGCGGCCGTCGATGCGGTAGCCTTCGGAGAGGATCAGCTCGCGCATCACCTCTTTCTCGACGGCAGCCACAGCAGCTTTGATCTGCCCCGAGGTCCAACCTTCGGGCGTCTCGTCGGCGAGGTGGTTGCCCTTCTCGTCTTCGATCAACAGCAGGGCCTCAACGGCTTCCTTCTTGATGTCGGAGATGCCGCCGTAGAAGTTCTTCTTCTCGTAGGGCGATTTGATATGGTTCGTGAGACGTTCGGTGAACATCTCTGCGATCTTTGCTTCGAGGCCATCCGGCAAACCGTCAACGGCGTACTCGAACGGCTCCGCACCACCTGCTTTCTCCAGCAGATCGAGCTGTGCTTGGCAGATCACCTTGATGGCGTCATGGGCGATTTCAAGCGCTTCGAGCATCTCGTCTTCGCTCACCTCATCCATCTCGCCTTCTACCATCACGATGGAGTCGAGCTTGCCTGCGACGATCAGGTTGATGTCGCTTGCGGCCATGTCGGTGATCGTCGGGTTGACGACGAACTCACCTTCTACGCGACCTATGCGTACTTCGGCGATCGGACCGTCGAAGGGGGCACCAGCAAGCAACAGGGCCGCGGACGCGCCGTTGGCAGCGAGGATGTCGCCGTCCACTTCAGGATCGGCTGAGATCACACTGCAAATGATCTGGACTTCGTTGAAGAAGCCATCAGGGAAGAGTGGCCGGATGGCGCGGTCCACCAAGCGGCTCGTCAATATTTCTTTGTCCGTGGAGCGGCCTTCGCGCTTGATGAAGCCGCCCGGGATCTTACCGCCCGAAGCAAACTTCTCGCGGTAGTCCACGGTGAGGGGGAAAAAGCTCTGCCCGTCCCGTACGTCTTTCGACAGGACCGCGGTGCAAAGCAGCATGGTGTCGTCGAGGCGTACGACGACGGCTCCGTTGGCTTGCTTGGCGAGGCGGCCTGTCTCGAAAGACATGGTGGCCTCGGGGGCAAACTCGAACGAATGGGTAGTTCCTTGTGCTGACATTCTTTTCTACAGCTAACAACGATAAACAACAGCCTGCCCTGGCTCGCTCCGGGCGCGCAGGCGCCATCCAGACGTGAAGCGACAAATAAGCAGGTTGGCCCACAGCAGGCCGACAGTGTATGCCTGGAATGATTGAAGTTGTTTGGATCTGGTCTTCACGAAGTAGAACGGCTGCAATGTGCCTGCTCATCGTTGCCCCGCATCGCCGACGCTATCGCATCGACTGCTTTACGCGCCTTGATCAGAGTCATTTACTTGCATGAACCTTTGGTTTCGCTCGTTCTCTTTTCGTAAATCATAAATCCGAACAGCTTGTTGAGCTTTTCTGAAGAGTTCGGAAAAGCAACGAAGCGGCCCCACACGGAGCCGCTTCGAGAAAAGCGGATGCTTACTTGCGGATGCCTAGCTCGCGAATGATGGTACGGTAGCGCTCAATGTCGCGGTCCATCAGGTAGTTGAGGAGGCGGCGGCGCTGGCCGACCATCTTCAGCAAACCACGACGCGTAGAGTGGTCTTTGGTGTGCTGCTTCAGGTGCTCAGTCAGGTTCTTGATCCGCGTGGAATAGATTGCAATTTGGACTTCGGCGGTACCCGTATCGGTGTCCGTCTTGCCGAACCGCTTGACCAGTTCAGCTTTTTCTTCTTTGGTGATCATCAGGATCTCCTCTTTAGATTATATCATCGTAAAGAAGAGGTTCGTAAACCTCAGCTCGGCCCAGTTGGCCTATGGTGTATGCCCGAGTACGTCTAGAACTTTGACCTTGTCGGACTTTAATTGTGCTGTCAACGCGTCTACCCCGTTGAATTTCCGCTCGTCACGAATACGTTTGACGAATTCCAGACGAAGCGTTTGGCCGTAGAGGTCTTTGGAGAAATTAAATATGTTGACCTCAGCACGCCGCTCGGTGCCCTCAAAGGTGGGTCGAAAACCGATGTTAAGCATGCCCTGGTAGCCAGATTCTCCCCAGTAGACGCGCACGGCATATACGCCGTTAAGCGGAATGAGCTTAGCCGGGTCAACGAGCAGGTTTGCCGTTGGGAAGCCAATCAGACGACCGCGCTGGTCGCCTTTGACCACGAGACCAGACAGCGCATACGGTCGTCCCAGAAGTGCCTCTGACTCATCAACAGCACCGCGATCAATGAGCGCATTGCGGATGCGCGTGGAGGAGACCACGGCATCATCCACCAGCGCTGCAGGCATCTGGTCTACGCTGAACCCTAACGGACCACTCATGGATCGGAGTACGTCGATATTTCCGCGACGGTCACGCCCGAAGGCATGGTCGTACCCCACCACCATCTCACGAAGCCCTATTTGGCCGACCAGTACATCACGTACGTAGTCTTCGGCCTCCATGGCTGCAAGCTCTCGCGTGAACGGAAGCACCACCAATCGCTCGATGCCAGCCTCGCTAAGCAGCTCCGCCCGTTCCTCGACCGTCGTCAGCAAGGGGGTTTGGGTGCCTGTAAGCAGCGTGCGCGGATGCGGGTCGAACGTGAGTACCGTCGCCGTGCCCTGTTGCTGCTTGGCACGGGTACGCAAGTACTGCAAGATCGTCTGGTGCCCCACATGAACACCATCAAAGGTGCCCACGGTGAGCACCGTAGCCGAATCTGTGTGTAGCTCTGGGCCGCGCTCAACGATCATGGCTCACCAGTATGCAGAGCATCCACGAGCTGATCTAGCGTCCAGGCTTGCGCAACGTGGTACGGCCCAATAGCCGTACGTCGCAGCGTCGTCATATACGCGCCTGTACCTAGCGCCTGACCCAGATCGTGAACGAGCGAGCGCACGTACGTGCCCTTGCTGCACGCGATCTCAAAAGCCCAGTCGGGTCCGCCGGTAGAGCGAAGATCGTACTGCGTGACCGAGACCTGGCGCGCTTTGCGTGCAATCGTTTCGCCGCGACGGGCCTTCTTGTACAATCGCTCGCCACCCACTTTGACGGCTGAATACATCGGCGGCGTCTGCTCAATAGTGCCGACAAACTGCTGCCGATGCGCCTCTACGTCAGCCGCAGTAATGTGCTCCCAAGGTCGTTCCTCTGCCACTTCGGTCTCAGCATCATACGAGGGGGTTGACCCGCCCAGGCGCAAGGTGCCCGTGTATGCTTTGCCCAGGCCCATGAAGGCCTCCATATGGCGTGTTGCGGCTCGATGCACCAAGCAGATCAGCAACCCGGTCGCCATCGGGTCAAGCGTGCCAGCATGCCCCACCTTCTTGACGTTCAGTAGTTTTTTTAGTTTTGCAATAACGGCGTATGACGTGATGCCACTCGGCTTGTCAATCGGCAGCACCATGGGCGCCGACGCATCAGGGCGGCTCGGCGGTTGGCACACGAGCGCTTCTAGTTCAGGCGAGAGGTTACCTTCGCTCACGCCTCTGCATCGGAATCTGCGACAGGGTTTCGCTCCGCTCGCTCGGCCCGAATCTTGGCAAACAGATCATCAAGTTTCTTCGACTCCTCCAATGTGTTATCGAGGAAAAACTTCAGATCGGGCACTTTACGAAGCTGGTGGCGCACCGTGCTTGCCAATGCGGCACGTACCTTCGGCGTCATATCGGTCAAGTGGCGGAAGGCGGCTTGCTTCTCCGCATCTGAGCTGCCCATGATCGTCACGTAGACGTAGGCAATGGAGAGGTCACGCGTCATGCGTACGTTCGTGACCGTGACCATAAACGGCAGGTCTTGGCTGAAGTCGGTACTCAGCAGCGCGGCTACATCCCGTTGGATCATGCGCGCCACGCGGACAGGTCGGTTACTCATAGTATACAGTCACAAGTCTGAATGTCTCAGGTCTCAAGTCAAACGAGCCCAGTGGTCGAGGTGGACTGATGCCCTGCCGCAGTGCTGCGCGTCAAAGCGACAGCAAGCAACGGCCAGAGCCCTGACTTGAGACCTCCCGACCTGCGACCTGGAACCAGAATCAGACGTCTTCCAACGTACGCTTGGTTTCTACAATCTCGTACGTCTCGTACAAGTCGCCCACCTTCACGTCGTTGTAGTTCTGGATCCCAATGCCACACTCGTAGCCTTGCGCCACTTCGCGTACGTCATCCTTGAAGCGTTTGAGCGAGCTGATAGACCCGTTGTAGATCACCACCCCGTCGCGCACAATGCGGATCTTGTCGTTGCGGTGGATCTTGCCTTCGAGTACGTAGCAACCCGCGATGGTCCCAACCTTAGGCACCTTGAACGTCTCGCGCACCTCAACGACGCCCAGCGTTTTCTCGCTCTTCTCAGGCGAAAGTAGCCCTTCAAGCGCGTCGCGCACTTCTGCGATCGCATTGTAGATGATGGAGTACGTGCGGATGTCGATCTCTTCGCGCTCGGCCATAGCACGGGCGCTCGGTACCGGACGCACCTGGAAGCCGATGATGATGGCATCAGAGGCATTCGCCAGCATCACGTCCGACTCGTTGATCGCACCGACGCCGCTGTGAATGATATTAATCGCAACCTCTTCGGTCGAGATTTTCAGCAGCGAGTCGGTCAGGGCCTCTACCGAGCCGCCCACATCGCCTTTCACGATCAGGTTCAGCTCCTGGAAGTCGCCCAGCGCGAGGCGACGGCCGATTTCGTCAAGCGTGATGTGCTTGCGCTGGCGCAGCGTCTGCTCGCGGTAGATCTGCTGGCGCTTGCTCGCGATGTCGCGCGCGTCGCGCTCTTCCTCCATCCCGATGAGTTGGTCCCCCACCTCAGGAGCGCCAGAGAGCCCCAGAATCAGCGTGGGCACCGACGGACCAGCCGTCTTGATGCGGCGGTCGCGCTCGTCAAACATCGCACGTACGCGGCCATTGTAGATACCCGCCACAAAGGTGTCGCCCACGTTGAGCGTGCCGTTCTGCACGAGCACCGTGGAGACCACACCGCGGCCCTTGTCGAGGCGGCTCTCGATGACCGTACCGATGGCGTTGCGATCTGGGTTGGCCTGCAATTCAAGCAGTTCGGATTCGAGGAGCACCTTCTCGAGGAGTTCGTCGACGCCTTGCCCCGTCATGGCCGAGACTTCGGCGCACTGAATGTTGCCGCCCCACTGCTCCACCAGCACGTTCTCCTCGGAGAGCTGCTGGATGACGCGCTGCGGGTTGGCGCTGTTCTTGTCGATCTTGTTGATGGCCACCACCATCGGTACACCAGCGGCGCGGGCGTGGTTGATCGCCTCACGCGTCTGTGGCATGACCGCATCGTCAGCAGCGACGACGAGGATGACGACGTCGGTGACTTGGGCGCCGCGCGCACGCATGGCCGTGAAAGCCTCGTGGCCGGGCGTGTCGAGGAAGGTGATCACGCGACCGTCCTTGATCGAGACGCGGTAGGCACCGATGTGCTGCGTGATGCCCCCCGCCTCGCCCGCGACCACGTTGGCGTCGCGGATGTAGTCGAGTAGCGATGTCTTGCCGTGATCAACGTGGCCCATAATGGTGACAACGGGCGCACGCGGCTCGAGGTCTGCAGGGTCGTCTTCCTCGATCTCAACATCTACATCGGTGAACTCTGTGATGAACTCGATCTCATAGCCGTACTCGTCAGCCACGAACTGAATCGTATCGGCATCAAGGCGCTGGTTGATCGACACCATCATGCCTGCGGAGAACAGGCGGCCAATGATGTCGGTCGGACTGACATCCATCAGGTTGGCGAGCTCACCCGTCGAGACAAACTCGGTGACACGCAGCGTCTGCTCGCGGTCCATCTCACGCAGCATCTCCGCTTCACGCTCGGCAGCGCGGTCTTCGCGACGCTGGCGACGGCGGCGCTGGCGGACGCGGCTGGCGCCCTGCTCTAGGTCGCGTAGCGTCTCTTGCAACGTCTTCTCAACGTCGGCCTGATCAACCTTGGTCTTCTTCTTCCCGCTCGCCTTCTTTTTCTTCTTCTGGCTGGCGGCCTTATCCACCTTGACCTTGGCCGTGCGCTCCGGCACCTCAGCACTTTCGCCCTTGCGCTTGCGCTTGCGTTTCCGCTTGCGGCTTGGGTCAGAGTCGACTGAGGTAAGATCAATTTTACCGAGCACCGTCGTGCCCGAGAGCTTGTAGCGGTCGGCCTGGATGACGTTTTCCTCGTCCACTTCTCCGCTATCGGCGTCCTCGCCTTCCTCGGCCTCGACAACGGCGTCAGCGACTACTTCTTCTGCGGATTCGTCACTACCCACCGTCTCAACAGGCTCCTCGGCAGCCTCTTCTACCTCCGCGACGGGGGCTACGTCTACCGACTCAACGGCATCCTCGGCGGGCGCGTCTGCCTCTTCCGCTTGGGCCTCTTCAGCTGTATCCTGCGCTGCTTCCACAGGCTCTGCGATGACGTCCTCGAGGATCGTCTGCGCAGGTGGTTCCTCCTGAGCAGGTGTAGGCGTGTCGGCAACGGGCGCGATCTCAGGCACATCTTCTACGATGGCGGGCACCTCGGCTTCGACGGGCTCCACCGGCGCCGTCTCTACGGGCGCGGGCGCAGCTTCGGGCTGTACCTGTGGCGACTCTACCACAGGCACTTCGACCTCCTCTTCAGCTGCGTCGGCCCGCTCTGCAGCCTCTTGGGCAGCGCGGCGCTGGGCACGCAACTCTCGGATACGGTCAGCCGCCTCGCGGTCTTGCGCGTATTCCTCTTGCAACGCGAGGTAGGCGTCCTCGTCGGTCAACGACGCGTTGACGCCCTTGCCGCGCAGCACATTTTTGTAGCCATGCTCGTCCAGGTACTCCGTCAACGTGTCGATGGAGACATGGAGCTCTTTGGCAAGCTTGAAGAGCCGTACTTTCTTAAATGGTTTGTCCGATCGCGCCATGTAGAAGCGTTTTGTTGGAACAGTGCAGCGAGAAACGTGCTGCGCTAGGCCGGATCCTCCTCGAATTCGGCCTTGATCACTTTGATAATGCGGTCGGCGAGTTCGCGCTCAAAGCCTGTGCGGCGCGCGAGCTCATCGACGGATAGTTCGAGCACGACTTTTGCGGAGTCACACCCGATGTTTCGGAGTTTGGTGATGGTGTCATCCGAGAACGCGTCCGAGAACTCCCCGATCTCGATATCTTCCTCTTCATCCAGGATTTCGCGGTACACGTCGATCTCGTACTGAGCCATCTTCGAGGCTAGGCGGATGTTAATCCCGCCGCGACCAATAGCTTGGCTGACCTCGTCGGCACGGACCACCACTTTTGCACGCGGCGGCTCAAGCGCTTTGTTGAGCGTAACAGCCAATGGCTTCGCGGGGGCGAGCGCACGCTTGATCAGTTCGATCTCGTCGTCGGTCCACTGCAACACGTCGATGTTCTCGTTGCCCAGCTCGCGCACCACGGCGTGGATGCGTACGCCCTTCATGCCCACGCACGCGCCGACGGGGTCGATGCGGTCGTCGTGGCTGACCACAGCCACCTTTGCCCGATCGCCGGGTTCACGAACGATGCGCTTGATCTCAACGATGCCATCGTAGATCTCAGGCACTTCCAGTCCGAATAGGCGCTCCATGAAGATGGGCGCAGCGCGGCTGATGATGACCTGTGGGCTATTGCCCATGTCGCGGCGCACTTCTTTGATGACGGCGCGGATCATGTCGCCCTTGCGGTAGCGGTCTTTGTAGATCTGCTCGTCCTTGGGCAACACCAACTCCACGCGATTGTGGATGACCAGGACCTCGCGCCGGCGGATCTGGTAGATCTCGCCCACCACGATTTCACCGACCAACTCGGAGTAGGTGCGGTGGATGTTTTCTTTCTCGATGTCGCGAATACGCTGGCTGAAGGTCTGCCGCGCGGTCATCACGGCGCGGCGCCCAAAGTCAGCCAAGCTGATCTCGCTGGCCACGTCGTCACCGATCTCGAAGTCTTCATCGACGAGGATGGCATCCGCCATCTCGATCTCGGTCACCGGATCTTCGAGCGCATAGTCATCCACCACCTCGCGGATGTGCAAGATCTGCACATCGCCGTGATCGGGGTTGAAAATGATCTCGAAGGACTCATCAGAGCCGTAACGTTTCTTGATGATGGCCCGAAACACGTCCTCCACAATGAGCTGGAGCGTGTCGCGGTCTATCTCTTTCTCGCGGGCGATCTCCGCAAAAGACGAAACGAGGCTATTATTTTGCATACGGAAAGCAAGCGGCTTTAAGTGGGTGACCTTCGCCAAGCGCAGCGCGGGCGTTGGTCAGCTGATAAAATACGCGACAAGTCGCATTAAGTCTCGTGGGATGAGATCACCAGGGTAATTGCACTTTCGCTTCATAAAACTCGGTGTAGCGTAGCGCCTCTTGTTCGCCATTGGCCCACTCGAAGGTGGCCACTTCAGCATCCGCGGCTACGAGCGTCGCCTTCTTGGTGACAGGCCCCTCTTCGGTCTCAACTTTCAGCTTAAATGCCCTGCCCACGTTCTTCGGGAACTGCCGGGCATCAACCAGCGGCCGGTCCACACCTGGCGTTGAGACGACCAAGTTGTATTTGCCCTCTACTACCTCTTCGGTTTCTAATAAGAAGCCGAGGTCGCGGCTGATTTGCGCGACTTGGTCAAGCCCGATGGCATCCGCGCTGTCAACGTATACCTCAATGGTGCGAGAGCCCTTGTGCCCCCGCACACCGAGGTGTACGAGAAAGGCATCGGTACCGTTGAGCACTTCCGCGATGGCGGCTCGGATGCGGTCTTCAAACGTGGTAATCGGAGCGTTCATAGGTAGATAAAAAAAGCCCGCTCCCTCATGGGCCGGGCGTACATTGTGCATCGTATCCAATGCCTTGATGTAAAAACAAGGAGGCCATCGAGCCGCCCTTCGGTGCCGGATACTTTCACAGCTGTTAGGAGTAACGAGGATGCGAAAGCGCTCAAGCAACCCTACGGCAAACCGTGAGGTTCCATCTCTGCAAAATCCTCAGACGAGGGTGGGACGGCGCTCTGCCTCTAACGCCTCAGGGTAATCGACGGTATAGTGCAGGCCCCGGCTCTCGTGGCGCATGCGGGCGCTCTCGATGATGAGGTAGCTGACCGCGATCAGGTTGCGCAACTCGCATAGCTCTGCTGACACCGTGGAGCGGCGGTAGTAGTTCTCCGTTTCCTCGTTGATGAGATGAACCCGCCGGGCCGCACGTTCTAGGCGTAGGTTCGACCGGACAATGCCGACGTAATCAGACATCACCCGTCGCAGCTCGTCGCGGTTGTGGGAGATCAGGATCCACTCGTCGGGAGCTTGGGTACCGCTTGTATCCCAAGCGGGCACGTTTACCCAGTCGTCTTTGGTCGCGGCCCAGGCCATCGCTGTCGCTTCTGCGCGTTTAGCGTAGACGAGCGCTTCGAGCAGCGAGTTGCTAGCGAGGCGATTGGCGCCATGCAGCCCGGTACAGGACACCTCCCCGCATGCAAAGAGGCCGCGAATCGAGGTCTGGGCAGCAGCATCGGTGATGACACCGCCACACTGGTAGTGGGCCGCCGGGACCACCGGGATTGGCTCCTGCGTCATATCGATGCCGAAACCTAAGCACGTTTCGTGGATCATCGGGAAGTGATGCCTGATCTCGGCGGCGGGCTTGTGCGAGATGTCGAGCAGCACGTAGTCTTCGCCGCGTTGCTTCAGCTGGTCGTCGATGGCCCGCGCCACCACGTCGCGCGGGGCAAGCTCTTCGCGGGGGTCGTACGACGGCATGAAGCGCTCCCCTGCTTGGTTGAAGAGCCTAGCGCCCTCGCCGCGCACCGCTTCTGAGATGAGGAACGAGTCGGCGTCGGGGTGGAAGAGCGAGGTAGGATGGAACTGCACGAACTCCATGTTGGCGATACGCGCCTTCGCCCGGTAGGCCATCGCCACCCCGTCGCCCGTGGCGATGCTGGGGTTAGTAGTATGTAGATATACCTGCCCCGAGCCGCCGGTAGCCAGCAGTGTGGATTTGGCGCGGAAGGTCTTCACCTCGCCGGTAGTCGTGTCGAGCACGTAGGCGCCGAAGCACTCGGTGTCGCTGCGCAGGCGGCTCACGTGCTGGCCAAGGTGGTGCTGGGTGATCAGTTCCAACGCGAAGTGGTACTCGAAGATGTCGATCTGGGCATGGCTGCGGACCTGACTGAGCAGCGCCCGCTCCACTTCGCGCCCCGTGGCGTCGGCGGCGTGCACGATACGGTCGGCGGAGTGGCCGCCCTCTCGCCCGAGGTGTAGCTCGCCTTGTTCTTCGGTAAAGCGCGCCCCCATCGTCATCAGCTCGCGCACCCGCGCCGGACCTTCCGTCACGACGATCTCTACGGCCTCAGGGTCGCACAGCCCCGCCCCGGCCACCAGCGTGTCTTCGATATGCGCAGCATGCGTGTCTTCCACCGCCATCACCGCCGCGATGCCGCCTTGCGCGTAGTTGGTGTTGGACTCTACCGACTCTTTCTTGGTGACAATGGCTACCCGGCCATGCTCAGCCACACGCAGCGCAAACGACAGTCCGGCTACGCCGCTGCCAAGTACCAGGAAATCGTAATCGTACATATCGTTGGGCGGTTGGGTGGTCCTCAGGGGATAGGTACCGTGTTAGTCCTCAGCATTCCACATCAGGTAGGCCTTGATGAGCGCTTCCAAGTCGCCGTCCATGATGGCTTGCACGTCGGTGATCTTGGTCTCGGTGCGGTGGTCGTTGACCATCGTGTAGGGCTGGAAGACGTACGAGCGGATCTGGCTGCCCCACTCAATCTTTTTCTTGCTGCCTTCGATGGCGTTTTTCGCCGCTTCCTGGATGTCTTGCTCCAGCTGGTAGATGCGGCTTTTGAGCAACGTCATGGCACGGTCGCGGTTCTGCAGTTGGCTGCGCTCCTCGGTGGACTCGGCCACGACGCGCGCGTCTTCCCCGTTAGAGAGCACGCCCGTCCAGATATACCGAGCGCCCGTCTCCACCTTGTTGACGTTCTGCCCTCCTTTACCGCCTGAGCGGAAGGTTTGAAGTTCCAGATCCGCAGGGTTGACGTCGATCTCGATGGTGTTGTCAATCTCGGGGTAGACGAACACGCTCGCGAACGACGTGTGGCGGCGCCCGCTAGAGTCGAACGGCGAGATACGCACAAGGCGATGTACGCCGGACTCGGACTTCAAGAAGCCATACGCCATGTCCCCCTTGAAGTGCAGCGTGGCACTCTTCACCCCAGCCACTTCGCCGGGCTGGTAGTCGACCATGGTGACGTCGAAGCCTGACTGCTCGCCGTAGCGCGTGTACATGCGCAGCAGCATGTCGGCCCAGTCGTTGCTTTCGGTCCCTCCCGCCCCTGGGTGGATTGTCAGGATGGCGGCGCGGTGATCATCAGGGCCACCAAGCATGCGCCGGAGTTCCAACTCTTCGATCTTGGCTTCCATCGCCTCAAACTCGTTCGCAATATCCCCAGAGAGGTCGGCGTCTTCTTCATCGGCGAGGAGTTGCAGCGTCTCGATGGTTTCCTGGTGCTCCTGAATCGTGGCCCAGCCATCAAGCCACACCTTCTCTGCAGCGATCTCTTGCTCGACTTGGCGGGCCTTGTTCGGGTCGTCCCAGAAGCTGGGGTCGAGGCGCTGCTGGCTAAGGACGTCTACGATTTGCTGGCGTCGGTCCGGGTCAAAGGTACCTCCCGAGCATGGCCGCACGCTCAAACAGAAGGTTGATATCGTCAGTAGTTTTATGCATTGCAATAACAGTTATTGATTCCTAGTTAACAACAGTCGCTCGGTTGGGCTAGCCTCGGCCTGCCCAGCCCGTGCGCGGTCGGCTTGCACGGAAGCGCGAGGAGCGAAACCTACGGACGGGCTGCTCTCCGTGGCGCAGCATCGATAGCGCGCTCCCTGCTGCACCGCCAAGCGCACCCAGGACGCAAGCGATGAGCAACGGCGCGATTACGACCAGCACACCCGGCACGCCGCCGAGAATACCGCCCATCACATCCATCGTGCCCGTCACGCTGGCGCGATCCAGCAGCGTGAAGGCCAGCAGCAAGCCGCCCCATCCCAGCAGCAGCGTCAGCAAGCCGACCCACCAGCCACCGCGATGGGCCAGGTAGCCTGCCAATACGGCGCCAGCGATGGTCCATGCCCAGCCGAGCGTCAGGTGGAGTAGTACGGCCACGACGAGCCCGATGAGTAGCGCACTCCCCTTCGCCCTCATGCCGAAACCGCTTGCTCGGCGCGCACGCGCTCAGTGAATGCGGTGATGCGCTTGACCGCCTCCTCAATCTTATCCATCGACGTGGCATACGAGCAGCGGAGGAAGCCGCTGCCGCTCGGCCCGAACGCATCGCCGGGCACGCAGGCTACCTTCTCTTCTTGAAGCAGCCGCTGCGCGAACGTCTCGGAGTCGAGACCCGTGGAGCGGATGTCGGGGAAGCAGTAGAACGCACCTTCCGGCTCGAACGTCGGTAGTCCGGCAGCCCGGAGGCCGTCTACGATGTAGCGGCGGCGGGCGTCGTAGGACTGCCGCATATCCTCCACGTACGGCTCGCCTACTTTGATCGCCTCGGCCGCTGCAATTTGTCCCATGGTGGGCGCACTCATGATGATGTACTGGTGGAGCTTGTACATAGCCGTGTAGATCGGCTTGGGCGCGCAGGCATACCCGACGCGCCAGCCCGTCATGGCGTAGTTCTTCGAGAAGCCGCCCAGCAGCACCGTCCGCTCGCGCAGGTCGCCGATGGACGGCAGGCAGACGTGCCCCTCGGCATACGCGTCGCCGTAGACGAGGCGATCGTAGATTTCATCTGAGATGACGAGCAGGTCGTGCTTCTTCACCACCTCGGCGATGGCCTCCATCGTATCGCGGCGCAGCACGGCGCCCGTCGGGTTGTTTGGATACGCCAGGAAGAGCACCTTCGTCCGCTCCGTGATGCGCGACTCGATGTCTTCCGCGGTCACCTGGAAGTCGTTCTCAGCCGACGTCGGCACGTAGACGACCTTGCCGCCCGCAAAGACCGCTGTAGGGCCATACGAGACGAAGCACGGCTCTGGGATGAGGATCTCGTCGCCAGGATTCAGCATCGCCAGCATGGCCAACTGCAGCGCCTCGCTCACGCCTACGGAGACCAGAATTTCTTCGCCAGGGTCGTAGGAGACTCCGTACAGGGTGTGCAGCCGCTCGGCAATACCGTCGCGCAGGTCTTTGAGGCCTGCGTTGGCCGTGTAGCCCGTCTTCCCAGCGTTCAGCGAGGCAATTGCGGCATCGATGGCTGGTCGCGGCGTCACGAAATCGGGCTCGCCGATACCCAGCGAGATGCAATCTTTCATGGTCGCTGCTATCTCAAAGAAACGGCGGATACCGCTAGGCGGAATGGTCCGGGCGCGGTCGGCGATGCGCGAATGCAGGTCGTTCATGAAGTAGTAATGTCTGTGGATCGGTCGTTAATATAGTACAATGCAACGTGGGCTGGGCACTTCGGATTGGGCTCGCGGCATTTCATCTCATTTTACGGAAGCGCTGTCAACTGCCCGAAATGCCACGCGTTGACGCTGCCTTCTACGTTCCCATCTACACGCTGCTCTCCAATGGATTCTATTGACGCCATCCTGGGCCGTCTTGGCCTGACCGACAAAAACCCCTGCGTGCTCACCGGCACGGCAACGGCGCACGCCAGCACGGGCGACTACCACGCCGTGACCTCGCCCATCGACGGCCGCGTGCTCGGCCACGTCCAATACGCTACAGCCGCCGACTACGACGACGCCATCGCCACCGCGCAGGCGGCTTTCGACGAATGGCGGATGTGGCCAGCGCCAAAACGAGGCGAGGTCGTCCGGCAAATCGGCGAGGCGCTGCGGCAGCACAAAGACGACCTGGGCGCACTGGTCACGCTGGAGATGGGCAAGATCTTGCAAGAGGGCTTGGGCGAAGTGCAGGAGATGATCGACATCTGCGACTTCGCCGTGGGCCAATCACGCCAGCTCTACGGGCTGACGATGCACTCGGAGCGCCCGCAGCACCGGATGTACGAGCAGTGGCACCCGCTCGGCATCGTGGGCATCATCTCGGCCTTCAACTTCCCCGTGGCCGTGTGGTCGTGGAACAGCATGATTGCCGCCATCTGTGGCGATGTGACCGTGTGGAAGCCGAGCGAGAAGACGCCGCTGACGGCCATCGCGTGCATGAATATCATCAAGGACGTGCTTGCCGAGAATGCCGTGCCCGAAGGCGTATTTTGCGTCGTCGTGGGCGATGCTGCCATCGGCAAGCGGATGGCGGAAGACACGCGCGTCCCGCTGGTCTCCGCCACGGGCTCCACGCGCATGGGCCGCGCCGTGGGCGAGACGGTAGCCCGCCGGATGGGCAAGTCGCTACTCGAACTGGGCGGCAACAACGCGCTCATCATCTCGCGTCACGCCGACCTCGACCTCGCCATCCCCGCCGTCGTCTTCGGCTCCGTGGGCACCTGCGGGCAGCGCTGCACCAGCACCCGCCGGCTCATCATCGACAGCGCCATCTACGACGACTTCAAAGCGAAGCTGGTCAAGGTCTACAGCGGCCTCTCGGACCGCATCGGCAACCCACTCCATGCCGACACACTCATCGGTCCCCTCATCGACACCGACGCGACGACCGCCATGCAGGAACGCCTCGGTGCCATCAAGCAGGAAGGCGGCAGCGTCCTCTTCGGGGGCGAGGTGCTGGACGGCGAGGGCTATGCCAACGGTACGTACGTGGTGCCAGCCCTCGTCGAAATCGACGCCAACGCAGCCTCGGTAAAGCACGAAACGTTCGCCCCGATTCTCTACTTGCTCAAGTACGACGACTTGGACGAAGCGATAGCCATCAACAACAACGTGCCTCAGGGACTGTCGTCGGCCATCTTCACGCTGAACATGCGCGAAGCGGAGACTTTCCTCAGCCACATGGGCTCCGACTGCGGCATCGCCAACGTCAACATCGGCACCTCGGGTGCAGAGATCGGCGGTGCGTTTGGCGGCGAGAAAGAAACGGGCGGCGGCCGGGAGTCGGGCTCGGATGCCTGGAAAGCGTACATGCGCCGACAGACCAACACGCTGAACTGGTCCACGGCGCTCCCACTGGCGCAAGGCATCAACTTCGACGTGTAGGGATTTACAGCCCTGCGATTCCAGCCCTATAAGGCCCGTGTCTCAGCAATGAGGCATGGGCTTCTTTTTTGCTTGATCCATGTTTCATCCCCAGTTCCCAACCCAGCAGCTCTGTTTGATCATGTTGTGTCGTTACTGTGTATGTTCTCTGCATTTGTGGTTTAGCATAGTCCCAAGGGCTCACTCAAGCAATGACCTTCTCCTACTCCCCTGTTTCGCCCTGGCAGTCGCGGTCTGCATGTCTAGGTGTCCTGCTCGTTTGCTTGATATGCTTAGCCGGGTGCTCCAGCGATGAGCTCTTTGTCCCTCCAGAGACGGAAGAGATGCCAAGCGACGATCTGGACCCGATTGATGATGGATCGCAGGACGACGATGGCAACGGCAATGGCAACAGTGACGGTACTGGCGAGGGCAACGGTGACGGTACTGGTGAGGGCAACGGTGACGGTACTGGCGAGGGCAATCGTACGCCAAGCGAACCGATGTTCGATCGCTACGTGGCGCTCGGTGCCGACCTGACTGCAGGAGTCATGAATGGCGGCCTCACGCCTGAAAGCCAATCGCAATCGTATGCAGCGTTGTTGGCGGAAGCGATGGGTGTGGCATTTAACGCGCCCCCCATTGCCAATCCTGGTTGCCCTCCTCCCTATGCTGATCCCTTCACGCGCGAGCCCGTCAGCGATGCCCCTTGCGCATTACAAACCATCACCGCCGCCGATACGCTGCATAATATTGCCCTACAAGGGTTGCGTTTACCGGATTATATCCGCACCACCGACGATAATAGGCATGCGCTGCTGGGTGGCCTCACGCCGCTTGAGGCGTTGGAAAAGGCAAATCCCACCTTCGTCACGCTGTTTTTTGGCACAACGGATATAGCACGCTATCTAGATAGTGGGGATACCTCTGACCTCCCCTGGGACGACGGCAAGGCGTACTACAGCCTACTCAACACGCTAGACAGCCTGGGCGTAAACGATGTACTCCTCATCTTTCCACCGCTGCTAAATTACATCAATCCGTATTGGCCAAGCGTCCTTGAATACATTGAAGCGCGTGATGACGGTCGTATCCCGAGCACCTTCCAGTTCAGCGATAGTTGTGCTGATCCATGGCGGGGCGGGTACCGTGTGCCCTATAGCTATGGCTTCCTCGAACTGCTTCCCAAAGCTCAAGCTGGTGAGGAAGTCCTCATTGACTGCGACACCGACCGCCGACTCATCAGCCCTTTAGATCCAAGTGTAGGCAACGGTGGAGGCGGACTTTTTGAAACACTTGATGTATACAACTTAGAATACGACAGCCCCCGTTTGGTCATCGGCGGGGCTGGTAGATTCTGGGAAGACGAGCGCTGCGAAACGCCTGATTTCCCCAACCTTCCAGGTTCAGGTGAACCCACGTTCGGATACTGCCTTAGCAATGACGGTTTTCGCCCAAACGCGCTTGGCCACCGCATCATGGCAGAACGACTCGTGCAACAGATCAACAGAGAGTACAACACCAACTTCACGCTGCCCTAACTCGTGGATCGCGCGCTGCGAAGAGGGTGGGCTTTGTGCTCAAGAGTAAAGCCACAGCATCCGTTCCTACGCCGCCACGGTCAAACACGAGTCGTTAGCACCGATTCTCCATTGTACTTTGCACGCGACAGGGCCCGTGTCTCAGCAATGAGGCATGGGCTTTGTCGCATCTGATCAGACCATCTCTTTCCCTCAGCTTGCCGATGTCTTTTCCGATGCTACGCTGCGTGCTCCTCCTCTTTTTCCTGCCATTCGTCGCGCTGGCACAGGATTCCGCTGCCCTGATCCAGCATGGTCACGGCCCAACACGATTCGCTGCGATACATGCGCCCTCCGCTGATCCACATGAGGAGCACTTGCTGGAAGAGCTCACGATCCACCGCTTGCTCAATGCGGGCGACTCGTTGGTGTACCGCGAAGCCTACGTCTTCGATGAGTTTGGCCAGGAAGTGATCCGCAGCGTGTTGCGTGCGCCCTTTGGCGCAGAGGTCTACCAAGACGAGACGATCACACGGCGTTATCCGTCCCGCGTCGATCGGTATCACACCCAAACCACATCAACTGGGCCTCTCATCACCCAGTACGCCACGCTGGATCTCGATTCCCTTATCATCGCGACCAAGAAAATGCGGATGGATGGGCCCACTCCAGTCACCATCGACAGCACGGTGTACAGGCGCACGTTTGAAGGCGGCGTTTACCAGCGGATCGAAACCACCTTCACAAGGTCACGGGATGGCCTGTCCATGGCACCCTCTTTCTCCGACACAACCCGCTATGCCTTGGACGGGCCAGAACTCTTCCAGCAGGCGATATACGTCCGCAGAGACGATGCGTGGGTGCCTTACCTGCACACCATCGTTCTGCGTGACGGAGTCGAGGTCGTAGGCACGATGCACCAGCAGGGCCGACCAGCCACACGGTGGCGCGAGCCAGCAGAAGCGTGGGCGCACGTTCCGCCTCACCTCCAGCCTGAGGGTCCGCTGTACAGCGCTGCCATACCGCACCGCTGGGGTGTCGGCTCGTTGACGTACCTCATCGTTTCCGAGCCCGACCTGTGGGACCGCCGCGAGTTCAGCCCTTCGCCGGTGGATGCGAGTTGGACGCTAAGCAGCCGCACCACGGTTTTCCGAGACGCTTTCAACAGGCCCGCTCGCGTGCTGTACGAACACCTCGTCGATGGCGTCTGGCAGCCTTCGAAGGAGGTGTCGTACCACTACGGACCGTACGGCGTAGCCAGCTATCAGCAGCGTACCGCAAACGGCGGCGGGCCGTGGCAAACTGCCCATGAGCAGACATACGCTTACAACCCGAACGGCACGTTGGCCCAAGTGGAGGAATGGCGGTCCAGTGATGACATCAGCGCCACACCCCGCGCGTACCGGATCAGCTTTACGTGGGCGCCCGCACCGACCTCATCGGCGACCCAGACGGACACGCCATACGAAGCACGTCTCGGGCAGAACTACCCCAACCCTTTTAGCTCAGAAACCACCATCTCGGTCGGGTTAAGCGCGCCGGACCGTGTGGCCCTAACGGTGTACAACCTCTTGGGCCAACGCGTTGCTACGCTGCACGACGGCCTGCTCGCCGTGGGCGAGCATACCTTCGACTTCCAGGGCGACGGGCTTCCCAACGGCGTGTATGTATACCGCCTTTCCACCTCGGCGGGCAGCAGCACGAGGCAGATGGTGCTGCTCGAGTAACGCAAACGCGGGCAAGGTATACCACCCAAAAAGCGGCGACACCCGTCAGGATGCCGCCGCTGGCGTACTGCTGTACTGCGCAGGCGCAAGGGCTCAGCCCTCTTTCGCCTCTTCTGGTGCGTCGGCACGCTCGGCTTCTGCAGGAGCTGCATCGGCCTCCGCGGCTTCTTGCGCTTCGAGCTTGGCCTTGAGGTCGGCTAGGCCGCTGAGCTCGGCGATCGTCGTCGGGCCCGAGGTGGCTTCCTCGCGCTTTTTGTACGCCCGCACTTCGCGTTGCTGCTCCATGCGCTCGGCACGGCGCTCGGCCTTCTCGGCTTCCTTCGCGGCGTACTGCTCGGCGCGGTCCTTGGCCGTCTGGCTGAGGATGATCTCCTTCTGGTTGGCATCGAACCGGATCACACGCATGCTGAACGTCTCGCCGGAGCGGTACGTGTTCATGTTGTTCTTCAGCTCGCGGGCCGGCACAAAGCCTTCCACTTCCAGCGGGAGTTCCACAATCAGCCCGTCTTCGATGACGCGTGCCACCTTGACGTCGGCATCCGTACCCTCGGCGTAGATCTGCGCGAACTGCGTCCACGGGTTCGTGGAGACCTGCTTGTGACCGAGCGAGATGCGGCGGTCGTTCTCGTCGATGTTGAGGATGACAACATCCAACGGCTGGCCCTTCTTGACGAACTCTCCGGGGTGGCGAATCCGCTTGGTCCACGACAGATCAGAGATGTGTACCAGACCGTCGATGCCCGGCTCGATCTCGACGAAGACGCCGAAGTTGGTGATGTTGCGCACGCGGCCGTTGAGCACCGTACCTGCGGGGTAGCGCTGGCTGATGTCGTTCCATGGATCGGGCTCCAGCTGCTTCATGCCGAGCGAGATCTTGCGGCCCTCGTGGTCGATGTTGAGGATCTTGACGGGCACGATCTGCCCAAGCGAGACCATCTGGCTCGGGTGCTTGATGTGCTCGGTCCAGCTCATCTCAGAGATGTGGACCAGCCCCTCGATGCCTTTCTCCAACTCGACGAACGCGCCGTAGTCGGTGATCGACACCACCTTGCCTTCCACGACGTCGTCTTTCGAGAAGCGGTCGGCGAGGTTTTCCCACGGATGCGGCTGCAGCTGCTTGAGGCCGAGCGAGATGCGCTGGCGCTCTTTGTCGTAGTCGAGGACCACCACATTCAGCTTGTCATCCAGGCTGACCAGCTCGGACGGGTGCGAGACGCGGCCCCACGAGAGGTCGGTGATGTGCAGCAGGCCGTCCACGCCGCCGAGGTCGATGAAGACCCCGAAGTCGGTGATGTTCTTAACCGTGCCTTCGAGCACCTGGCCGGGCTCCATCGTCGAGAGGATCTTCTCGCGCTGTGCCTGCAGGTCTTTCTCGATAAGTGCCTTGTGCGAGACGACGATGTTCTCGTTGGCTGGATTGAGCTTGACGATCTTGAACTCCATGCGGCGCTCCAGGTACGCGTCGAAGTCGCGCACGGGGCGCACGTCGATCTGCGATCCGGGCAGGAAGGCCTCTACGCCGTCGAACAGCTCGGCGATCATGCCGCCCTTGATGCGGCGGATGATGACGCCTTCCAGCACCTCTTCGTTCTCGAAGGCGCTCTCGATGCGCTCCCAACGACGGACCTTGTCGGCCTTCGTCTTAGAAAGCACGAGCTGGCCATGGTAGTCTTCCAGGCGCTCCAGGAACACGTCGACTTCTGAGCCGGGCTCCAGTTCGCCCTCAAACTCGTTCTTAGCAACGATGCCGTCGCTCTTGAAGCCGATGTCGATGACAACGTCTTTCTCGCCGATGCTGACAACGCGGCCACGCACGATCTCGTGCTCGCTCACGTTGGTCAGCGTGGAATCGATGAGGCGGATCAGGTCTTCGTAGCCGCCTTCATCGTCCTCGTCATCGCCCGAGCCGATCAGGTCTTCGAGCTTAACCACGCGGCCCGTGATCTCGCCCGTGTACCCGACTACTTCGGGCAGCTCATCGCTCGTGACGGCTTCTTCGGGGATGTCAAACGTGGGCTTCTCAGCGTCAGGGAGGTCTTCTATGGAGATACCACTGAGCACCTCGTCGATGGCCTCTTCCGTCAGCGTCGTGTCGGGCGCGCCATCACCGCTAGGGGGCTCTACGGCTGCGGTGGGCAGTCCGGTCGCCGTAGCTTCGACGGCATCTTCTTTTTCCGCGAGCACTTTCTGCACAGCCGTGGCTTCTTCAGCAGGCGCCTCTTCTGCAGCGGCCTCGCTGGCGTCTACTACGGCAGCTGGTGCTTCCTCGGCTTCTGCCGTGGGGGTATCGTCTGCTGCAGCGGCTTCGGGTGCATTTTCCTCAACTTCGGCGGTCTCAGCAGGCGCAGGTTCGGTCTGGGGCGCTGCGTCGGCAGCGGTCTCCTCGACCGGATTCTGCTTTTCTTCGGACATTCTGTTCCTCCGGGGGGCATCGCGGTGCTGCCGAACGGCGCACGTGTGTGGGCGAGGCCACGCCCTTCTGTTGGTCTGCGACACCCTCACTCGGCCCTAGGGTAGGCCGCTGGGACGCGCAGGTTTGGTGATTGATGTACACTGCCTCGGGCTTTCCGTGACAGAATCGATGCAAACCACCCGCTCTACTGTCCGTTCCGAGAAGCTATGGCGGAGAGAATGAATTCTACTTGATCCTCGAAGGCCATGGCGGAGGTATCGACTACGATGGCATCCTCTGCTTGCTTGAGGGGCGCGATAGCGCGCGAGGAATCCTTGCGGTCTCGCTCAACCAAGTCGGCCATAACTTCTTCTAAGGGCTGTACAACCCCTTTGGAAACTAACTCCGCCTGCCTGCGCTGCGCCCGCACCGTTGGCGTGGCGACCATGAAGAACTTGGCATCAGCGTCAGGGAAGACAACGGTGCCGATGTCCCGGCCGTCCAGGACGGCGCCGCGCCCCGCCTCCACTTGGTCGGCAGCCAGTTGGCGCTGGAGGTGAAGCATAGCGCTGCGCACCGCCCCCCACGAGCTCACGGCGCTTACGTTCGCAGAGATCTCAGGGGTTCGGATGGCATCAGTGATTTCCTCAGTGCCCACCCACACGCGCACGTGCGCACCACCCGGCTCCATGCGCAGCTGAAACGCGGCGAGCATGACCTGGGCGTTCTCCTCGGTCAACGGGAGGTGGCGGTCAAGCATAGCCCACGTCACCGCCCGAAACATCGCACCAGTGTCGATGAAGAGGTAGCCTAGCCGATTGGCAACGGCTTTGGCGGTCGAACTCTTACCCGAGCCCGAAGGCCCGTCGATGGCAATGATCATGGGGCGCTGCCTACGTCGCGGCTGATGATGGTGACAGGGTTGGGATAGCGGATGGGGCCGATGGGCGTGGACACGGTGGGCGTGGCCATAATCTTGATGCGCTTTGGCGAGCCGCCCTGGCCCGCCACTGCCAACGCGAGTTCCACCACATCTTGCGCACTGCGATCCAAGAACTGGAATACGTCGAGGTTGATGCTGAGGGGAATGCCCGTCTCGACGCCAGGCTGCAAGCTATACCGCTCGTTGAGGGCGCCACCGATGGTCTCCTGCTCGTCGAGGAACAGCGTCCAGTCCAGCCCGACGAGTGTAGCTATCACGGGGTTGTCGGCCGGGTTCTCAGCCCCGACGTTGACCTGAAAAGTCATGGGCAGTTCGCGGCGTGTGACGGCAGCCGTCAACCGCACAATGTCTAGCGCGCCGATATCGTTGAAGCTACGCACCTCTTGTACGTTGATCCCCGCCAGCCGCATATCTTGCACCGAGCGCAGGTTGAACTTCACGTCTTTGAGGGCAGCGATCTGCTGGAGCGTGCTGCAACTGGAAAACAGCGTGGCCGATGCCACGAGCAGCAGGATCAGAACGGCAGGATGACGGGTAGGGCGCAGCGGATTCATACGACGCAGCTCAGTCTGTGATGGTAGATGCTCAACGGTTGACAGGTATGCGAAAGCTCGCGCACGAGGAGATCCCCAGGCTTGCTCCCGACGATCTGGATGCGCGTGGGCGCCATCCGGTCGTGGTCATAGTAGACAACATACGGTCCGTCCACAACGTCGGCTCGATTTTTCGGACGGCGGATGCCGCGTGGATTGAACATATCTACATCTGCGGATACGCGCCAACGCCTCGGCACAAAGGCGTGTTGAAAACGGCACTCGGAGCTGAAGCGTCGGTCCCATGGTCGTATGCTCATGACATCCACGACACCCTCGATGCCTTAGAAAAGGCGGGGTTTACGGTGGCGGCACTCGAGATCACGGACACGCCTACCCTCGCAACCAGCTTGGATCTTGAGCAGTACCCCCTGGCTCTCGTGCTGGGCAATGAAGTGGCGGGCGTGACGGATGAGGTGCTCGCGCGGTGCGCCCTCTCCCTGGAAATTCCACAGTACGGTATGAAGCAATCCATGAACGTATCGGTTGCGTTCGGCATCGCGGTCTTCGACATCGTCAGGCGCTTCCGCACGCTGCGTTCACTGCCTGCATATCCCACACAAACCACACGCTCCACCTCGCATGGCTGATGCCTCCCTTGGCCCACTCGACGTAGCCTCGCACTTCACAGCGGCTACGTACGATGACTGGCTGGCCAGCATCGAACGCACGTTGCGCGGTCGCCCTATCAGCGGCGTGCTGGAGTGGGTACCAGCATCAGGGCTGACGCTTCCACGCGTGATCTTTGGCCCCGAGGACGCCGTGCTGGCGCCAACTGCGGAAGCGGTTTCGGCGTTTGACTTGTCGCATATGCTCGCCGGGCCAAGCCACACCCATGTGACCGAAGCCAAGCGCGCCCTAGATCTCGGCGCAGACGTTATCGCACTTTGGCCGCCCGAGGGCCAAGTTGAGGGCGAACTGATCGCGCTCGTCGGCGACCGCCTGCGGGTATGCACAGCCCATCAGCCCAACGTGCCCCTGTCAGCCTGGCTCCCTGTCGTACGTCCAGCAGCAAACCCGTCGGTCCTCTCATCGCGTGTGATGATTGATGGTGCCCTGTTCACCGAGGCCGGAGCTGATGCGGTCACCGCCCTGGCATGGCAGCTAGCCCTCGCCAATCGCTACATTCGCCAGCGGACTGACCATGGCGCAGGCCTCGGTACCTGCACGGTGCGCGTTGCGCTAACGCTTGAGCCAATGCTCGATGTAGCTCGCCTCACCGCCACGCAACGGGTCCTGCACCAATTCGCCGACGCCTGGCGTCTCGACATGGACGTCCAGCTCCACGCCGTGACGAGCTACCGCCACCAGACCATGCAGGACGTACACAGCAACCTGATCCGCGCAAGCCTGCAAGGCACCGCGGCCGCACTCGCAGGTGTACACACGCTGACCGTTCGGCCCTACTGCGCCGGCGACGATGAGGCCATCCGCTGGGCCCTTGGCTTGGGCCATCTCTTGCGGTCCGAGAGCCACTTTGCCACTCGGCCAAGCGTACGGGACGCCTGGTGGATCAGCACCGCCGCCGAGGAGATTGCCGAGCAAGCCTGGGGGCGGTTTCAAGCCATTGAGGCTGCAGGAGGGTTCGATGCCGTGTGGCATTCAGCTGATGGCCTGCCATACCTCCGCGCACAGCATCAGCGAACCGTTGAAGCGCTCGCCATGGGCACCCGTACCTTGGTTGGCACCACGCGCTTCCTGGACGATGGGACGGTTGAGCCTGCCCCGCTGGTCACCCCAAACGACTTGCCTGCCGCGCTCGAAGCCGGGCCGACGCGTCACGCCCTTGAGCGCGTGAGTCTCGCGTTCGAACGGCTCTGCGCGCGCGGTCGCAAAGCACGCCACCAGCGCGGCCTACCGCCTGTGCTCGTTGTGGACCTCAACCCGAAGCGTACCGCCCAGGCCCGGCAATTGGCTACCGACTTCTTCAAGATGGCTGGGCTTGAGGTGAAGGTGATCGCCTCGTTGACCGCCTACGAACCCGACCAACGCCTACACGTCGCCTGTGTGCTGGGTGAGGCCAACAGCGCCGAGGTCGCTAGCGCTTTGCAGACGCTGGAGGCCGATCAGCCAGGCTTGCTGCGTTACGTGGTGCAACACCCCACAGCTCTCGACGCCGCACTGCAGCCCTACGTGGACGACTGCCTGCACACAGACATGAACCGCCTTGAACTCATCCATGACCTTCACCTCTCTCTCGGCTTGGTATGAGCACACCTGACTTCACCTCCATCCCGTATCTGAAAACACCTAGTGGCACGCCACAGGCGCATGCGCACCTGCCGGGCACATCAGGACTTCCACCGTTTTTGCGTGGACCATACGGCACCATGTACGTTGGCCGCCCATGGACCATCCGGCAGTACGCGGGCTTCTCGACAGCGGAGGCGTCGAATCGGTTTTACCGCCAAAACCTCGCCGCTGGCCAACGAGGGTTGTCCGTCGCGTTCGACCTGGCCACGCATCGGGGCTACGACAGCGACCACCCGCGCGTGCAGGGCGATGTAGGGATGGCCGGTGTAGCCATCGACTCGGTTCCCGACATGGAACGGCTTTTCGAAGGCATTCCCCTCGGCACCACCTCCGTGTCGATGACGATGAACGGCGCCGTACTGCCCATCCTTGCGTTCTACATCGTGGCGGCGGAGCGCCAAGGCGTGTCTGCCGACCAACTGTCAGGCACCATCCAGAACGACATTCTGAAGGAGTTCATGGTGCGCAACACGTACATCTACCCGCCTGCCCCGTCGATGCGGATTGTGGGCGATATCATCGGGTACGCTGCGCAACACATGCCGCGCTTCAACACCATCTCCATCAGCGGGTACCACATGCATGAAGCGGGCGCACCAGCCGACTTGGAGCTCGCCTACACGCTCGCCGATGGGCTTGAATACGTACGGGCTGGACTAAACGCTGGCCTCCACATTGACGACTTCGCGCCACGGCTGTCGTTCTTCTGGGGCATCGGGATGGATCTGCTGACGGAAGTGGCCAAGATGCGGGCGGGGCGCGTGCTCTGGGCACGGCTCCTTAAACCGTTCGGGCCCAAAAACCCAAAGTCGATGATGCTGCGGACCCACTGCCAGACTTCTGGGTGGAGCCTGACGGCGCAGTCCCCCTTCACGAATGTTGGGCGTACCACCATCGAGGCGATGGCGGCGGTACTGGGCGGCACGCAGTCGCTCCACACGAACGCCTTGGACGAAGCCTTGGCGCTGCCCACCCCGTTCTCGGCACGTATTGCGCGCAACACGCAGCTCATCCTGCAAACCGAAACAGACCTGACAAAACTGATCGATCCGTTGGGCGGAGCAGCCGCCTTGGAGGCACGCACCGCAGCATTGATGGAAGCTGCCTGGGCACACGTGCAGGAAGTCGAGCACCTCGGCGGCATGACGACCGCCCTCAACGCTGGCATCCCGAAGCAGCGCATCGAAGAGGCCGCCACGCGACGGCAGGCACGCATCGACCAAGGCGAGGATGTGCTTGTGGGCGTCAACCGGTACGTACCCGCCTCCGAAGCCCCTCTAGACTTGCTACGGGTAGACAACAGAGTCGTGCGGCAACAGCAATTAGCACGTCTAGCCTCGCTAAAGTCAGAGCGTGATAACGAAGCCGTTCAGGCATCACTTGAACAGCTTTCCTCCATCGCTACAAGTGGGCAGGGTAACCTGCTGGCGGCTTCGGTGGAGGCTGCGCGCGTCCATGCTACGCTTGGCGAGATCTCGATGGCACTCGAGCAGGTATACGGCCGCTATACCCCACCTTATCAAGCCGTGGAAGGCGTTTACCGCGATGCCATGACCGACGACACCCTGTTTGCTGAGGCACGCGCCAAGACCCGCGCCTTCGAGGCTGCCTTCGGGCGTCGCCCCCGGCTGCTGATGGCCAAAATGGGGCAAGACGGCCACGACCGTGGTGCGCACGTTGTCGCGACGGCCTTTGCCGACCTCGGATTCGATGTGGACGTGAGCCCGCTGTTCCAAACACCCGAAGAGGTCACACAGCAGGCACTTGACAACGACGTTCATCTCGTCGGCGTCTCTAGCTTGGCTGGCGCACACCGGACCCTCATACCGGAGTTGATCAGCCTGTTGAACGCCCACGGGCGCCCCGACATTCAGGTGGTCACAGGCGGCGTTATCCCGCCCGAAGATTACAACGACCTCTTCGACGCTGGTGTTGCGGCAATCTTTGGCCCGGGCACTATCATCGCCCAGGCTGCGCTGGATATCTTGGGCCTCTACCTCGATACGCAGCCCGCCTAACCGATGGCGTTGAATCCACGACGTACCTCAGTCGCACCATCCGGCGTCCCCGACGCGGCCATACTGGCCAAAAGGCTACTCGAAGGCGACAGGCGCGCGCTGAGCCAGGCGATCACGCTGGTGGAAAGTGTCCATCCCGATCATGCTACCGTAGCACGGGAGGTCCTGCGGCGAACGGCTTCGCAAGCGGGGCGCGCACGGCGTATTGGCATAACAGGCATACCCGGCGCAGGTAAGAGCACGTTGATAGAAGCCTTGGGCGCGCATTACCTGGAGGCAGGGTACCGTGTGGGCGTCATTGCGGTAGACCCCAGCAGCCCTGCTTCCGGCGGCAGCATCTTAGGGGATAAAACGCGGATGCCAACGCTCAGCGTCCATCCCCATGCCTTCGTTCGTCCATCGCCTAACCGTGGGCTACTGGGCGGACTCAGCGCCAACACCCACGCCGTACGCCACTTGCTCGACGCCGCCGGGTATGACCGCATCCTGATTGAAACCGTCGGGGTGGGGCAAGCTGATGTCGAAATCCAGCATTTGGTGGATGTGACGTTGTTACTCACGGTGCCCGGCACCGGCGACCAGTTGCAGGGGATCAAGCGCGGCCTCATGGAGACGGCCGATCTCATTGCCGTACACAAAGCCGACGGCGCGCAGCGCGTGGCTGCACGCAAACTCGCCCAGCAGCTCAAGACCACTCTACACCTCAGCTCGTCAGGAGCGAGCGTCCACCTCACATCGGTGCATGTGCCAGAGCGGATCGCCGCCCTCGCCGATGCGCTCGATGCATGGTTCAGTGCTCCCTCTCCCCCCTTGTCCGAGCGGCGAGCACAGCAAGCGCGCACGCTCACACGAAGGTTGGTGGAGCAACGCCTCACCACAACCTTTTGGGCTGCCATAGCCGTCCAGGACGCGCTCAAAGCCTCGTCCATGTTGCCCACTGATCCGCTGGATGCCGCAGATTACCTGTATCAGACGGGAGTGGCGGCGCTGACGGCGACCTGAGCCGAGGACCAAGCCTGCACGGCGTCGTTGCGGCGTTCCGACTTGACGAGCGCATAGTCGGTGTCGTGCGTAGCTACGATCAACACGCTGACTCCCGCATCAGCGAGTGGTTGCGTCAATTGGGCGGCCACTCCTGTTTCCTCGAAGTCGAGTGTGCCTTGGACGCGGAAGAGCACCCAGCCGCGCTCCGCCTTGATCCCGTCGGGCACACAAAACTCAGGGCAAATGAGACTCACTTCATCGGGTGTGCGAGTGATGCTCCAGAAGGACTCGGTCGACCGTACGAGCGCGAGCAGCCGTTGTACCGATTCGTTGTCTTCCGGGTCGAAGCGGCTCACGGCGAAGCGCTCAGACCATTCTTCGAGGTGCAGGCTCATGATCCGATCCGCTCAGCAGCGAGGTTGATGCGGCGCACCGTTTCTTCGGCGCCGAAGAAGGCGAGCATCTCAAACAAGTCGGGACCGCCCATCTCACCGGAGAGCGCTAGCCGAAGCGGCGCCATGATCTTGCCGAGACCGATTTCACGCTCAGCCACAAACCCATGCACGGCGTCATGTGCAGCCTTGGCCGTTTCCAGGGGTGCTTCGAGCAGCTGCTGGCCAAACGCGGCGAGCAGCGATCCAGTATCCGCTTTCCAGCGCTTCTTGACCCCCTTGGCGTTGTAGGCCGTAGGCGGCTCAAAAAAGTAGGCGTAGTTGCCCACGATATCGCTCACGAAAACGACGCGCTCACGTGTCATCGCCGCGACTTGCTCCAGCGCGTCGTCCGTGATGGTGTAGCCCGCAGCGTCCACTAGCGGGCGTGCCAAAGCGGCCAACTCGGCTGAGGTGTAGGCCATAAGATACTGCTGGTTGTACCACTGCAGCTTGTCCATGCTGAACTGCGCGCCCGTCGTCCCTACGCGGCTCAGGCTAAAGGCTTGCACGAGCTCGTCCAGCCTGAACAGCTCGCGCTCTGTGCCGTCGTTCCACCCCAGGAAGGCGAGAAAGTTGAGCAAGGCCTCGGGCAAGTATCCGGCCTCACGATACTGCCGCACTGACACCGGGATGCCCATTTTATCGGCGTTCCGCTTCGAGAGCTTACCGCCCGTCGGGCTCAGGATGAGCGGCAGGTGTGCCATCTGCGGGGGCGTCCATCCGAAGGCGTTGTAAAGCGCAATGTGCTTGGGCGTTGAGGGAAGCCACTCTTCGCCACGGATGACGTGGGTGATGCTCATGTGGTGATCGTCGACGACGTTGGCCAGGTGGTACGTGGGTAGGCCGTCCGACTTCAGGAGCACTTGATCGTCGAGCACGTCGCTCTGGAAGGACACGGTGCCTCGGATGGCATCCTCGAAGGCGATGGTCTGGCCTTGCGGCACCTTGAGGCGCACAACGTAGGGCTCGCTTTGCAAGGCTGTTGCCGTCTCTTCGCTGCTCATGGAGAGGCTGTTGCGCATTGCCCCGCGCGTGGCCGTGTTGTACGCCGTGTTGCCGTCGCCGCGCTCACGTAGCGCTTGCAACGCGTCGGGGGTGTCGAACGCGTAGTACGCATGGCCTGCTTCGATCAGCTGCTCTGCATACTGGCGGTAGAGCGCACTGCGCTGCGACTGGTAGTACGGCTGGTTCGGCCCGCCCGCTCCGGGGCCCTCGTCGATGTCCAGCCCTACCCATCGCAACGAGTCGAGGATGTCCGCTTCGGCTTCGGTCACGTACCGCGTTTGGTCGGTGTCTTCTACGCGAAGGATGAACGTGCCGCCCGTTTGACGGGCCAAGAGGTAATTGTAGAGTGCTGTGCGCAGGCCACCGATGTGGAGCAATCCCGTGGGACTGGGGGCAAAGCGCACGCGGACAGGATGAGCCATGAGCATGCGATCAGGTTGAGCCTGCAAGCTACAACGGGCGCGCCCGCAACATGGTTGAATGCTTGAATAAAACGACGCTTACAGTGCCATCAAAGAGACTCATTGGCATCGCTTTGATCCTCGTCTTCGACCTCTAGGCCGGGATAGAACACGTAGATCGTGCGGTTGCGCAGCTGCTCTTCATCGTGAAACTCGATCACTTCAGGCTCGCCACGAACGAGGCCAAGGGCCGCCGCATTGGTTTCGCCTGCCGAAGGCAACGGGTTGATCAGTCCAACAACAAACAGCAACACGCCCAACATAGCAGCGGCGCCTACGGGTATGGAGCGGCGCGAGGACCACAGCGGCTCCCGGTCTTGGCGCCGGTTTACACGCTCTTGCTGCTGTTTGGCCTGTGCTAACTTCTCGAAGAACTCGGCATCAATAGCCGGAGCCACCGTGATGCGTTCTTGGCGGCTGTACCGCCGGAAACGCATCACGCTATCCAGGACTTGCTGGCATTCTTGGCAGGTCGCAAGATGCGCGAACAAATCGGCGTGCTGCTCGAAGGGCAGCTCACCGTCAATGTACAGGTCGAGCGCTGCCTGATAGGCATCGTGCGTCAGCGGCGGGGTAGCATCCGTAGCCATAGTGGTAACGGGATAGATCGGGCAGGTAGCGTTACGTAGTAGAGGCCTTTACAGCAGACGCTGGCGCGGAATCGCGCATGGCGGATTCCATGTACACAGCCAGCTTGCGTCGTGCTTTGAAGAGGCGTGACTTCACGGCGCTGAGCGTGGTCTTGGTAATCGCGGCGATCTCTTCGTACGAGAGGTTCTGGTACTCCCGGAGGATGATGATCTCGCGGTAGTCCGGCTTGAGTTGGGCTAGGAAGTGGTTCACCATCGCCACCTGTTCGCTTTTCTCCAGGGCAGCCGTTGAGCGCTCAGGCGCACGCAGTTCCGGCCGGTTGCTGTCAAACTCAGGCAGGCCCACCTTGCGGTGCTCACGGCGCATGAGGTTCAAGCATTGGTTGCGGGCGATGGTAAAGAGCCATGCCCTGAACGAACTAGAGTTCAACAGACGATCGCGGTTCTCATAGACACGCAGGAAGGTATCCTGCATGGCATCCTTGGCCGCATCCTGACTGAGCAGCATCTTCAGGCAGAACGCGTAGACGGGCTCCTTGTACCTGTTGTACAGCGAGACGAAGGCGAACTCGTCTCCAGTGCGGAAGGCCTCAATCAGGTTGCGATCGTCGTGATACATGAGCCGTGTTGTTCCGAGTACGAGGCTGGAATGCCAGCAATTGATAGTGCGTGTCCTTGTGTTAAGACCCCATTAACTCCTGAAAGTTGCTCCGTTTAGTCGCAGGAACCCAATACTGGACAGGGCGTGAACGGGGGCCTTTCAAAATGGCGGTGCTGTCTCTGGCACGCCTAGCAGGCTCATCAACCCTCTCAATCACACACACGAACGATGCGAACCGTTCTACCGGCTCTCATTCTTGGACTTCTATGGCTCAGTGCCTGCAGCGGCCCACAGGGCGACCCCGCTTCGAAGTTGGCGAGGCAGTTGGCGCAGGACCCCGACGTACTCGCCATCATCGGCGGCGATGCGTTCACCGTGAGTGATTTCGAGCAACAGTACGTCCGATCCGTCGGGAGCACTGAGACGGCGGCCGACGACTCCATGGCGGCGTACGTTGACTTTCTGGAGCGCTATGTCAACTTCCGCCTGAAGGTCCGGGCAGCAGAAGCCCTGGGCCTTCGCGACGATCCGGGGATTAACGCTGAGATCAAGACCTACCGGCAGCAGCTGGCCCGCCCGTACCTCTTGGAGTCGGAAGTGCTCGAGCCGCTCATGCGGGAGATGTACGAGCGGAAGAAGGAACTCGTCAATGCCAGCCACATCATGGCGCGGCTCTCCGAGCGGCCGACTCCTGCCGACACGCTGGCCGCCTACCGCAAAATCCAAGGCTTCCAAGACTCACTCGCTGCGGGCGTCGATTTTGCCGATTTGGCCTACCGCAACTCTGACGATCCCTCGGCCCGCCGGAGCCAAGGCCTAGGCTACCGGGGCAATCTGGGCTACTTCAGCGGCGGGCGTATGGTGAAGGAGTTCGAGGATGTGGCCTACACGACACCCGTGGGCGAGACGTCCGGGATTTTGCGCACCCAATTTGGCTATCACCTTATGATGGTGCATGACCGCATTCCTAACTACCCAGACATCGACGTCTCTCACATCATGCTGCAGGTAGCTCCGGGCGACACCGCTCGGGTCCTAGCGCTTGCTGACAGCATCGTCACGGCACTGAATAATGGCGCCGACTTCGAGGCGCTGGCACGCGAATACTCGCAAGACCCGGGCAGTGCCGAGCGCGGTGGCTCGCTCCAGACCATGAGCTACCAGGACGACCTCGTGGCGCCCTTCAAGGAGGCGGCCTTTGCCCTTGAGAACGACGGCGATATCAGCGAGCCCGTGCTTACGCGCTTCGGCTACCACATCATCAAACTGAACAAGCGGATTCCTCTGGCTTCCTATCTTGAGATGACGCCGACGCTCAAGACCGAGTTGGCCCGCCTGCCCCGCTCTACTGCAGCGGAGAAAGAGTTTGCGCGGCAGGTGATGGAGGACCGCGGCATCAGTCTGGACACGGTGGCCGTCTTGACCGCCGCCTCCCTGACGCCAGCGACGGTCCCCTCGTTTCCAGCGGATTCGATCCAGATCAGAATCGCGGACCGCGTTATGACGGCGCAGGACTCCAGCACGGTCGTCGCAACACTGGGCGACTCGACCTACACGATTCCAGATCTGCAACGGTTCGTCCTTGGCAAGAGCCTGCCCAAGAAGACCAATGCCATGGATCAAATCCTTACGCTGGCCGACGTCTTCTTCGAGGAGAAAGCTATTGAGTACGAGGCTTGGGCACTCGAAGAGCGTGACCAGCGCTTCAAGGCCACAATGGCGGAGTTCCAGGACGGTTTGGTTTTGTTCCGGCTGATGGAAGACTCAGTGTGGACCGCCGCATCCAATGACACCCTCGGCCTCATGGCGTTTCACGAACCCCGCGCTGCCGAGTATACCTACCCAGACCGGCATCGGCTGATCAGCTTCTACAGCACCGACAAGGCTGCGCTGGACTCCATTCGTACGGTCTACGGCAGCACGTCCGACCTGTCTGCGCTGGTGTCTAGTCTGCCGGAGGCCAACGCCACTATCACGAGCGATACCACCCTGGTGGCTGGCACGACCAACTCCATCTACGACGCAGGGGTGAACGTAGCCCAAGGCAAGGCTACGCTTCCGGTAGCCTTCCGTGGCGGCTTCATCTTCATGGTCAACGACGGCATGGAGCCCGCGCGCCAGAAAACTTTTGAGGAGGCCCGTGCTGAGGTGTTGAGCGCGTACCAGCAGTCGCTGGAAGACGACATGATCGCGCGGCTTCGCCAAGAGTACACCGTGGCAACCTTCCCCGAAAGGCTTGACCGCGTCTTTGCCAATACGCCCTAGGACCGGATGCTTGATGTGATGCGGCTGTGGATGGTCTTGTGCGCCGTGTTGGTTGCGGCTAGCGGTTGCGAGCCGCCCCCGCCACAAGGCGACTATGTGGCACGGCTTGATGACGACCTGCTTACCGCAGACGACTTGGCCGCCTCCCTGGAACTCCTCTCTCCCAACCAGGACTCCACAGCGGCCACCTCGCACATCGCTGAGCAGTGGGTGGTCAACCAGTTGCTCGTGGACGAGGCCCAGCGCCTGAACCTCGGTGCGCTGCCGGATGTGCAACGACAGATTGAGCAGAATGCCCAGTCGATCCTGATTGCCGCCCTGGTGGACGAGTGGATGGCTGATGCAGCCGATGCCGCCAGCGACGACGAGTTGGCAACGTACTACGCCCGCAACCGCAACCTGCTGGTGTTGCGTGAGCCGTACGTCCGCGTCCGCTACGCGGTGCTCAGTGACCGGGCCGAGGCCGAGGCGTGCAGGCAAGATCTCCAGGACGCCACACGCCGAGCTATCGCGGATTCGTTGTGGGTGAGGCGTTTAGCGGACTGCGCAGAAGATCCCGATGAGGCCCGGGCACTTGCTACCCAACACATTCCAGAGCGTCAGCTGATGCAGACGTATCCCGTCCTGGGATCTATACTGCCCCGCTTGGGCGATGGCGAACTCGCTCCCCTGCTTGAGCAAGGCGACAAACTGCATCTGGTGCAGGTGGCTGAGCGCCACCCCGTGGGTACCGTACCCGAGCTCGCCTGGGTAGAAGACGAGATCCGCAACCGCATCGCCATTCAGCGCCGGAAACAGATCTATTCACGTCAGGTTCAACGTCTACGCACCGAGGCACTAGCACAGGAACGGCTGGACATACGTTACTAACCCCGTTTTCTGAATCATCGCACTCGGCAATAACGCGACGCGCACCACCGTTCTTAAGCGCGTTCATCGAGGCAACCTTCCCAACCTATGCGTACCCTTTCCCTCGTCTTCCTCGTCTGTTTCACCAGCGCCGTATCGGTGCGCGCCCAAGACGCCGAGGTCATCGACCGCATCGTGGCCGTCGTCGGGGACCGCATCGTGCTGAAGTCGGAGGTGGATGCGCTCACGGCGCAGGTCTCCCAGCAGCAGCAGATCCCATCCAACGCGGAGCTGTGGACGACAACGCTCAACGAGATCATCGACTCCAATGTGCTGACGATCCATGCCGAGCGGGATACCACCATTGAGATCACGCCTGATCAGATCGAGCAGCAGCTCGACCAGCGCATTGCTGCGATGACGGCTCAAGTAGGCAGTGAGGAAATGGTAGAAGCTGCGCTAGGCAAGAGCATTCCCGAGATCCGGCTGGACCTGCAGGACGACCTTCGCGATCAGCTCATGGCAGAGACGATGCGGCAGCGCAAGCTCGCCAACCTGCGTGTTACCCCCAGCGAGGTCCGGGAGTGGTTCAAGCAGTTCGAGGGCGAAGAACTGCCGATGATCCCCGAGCTGGTACGGGTCGCACACATCGTCCGCTTCCCCGAGATTACCGAAGAAGCCAAGGCCGATGCTAACGAGGTGCTGACGGCCATACGCGACCGCGTCATCGCGAAAGAGGCTACGTTCGAGGACATGGCCGAAGCCTTCTCCGAAGATCCCGGGTCAGCGTCCAACGGTGGCCGCTACGCCGACCGTCCCTTGAACCAGTACACGCCCAACTTCGCCGCCGTGGCCAGCCAGATGGCTAACGTGCCCGGCGCCATCTCGCAGATTTTCGAGACGGAATTCGGCCTTCACATCCTCCGAGTTAACGAGGTGCGCGGCGAGATTTACGACCTCAACCACATCCTCGTGGGCTACGACTTCTCCAAGGCCGACCCCACCGCCGCAATCGAGTACCTGAACACGGTGCGGGACTCCATCCTGACGGAAGAGCTTCCGTTTGAGTTGATGGCTAAGCGGCATTCCGAGGAGCAGCAGAGCGCACCCATCGGCGGACGCGTCACTGATCCCAGAACAGGCGAGCGCGACCTTGTGATCGAAGCCCTCGGGCTCAAATGGAAAACGGTGCTCGACCAGATCGAAGTCGGCGAAATCAGCGAACCCGCCGAAGTCGACCTGCTTAACGAACGCGTGGGCTACCACATCGTGCTGCTCCAACGGCGCGTGGCCGAGCATGCCTGGAATCTGGAGACCGACTACGAGCGGCTGGAGCAGTATGCCCTGCAGGAGAAGCAGTTCAACGCCCTGCGCGAGTGGCTCCAGATCTTGCGTAAAGACGTCTACATCGACATCCGCTACACGCCCGAGACGTAATCGCACGGCTGCCCTTTCCTCTTCCCTATTCCTTGCCCCCTACCTTCATGGCCGACGCCAACCTCGACGCGCTGCAAGCGTCCTTCGAAACCCTCCGCGCAGAAATTGGCAAGGTGATCGTTGGACAGCACGAGATCATCCAGAACGTCATGGTAGGCTTGCTCTCACGGGGGCATGTGCTGCTCGTGGGCGTGCCCGGGCTGGCGAAGACGCTGCTGATCAGCACGCTCTCGAAGGCGCTCGACCTCAACTTCAGCCGCATCCAGTTCACGCCGGATCTGATGCCGAGTGACATCACGGGCACCGAGATCATCGAGGAGGACCAGACGACGAAGCAGCGCGTCTTCAAGTTTGTAAAGGGCCCTGTCTTTGCTAACATCGTGCTGGCCGATGAGGTCAACCGTACGCCGCCGAAGACGCAAGCCGCTCTGCTGGAGGCCATGCAGGAGCACCGCGTGACCGCCTCTGGCCAGACGTTCGTGCTCGACGAGCCGTTTTTTGTGTTGGCCACGCAGAACCCGATTGAGCAGGAAGGTACGTACCCGCTGCCCGAGGCCCAACTTGACCGCTTCATGCTCAACCTGTGGCTCGACTACCCGACGTTCGACCAAGAGGTGGACGTGGTGCGCAACACGACGAGTGCGCATCGGCCCACAGTCAACGCCGTGCTCGATGCCGAGACGCTGCTCGGCTACCAGTCGCTCGTCCGCGAGCTGCCCGTGGCCGACAACGTGATCCAGTTTGCTGTACGCCTCGTTGGTCAGACGCGCCCTGGGCGTGACGGCACGTCCGATTATGTCAACAGCTACCTGAACTACGGTGCCGGGCCACGCGCCTCGCAGTACCTCATCCTCGGTGCCAAAGCGCTCGCCGCTCTCGACGGTCGCCCCACCCCTCTCATCGCCGACGTCCGCCGCATCGCCACACCCGTGCTGCGCCACCGCATCGTCACCAACTTCAACGCCGACGCCGAGGGCATTACGCCCGTCGATGTGATTAAGCACCTGCTGGAAGAAGCGCCCAGGGCATAGAGCGGCTGGCGGAACAACATTTCTTATAGTCCAGTCCTTGCGTTCTTACCCCTACATAGGTTCCGAAGCAGTCCGCTTAGCAACCAACATGGGTATCGCCAGGCAATGTATCCAAGATCAGCAATCGTTTCATCGCTGGGCGAGAGACACGGACCAACAGTCTGGCCACTCAGGATTGATTACAGCCACCTACATCGTTGACTTAGATGGGTGGATGTGGATCAGCGATCGACGCAGCGAGCATGTAGCATGTGCGCGGGGCCACAATGTCCTTGCCGCTGGCGAAATCACGTTCACTCCTGGTACTGATCTTGAAGTTGTCGGCTTGACTAACCAATCCACAGGCTATTGTCCGTCTCCTACGTGCTGGCCTGCGGTGGCAACCGCACTTGCTCGAGCAGAGGTGGCGACGCATCCCGCTTTTTTCGATCCTGCGTATGAGTTTAGGATGTGCTCAGAGTGTGAAGCTTTGCAAATCGTCAAGGACAACTACTTTGTCTGCCAAGAATGTGGAGTCGACCTGCCTGAGGCTGAGCTGTAGCTCACTTCTTTGATGCTGACGACACGATGAGCCTGTGTGCAATAGTTTATACTGCTCTTAGGTCGTCGTTCGTCGAGATGAGTATCATCGCCAAAGCTACGCAAAGACCTGTGCTATGAGAGTGGAAAGTTTTGATCCGACATGGCTTGTTGAACTCGCTCGCAAGCAGAGGCCAAAGGGCGACTGGTTGCCCGACGCGCTGTCCGCTTGTACGAGGGTATGGGGCGAGTCACGAGCTTACTTTTACTTCCACGACCCCGGCACAACACAAAAAGTAATGGGCGAGATTATAGCCCTTGAGCATCCCAAGCGAGGCACAATCGTAATTGACGTCACTGAGGATCAAAACGTAATTGGGGTAGAACTGGTTTACCGGCTATAACTGACTACGCATCAGCCAACCGCTTCAACTCAGCCAGGGCGAGCAACGCCTGAATCGGCGTCATGCGGTCGGGGTCGAGGTCGTCGAGCTTTTGCTGCAGCTCAATCAGTTTGGGATCGGCTTGAAAGAGCGACATCTGGAACGTCGGGGTGCTGAGATCGGGCATGGCGGAACGGGCGGGTGCGGGCATGCCATCGCCTTCTACCACCTCAGCTTCGGTATCGATGACGAGGTTCTGGCTTTCGAGGTGGTGCAAGATCTCTTTGGCACGCTGGATGACTGGCTTCGGCAGCCCAGCCATCTCGGCCACTTCGATGCCATACGAGTGGTCGGCGCCACCGGGGACGAGCGTCCGCAAGAAGATCACCTTGCCCTCGTGCTCCTGGACCTGGATGCTGAAGTTGCGGATGCGCCCGAGGCGGTCGGCGAGCGCGTTGAGTTCGTGGTAGTGCGTGGCGAAGAGCGTCCGCGCCGCCACACGCGGCTGTTCGTGCAGGTACTCGACCAACGCCCAGGCGATAGAGAGCCCGTCGAACGTGCTGGTGCCGCGCCCTACTTCGTCAAGCAGGATGAGCGAGCGCTCGCTGGCGTTGTTGAGGATGTTGGCCGTCTCGTTCATCTCCACCAAGAACGTACTCTCCCCCGCCGCCAGGTTGTCGGAGGCGCCGACGCGGGTGAAGATGCGATCCACCACGCCGATGTGCGCCGCCTCAGCGGGCACAAACGCGCCGACCTGCGCCAGCAGCACAGCAAGCCCCACCTGCCGCAACACGACACTCTTGCCCGCCATGTTGGGTCCGGTGATGAGCATGATCTGCTCTTCGGCGGGATCAAGCCTGACGCTGTTCGGGATGAACGGCTCGCCCACGGGCAGCATGTGCTCCACGACGGGGTGCCGCGCCCCGGTGAGGTCGAGCGTCGTGGAGGCGTCTACCACGGGCCGGACATAGCGGTTGGTCGTGGCCACGTCGGCAAACGACGCGAAGCAGTCGAGCATGGCCAGAAGCGCAGCGTTCTGCTGGATCGGCGCCGTCTCCTCGGCGAGGTGCATGCGCAGTGTGTCGAACAGCTCTTGCTCCAGCGCGCCGATGCGCTCCTCAGCCGTGAGGATCTTCTCTTCGTATTCCTTCAGCTGCGGCGTGATGTACCGCTCGGCGTTTACGAGCGTCTGCTTGCGGATGAAGTCGTCGGGCACCTTGTCCTTGTGCGCGTTGGTGACCTCCAGGTAGTAGCCGAACACCTTGTTGAAGCCAACCTTGAGCGACGGAATACCCGTGCGCTCGCTCTCGGCTTGCTGCATCTCTGCAATCCACGACTTGCCCGAGCGCGCGATGGTGCGCAACTCGTCTAGCTCGGCGTGGACACCCTCGCGGATGAAGCCGCCTGCCTTCAGGTTGGCCGGGGGCTCATCGACGAGCGTGCTGCCGATGCGGTCGATCACGTCTTGACACAGGGTCAGGCTGCGCCCCAGCGTGTCGAGGGTGCTGCACGCGCTCACGTCCGCAAGCTGGGTCTTGATGCGCGGGATCTGGGCCAGCGAGAGGCGCAGATGAACAAGCTCACGCGGTGTGGCTCGGGCTGTGCAGACGCGGGCGGCGATGCGCTCCAGGTCGCCGACTTGCCCCAATTCAGCCTGCAGGGTTTCTCGGACGGTTTGCTGCGTTACCAGTACCTCGACCGCCTCGAGTCGCTTGTTAATCTGCTCCACATCAATCAGCGGTCGCACCAGCCATTTGCGCAGGAGGCGGGCACCCATCGGCGTTTTCGTGCGGTCGGTGATCTCGACGAGTGTGCCTTCCTGGCCGCCACTCTGCATCGATGCGACGAGTTCAAGGTTGCGCTTAGTCTGCGGGTCGAGCGCCATGTACTGCTCGGTGCGGTAGCGCGCGATCTTACGCACGTGCGGCAGCTTGCCCCGCTGCGTCTCGCTGAGGTAATACAACGCCGCCCCCGCGGCTACCAGACCGATGGGCAGATCCTCTACCCCAAATCCCTTCAGCGAGTGTGTCTTGAAGTGGCGCAGCAGCGTCTCGTACGCGAAATCTGTCCCAAAGCACCAGTCCTCTTGTGCCGTTGTCACAAAGCTGCGGTAGCTGAGGTCATCCAATTGGTCGCGCTGTTGTTTGTTGACCAGCACTTCGGCGGGCATGACCGTCAGCATCAGGCTTTCCAACTGATCGGGTGCCACCTCGGCCACAAAGAACTCGCCTGTCGAGGCGTCGACGAAGGCAAAGCCGACGGTCTGCGCCCTGCGCTCTGCGGGAAAATGGACCGCTGCGAGGTAGTTGGACCGCTTTGGGTTCAGGATCTGATCGTGGAACGAGACGCCGGGGGTAACGACCTCTACCACGCCGCGCTTGACGACCTTGCGCGCATGCTTGGGATCTTCTAGTTGCTCACAAATGGCCACACGCTTGCCCGCCTGAACCAGCTGCGGCAGGTATTTGTCGAGGGCGTGATGCGGTATGCCCGCGAGGGGCACATCCTGCGCTTTACCGTTCGAACGCTTGGTAAGCGTAATGCCAAGAAGCTGGCTGATCTCAATGGCGTCGTCTTCAAACGTTTCGTAGAAATCCCCCATCCGAAACATCAGGATGGCACCTGGATGTTTTGCCTTGATCTTGTAGTACTGCCGCATGAGCGGGGTATGCTCGGTGCCTTTCTTTTTGCGAGCCGCCATGGGAGGTAGGTGGGTTCAAACGGGGGGCGCAAAGCACGTTGCCGTTCTATAACGGTTCCCTCCCATGCCGGGCAGCGCAGGAAGACATCGCAGGGCATTTATTCCTACCTCATGTACCAAAATACAGTTTGTAACGTTGATGTCTTCGCAGGCACAAATTGTTTCTCTAGTCTGTCTCCCTGCGGCTTCACTTGGCACACGATACCACTTTGCGACCTGAGTTTTCGGGGGAGTTCTCAGGCCGCATGCTCAGGGCGCTGCTTCTTTCGAGGGGCAGCGCCCTGAACCGTTTTGGGCCGTGCGTTTCCCTTCACCTTATCCCGTCGAGGACCAGCCTGCGAGCATCCGGTCCGTGGTTGAGTAACGTGTCGAGCGCCGAGAGATTGGCCTCAAAGCCTTCAAAGTTTTGCCGATGAGGTTTGAGGGAATAGTCAAACCGAGCAATGCGTTTTACCTGCTGGGCGTCGTGCGTAAATGCGCCAGCCAAGCTCACGAGTGTTGCCCCATTGAAGTGCTTGGCCACCTCAAGCAGCGTACGCGGCTCCCCTTCCCACTCAGAGGCATAGTGGATAGCGGTTTCAATGCGGTAAGCGGACACCAAGCAGTGCAGCGATCGCTTGAGGATCGGCAGCAGATGGCGTTCGTCACGCGACAAGACGTCGGCAATGGAAACGTCATAGTGGAGAAAGTAAGGCGCCGAGCGGTAGTTGTAGACGAGTGCCTTTTGATGCTTTCGCTGCCAAGGGAAACGGGGGTCTCGCTCGACGGCGCCGATGGGCCGACCGTGCTGGCCGCCGCGTAGTGGGATGGAGAGCCACTGCGTACCTTGTGGTGTTCGGATGCGGGTGCGATTCTGATACGACTGGCGGCTGTACTGAAAGGTGTCGGCAACGATGAAAACATCGACGCTCAGCATGAGTGCCACGTACGCAGCACGCGGAAAATACTCGGGGGCACAGACAGCGTACGTCACGATGAGCAGGGCTTTGTAAAAGGCTTCTGACGTCACAAACTAGCGGTAACATGCCAGCGCGTCACGGTTTATACTGCTTTGTCACTTTGGGTATCCAGCGCATCGCATGGCTGTCGCAGCAAAACTCGCCTCGTCCTTGTCACTGAGCCGTCCCACGGCAAGCTACGAGCGGCTCGAACGCGGGCTGATCTGGGCATTTGTCGGTACGATTGCCTTTAGCTTAGCAGGCACAGCACTGCTACGGCTGTTCCCGTCCCTGATGGGCGTTTTCGGGCCTATCTACCCGTGGCTGGTGAAGTCGCCAACGTGGACGTACATGGCGCTCATGCCCGTGATCTCGATTGCGCTGTACGGTCGGTCACTTGGCTGGGCCAACATGGGATTTTTCTTCGCATGGGGCTCGCTGATCGGCGGCATCAGCGAGCTGGTCGGTACGACCACAGGCATCCCCTTTGGCAACTACGTCTACACCGAGTGGCTGGGCGTTAAGCTGCTGGATCACGTGCCCTACTTCATCCCGGCCTCGTGGTTCGCGATGTCGATCATCTGCTACGACTTGGCCTACCGCCTCACCGACACACCATGGGGACGCATCATCGTGGCCTCGGTGTTTATGGTGCTATGGGACTTCAGCCTCGACCCCGCCATGAACCGCGCCTTCCCGTTCTGGGTCTACCCGGACGGAGGCTTTTTGTACGGCATGCCCGCCTCGAACTGGGCCGGATGGCTTGCCGTATCACTCGTCATCATGTGGGGCTACGAGTTCATCGGCGGGGGTTTACCCAAGCTGCACCGCCTTGCGCCGATGGTCTTTTTCCTGAACTGCCTCTTCCCGCTGGGCATCTCGCTGCTGTATGGCCTCCATGCAGCCGTCTTGCTCGGCGTCTTCGCCACCGCCATCCCGCTCCTGGCGGTATGGGGCCGCTCGCGAGACAAGCACCCGTTCGCCCTCCGTCCTTAGTCCCCGTCCACCATGCTTCAGCGCGTAGCCCTCGGCGTCTCCGGCCTCTTTAACCCTGGCACCAGCGACGAAGATCGCAGGGTATGGGACAGCTTCCACTACCACTCGCGTACCTTCTCCATGGCGGCGCGGCTGCTCCCTCGGGACATCCAGATGCCCGTGGCCACGCTCTACCTGTTCTGCCGCTCGGTAGACACCATCGCCGACGAGCGCATCACCGAAGTCGGCGCCGCGCAGGCTTTGCGCGAGTTGGATACCTTAGAGCAAAATCTCAGTGCAACGCTGGAAGGCTTTCCGCCTGACGAGATGCTGTGGCGGCGCCTCGCGCTCGTACACCAGCAGGTCGGCCTGCAGCCCAAGCCGCTCTACGAGCTCATCGAGGGCGCCCGGTGGGACCTCACGGGACAGACCGTTGAAACCGAAGACGACCTGATTCACTACTCCAACCTCGTCGGCGGTTGTGTGGGGGCCATGATGCTGCCGTTCCTATTGGATGACCGGACGCAGGCGGCATCGCTCGACGAGCCCGCTCGGGCGCTAGGCATCGCCATGCAAATCACCAACATTACCCGCGATGTAGGCGAAGACCGCAGAGAGCTGAACCGCACATACGTCCCGCAAGCGTGGCTTGATGCTGCTGGGCTCGACCTGGATGCTCTCATCGGCCACTCGCCTGTGCCCGTCGCATATCAGGACATGATGGAGCGCATGATGGTGGCTGCAGAACGTTACTTCGACGCGTGCCAGCCCGGCATAGACGCGTTGCCTAAACGTGTGCGAGGCGCCATCCGAGGCGCCGCACGCATGTACCGCGGCATCCTCAACGAAGTGCGCGCGAATGATTATGACAACTTGACGAAACGCTCGTACGTGTCGTTTGCGCGTAAAGTCGGAGTGTTGTTCCGCGACGCCTACGCCCCCAGAAAGCATCGGCTGCAAGTGCAAGCCGGCCGACTCCTCCCAGCAAGCTGATGCTCAACCGCGGGGTCGAGTGGATGATGCGGCGCACCTTGCGGTCGGCGTTGCACGACATCACGCTGTGCGGCTCTCGTCCGTCTATCCCCTCCGGCGCCTCCGTAGTACTCTACATGAACCACCAGTATTTTTACGATGGCTATGTCGCGTGGTGGTTTTTAAAGACCGTACTACAACGCAACTGCTTGGTGTGGATGCGCGAATGGCACCGCTTCCCGTTCTTCGCCGCCTCTGGCGCGTACCCCTTCCCCGACGAACAACCACGCCGTCGGCTTCGCACCATTAAGCAGACGATGGAGCGCATCACGAGGCAGCCAGAGGATGCCCTGCTGTTGTTTCCCGAGGGAACGATGCACGCTATGAATGAGCCACTGTTGCCATTTGACGACCGCTTGTTCGCAATTCTGCACCGGCTGGGGCCGTCTGCGCTGTTTGTGCCCCTCGCCCTACACGTCACCCATGCCAACGAGGCGCTGCCCAGTGCGCGCCTGCTGTGCGGCACCCCGCATCAGACGCCTACGGGCGAAGAGCGAAAAACACTTGAAGGACTAACGAAACAGCTTCGCGATTCGTTATGCCCGAGTGGTGACGTGTTACTACATGGCACTGCGTCCCCCAACGCTCGCTGGTCCTTCCGTTTTGCTGCTCCCTGGTTCGAGCGCTACCTATGACGTTGGCATTGCTGCTTTCCGCTACCGCTATGGTCTCTTTCGCTGACTCGACGCAGCACTACTACGCCACGCGCGACGTAGCCAACCTCGCCGCTCTCTGCGCGCAGTACAGCGGCCAGCCCGTAGAGTGGCTGTGCCGCTACCGGCTCTACCCCCTCACCGAAGACGAGACGTACCTAGAAGATCTGCCCACCGATGCCGACGCGTTCGACTCACCCCAGACGTTGGCGCTCATCTCAGGCCTATGGGGCTACCGAACAGCAAAGGCGTCCATTTTCTCTGTAGCCAAATTCGGACGGCGTTCTAACACCTTTATGGAGCGCGCCAAGGAGTTGGATCCCAACGACCCGTTCGTTTTGCTTATCGAGGGCCAATCGCTACTGTTCCGACCTAACATTGTGGGGGGTGACAAAAAAGAGGCGTTGGAGCGCTTTAGGACCTTACAGCGCATCCTCCCCACTTGTAGCGACCGCGGCATCTCTGCGCTGGAGGCCGACCTCTGGGTGTGGTACGCCTTGAAGCGCCTCGATGACCCTAGCGCCTCACAGCTCAAGCGGGAGCTGCTCGACCAGCAGCCGCCGCCCCTCTACGCGGCCTTCATCGCCGACCCTCCTTAACGGAGCTGCTACCCGTGCTGCGGGATGATCCTGCGCTCAAGGCTCTGATTCCTTTGCTACAGCCTTCGGCTTTCGCTCAAGAGGACAAGGTTTGACACCGTCCGGCACTACAACTCGCCAGATCGGGTCTCAGAAGCGATAGCCAATCTGCATAAACACCTCTGGACGGCCCGTCTGGTCGCTGTAGATCTGGAGCGACGTGCTCATACGGTCGTTGTGCAGCTTCGCGGATACCGCTGCGTCGATAGCTGCTATAAAGTGATTCACCACGATAAACGCTGACACGCGCGAGGCGCGGCGCAGGTAGTCATTGGCCTCGGCTGTCTCGCGGGCGTAATCGAAGAAGTCGTCTGATACGTAGATGCGCTCGCCATCCTCCCGGTACTCTGGATCGATGCGGTTGTTAAACGTGCCGTCTGTGTTGAGCCATGGGCGCCCCTCCACCGTTTCGTTTGCAGTCGCATCCTCGCCATAGTCACGCCACCCTGGGGCAAACTGGAAGTACTTCCCGATGAGTTCGTAGTACTGCTGCTCGGCGAAGAAGGGCAGCTTGTGCGAGAACGAGGCGCCCGTCTCCACGTGGTACGCTTGGGCTTCAATGGCCCGGATGTCGTCGAACATGCTCCGCACGAGTGCGCGCTGCACATCACTCCACGCCTCAGGCTGGGTCAGATCAACGTCGGCCATGGCCACGCTGCCACTGATATTGCCACCATGGTTGGTGTTGAGGTATTGGGCATAGTCCTGAATCCAGAGGGCATACTTGGCCGGGTCCCAATCAGCATGGGCACGCAGTTGGAACGCCCGCTCCAAATCGCGCCCGGTGTTGTTCCAGTTACGGTTCGCTACAAACAGCCCTACCTCCAGCCCCAACGCCACGACGGCTTTGACCCACTGCTGGTTGTACGCTTGGCCGAGCCCTGGGATGGCTGCTGAGAGGCCGAGCGCTAGCGGCACACTACGGCGCCCAGCGACCTGGGTCTGGCCAGACTGCGTATTCAACGTATAGTCTCCGTGGATCAACTCCATCTGGAGCATCATCGGCGTCATGGGCGCGTCTTGCGCTTGTGCCGCGGGCGACCCAGCCATCAGAAACACGCAGCCTAATGCTGACAGGAAGTACGTTCGCATAGCCTTGAGTGCTTAGAGATAGGGCGTGACGATGCCTGCAAACTGCTCGTACGATCGCTCTCCCAAGATCGAGAGCCGCAGCTGGCCTTCGCGGTCAATCAGAAACGTGCGCGGACGGACGTCAAACCCACTACGGATGGGCTGTGGTGTTTCCTTCGGGTCATCGACGCGTGCATAGACCGTTTGCATGTCCACCTGTCCTCTGAAATCGCGCAGCATGCCGTAGGCTTCATCTGAGATGTTGAGGACAACGAGGCCCTGGCTGGCGTATTCTTGATGCAGACGGTTGAGGGTAGGCATCTCACTGAGGCACGGTGCGCACCATGTAGCCCAGATGTTTAGCAGCACCACCTTGCCGCGATAATCGGAGAGGCGCTGCTCCTCTTCTGAGCCCACGATTTCGAACGTAAAATCCGATGCGGGTTCGCTGAGCGGTTCTTGTAGCGCTACGGTTGCCGTTGCGCGCCCCGTCTGGCTCCCCATGTCGATGGAGACGCCAATGCCGATCATAGCGAAGGACGTAAGCATGAGTAAGCCCGAGAGTACCATTCCCAACGTGTGGAAGGTATCGCGCTTTTTGGAGCGGCGCAGGAGCAAAATAAAGGCCCAACTTACGGCTAGCATGGCGCCGCCTAGCGCGTAAATAGCGGTCAGAGACATGGATTCAGCAGGTCCGTGATACGTTAGAGATCGAATCCAAAGAGGATGCCAAAATGCCACTGGAGTTCCTTCCCGTAGCGCACGAAGTTACTGCCATCGTCGGTCACAAAGCCGTCATCGAGCTGAAAGTCGAAGGCGTCGAGCCCGTAGGTGGCACTCACGAAGACGGCTGTGGGCAGCAGATAAAACGACCCCAGGCCTAGGCGCAACTCCGCGCCGATGTCTTTGCGCACTTCACTCAGCCCTGGGAAAGCACCGCTGTACGCCATAGCCCCATCGGCATAGAGGCGGGCGTAGAGCTTGTCGAAGTAGAGGAAGCCCGCCTGCTGTCGTAGGTCTGGGGCGATGGGCAGCATATAGCTCAGTTGGAGCCACCCGGTTTCATTACCAGCCAGCGCGTAGAACGGATACCCCCGTGCGCCAATGAGTCCGCCAATGAAGTCGTTGTAGAAATCGTCGACATCTTGCCCCAAGAGCGAGCTGGCACGCATGCGCACCCCGATCCCGTGATCGCCGCCGTTGGCGAAGCGTCCTAAACGCCGCGACCATCGGGCATCCAGCGTCACGCGGTAGTTTGTGTTTTCCTCGTAGACGGGCGTGAGTATCCCGTCGTTGATCTCAAACTCGTTGAGCAATCGCCCTTGCTCGCGCTCCAGACGCAGGCTGCCTTCTAAGCCATCGGGGATGACGTTACTGTGCACATTAGGCTGCTGCACCTCGAAATATGCCGCCAAGTGGACCGCGCTTCCTACAAAGTACCGCGACGACGAAGCAGGGATGAACTGGTCATTCTCCTTCGAGAAGAAGCGCTCGGTCACCACACGGTATGGGCTGGCCCGATAGCCGAGTTCGAGGACTGTAGCGCGGTTCACTTTGCTACGGAGGCTGGCCTCGGCCTGCCATAGGCTGTACGAAATGTCAGCGAGCGTGGTATCGGGGAAGCACGCGGTGCAGGGAAACTCCTCGATTCGCAATCCTTGCTCTACGTTGCGCCGGATGTTATACATCGCCAGCGAGACCTGTGGCGACCACCGTTTGGGCAGAAACCCGAACCCCTTGCTGTAGTCAAGCTGAATGAAGAGGTCGCGTTCGAGCTTGAGCAGATTGGTGGGCTGGACGTAATCACCTAGTGACTCAGCAGGACGTGAACCTGGTCCGATAAGCGCACCACCTAGCAGCGTCAGCCCTTCCAAGACCTCCCGGGACGACATGTACACGCCTACCTTGGTATTGCGCCACAGCGTCTCTGGCACTGTGCGTGCCTGCAGCTGCCCAGCGAGGCGATCGGGGGAGCGCTCCACATACTGGTCAAGCCGGAGCACCGGGAAGAAGCTGAGTGAAGTGAAGCCTAGATCATATGGCGTGATGGTGCCAAACGTGTCGGCTATCGCCACGGTCTCGCCGTCGGTACTCGCCGCACCGTCAGGCAGTGATTCTGTGCGTCTGGATAACGTCCCAAACTGCGATGGCGTGAGGCTGGGGAGATCGGTGTCGTCATAGTTGGCGAAGGTATCCCAGTCAAACGAGGTATCGTCAACGACTTTGCCCATCACGCTGGGTGGGGCGTAGGCGAGTGCCCGCGCTTCAGGATTTACGGGAGCAGGCTGGTCAAGGCGGGCGATTTTGTAGCCGCTCCAGTCGTACCGCGCGAACGCTAGCGTCCCGTCAGGGCGAAGGCTGGGCATAAAGGCGCCCCCAACGACGTTGGTAAGCTGCTCCGCCTTCCCCAACCCATCGCCTTCTGTCGCGACAGGAGTACGGTACAAGTTGAAGATCCCCGTCTGGTCAGAGGCGAAATAGAGGTAGCGGCCGCTGGCATCAAACGCTGGGTGCCGCTCGTCGGCCTCGGTGGCCAAGACGGCTTCGGCATGGCCGTCGCTGACGCGTAGGCGCCACAGGTCGCGCCCGTGCCGCTGGTGGCGCGCGTAGTAGATCCACTCGCCATCGGGGTGCCACACGGGGTCGGTGATCTGAGTGCCGTCGTCATGGGCGGTCAGGCTTCGGATCGACGCAGCCTCGATATCCAAGACCGAGAGGTTGGCGGAGCCGTCGCGGAAGGTGATGAAGGCCACCTGGGTGCCATCGGGGCTGTACGCGGGAGCATGCGCACGCGCGCCGAACGTAAGCGGCTTCGACTCCTTCGTGTCTAGGTCATACTGGTACAGATCGGCCACGAGGTAGCCGCGCGGCGTATCCTTGATGCGCGAATAGACGATGGCGTCCCCGGACGGGTGCCAAGCAAAGGCACCGCCCACGCGCGGCAACGTGTGGCGATGCCCCAGCGCGCAGGTGAACCCCATGTGCGCCTCGCTGCGCAGCCCTTCGATCTGGTGCGCCACGACGCCTCCCGTGGCCAAGTCGTTAATCAGCAGCCGGGTGCGGCTGAAGTCCTGCCCTTTATTGGTGATGTACGCGAGTTGCTCCCCATCGGGGCTGTAGCGTGGGTACGCATTCGCGAACCCTTCGGTCTCGATCAACTCACCCTCAACAGCATGCGTGTTGATCCGCGCTACCCGCTCGGCGTACTGCGTGCGTAGCTCGTCCATCCACGCTTGGTAGACGACCTCGCCACGCTCACCGACGGTGGCATCGAAGGCGCGCTCGACGTTCCAATTAGACCACTGCCCCAATGCCTCACTCAACCGCCGCAGCACGTCCTCGCCGTACGTCTGCGCCAAGTAGCGCGAGAAGGCAAAGCCGTGGTTGTACACCGCTTCTCGCTCCAGCGAGTTGTGCGAGTAGAAGCCGCCCATGTCAGTCAGGCTCAACTCCTCGCCCGCCAGCACGCGGGTGCGCAGCTTCATATCACGGTGCGTATCCCACTGGTCGTAGTCCAGCCCTGCACGCTGGTATTGTGCCGTGCCCTCGGCCAACCATGCGGGGTTGTTGAGTACGGGTACCGGGTAGGTGGCGATGACGTTGGGGTAGCCGTAGAGCACATCGGGGCGGCGCGCATCTTCGTAGTCGAGGTATTGCAGGTAGAGAAACGGCATCTGGCGGTGCGCCTTCATCGTCACCTGCACCTGCACGATGTGCGTGAACTCGTGGGTAATGACGTTGCGCAGCCAGCTGTGGTCGCCGCGCAAGGGCGAGTCGAGCGATGGCGCCCAGATCTCGATCTTGTTGTCGAAGAAGTAGGCAGCACCGTTTGAGTAGTCCTCGTAGTCCTTCAGCATGATGTCCACCTTGGTGGCAGGTTCATGCTTATAGAGCGCCGTGATGGGGGCGTAGATGTCTTCGGCGATGCGCGCCACGACCTGTGCGGTGCGGCTGGCACCGCTACCCGTTTCTTCGTCGTAGTGGAAGTGGACTTTGAAGTGCTCCGTCTCGATGGTATACCACTCCAGGTCGGGGCGGGCGTAGTCCATGAAGGTCACATCGACCTGTGCCTGTGCGGGTACGGGTGCGAGCACGCCCACACCAGCTATGAGCCACCCCAGTAGTTGCCACGTATGCAATCGCCTCATCGCACAATCGCCATTTTGATGATGTGTGCCTCCCCCGTGCCGCGCACTTTGACCCGCGCGAAGTAGACCCCGCTTGGAGCATCAGTCTGCCATCGGTGTTCACGCGGTCCGGCCACGGTGCCCGGTGGCAAGGTGAAGGAGTCCACGAGTGCCCCCGCCATGTCCACGATCTGGACATCAACGGGCTGGTTCGGATCAGCCTGGACGCGGATGTGCGTGACGCCTTCGGTAATCGGGTTGGGCCAGTTGTACGTCTCCTCCCGGTCGAGCGCCAGATTGCTCGCCGTGCCGGGCGTCTCAGGTACATCGGCAGCGCCTACCACACGGTTGCCGAACGCATCGTTCAAGCTACGGACGAAGCGGGGGTCCTCAATGCGCCATGCGCTGAGCGAGCCCGCAACCGACATCGCGTAGAGCACGCCGTCACTCACGCGCGGCGTCTGGAGCACTTCAATGCCTGCCTTGAGCGGGAAGCCCGGTAGCACCTCACCGCCGTTCGCATCCATGGCGTACACCAGCCCGTCAGCCGTCCCAAACAGAAAAACCGAAGTAGTGCCGCCGTCGGTGGCCTGTAGCGCCGTGAAGCCGGTACTGACGTTGGCAGGTAGCGCGACGGGGAAATTATCCGCGATGGCCCCGCTCCAGGTGATACCGACCACCGTTGCACCACAACTAGTCACGATGGGGACGCCATCGGCGACGAGCACGTCTGGATTGAGCGTCGTGTTTTCTGCGCAGTAAGGTGCGAGGTTCACATGCTGCACGTCAGGGGCCTGTACGATGGCCAGTTGTCGGGATGCAGGAAGAGGCAACACGCCTCGGCGACCGAGAACCGGGTGGCCCACCTCTCCGGGCTGGCTGACAACGTCCAGCTTGAAGCCGTCGTTTGGCAGCGCCTGGACGCCTGTCGTACCGAGTGCGTACACGGCGTTTTCACGGGCCGCCACCGTCAGCACCTCGCCGATGCCATCAACGGACAAGGGCAAGGCGTCGACTTGCGCCAGCAGCACACTGGGCTCGCCTTCAAAGCTCAGGTAGTACGTATCGAGCCCCTGTGCCGCAGCATATACAACGTCTGAGGTGGGGCGTCGTCCTTCGAAGGCGGTGCCAAATGGGCGTTCCCTGATGCCCGACACGCCGTCGAGTTGCTGGGATAGAATCGCCTCATCGTCGTACCACGTGACGCGCGGCACCTGCCCAGGCTCCACGACGATGGCTGGCGTTGCTGGGAAGGCAGCCTGCGCGAGCAACTCACGGCTTGGCTCATGCACGAACAGTTCGTAGCGATTCGATGCCGTGTCGAGGTAGTACGCGACCGTGGTCTCACACGATGGATCGCTAACATACAACGTGCTGTGGCGGTCTGCTCGTACGGCTCCCGCTGCCCGACGTGGAGCAACGTTCGCCGGGCACTCGCTCATGTCGAGCGGAGTGATGCCGCCTGCTGGCACGATGGCGTAGGTAAAGCTCATTTCAGGACCGCTTGCCGAGAAGTCGCGCAGCTCGATGTAGCTAGGCGTACCGGCATTGGTATCGCTGTTGGGGAAGGTGTCGGCACCGAAGCGATTCTCGTAGAGCTGGATCTCGTTGCCGAAGCCCGTGACGGCGAGTACCGGGTTGCCTTCGTAGAAATAGTCAAACGGCGTCCCGAACTCCAGCTGCGGCCCCAGCGTCCCGGCCGACGAAGTGCCAAGGTCTTCTGCCGAGTCGGCTTCCTCTAAGTCAATGCCACGTGCGGCGTCTACGTTGACACTGTTCGTGGGCAAACCATTACGGATGCGGGCCTCGTCAATGTGCCAAATGAGCATGCCACCATTACGCACCACATCGTCCTCATCGAGTGCGCCTGGCAACGCCCAGTCGTAGTTGTCGACATCGATCACCACGCCACCCGCAAAGCCTTCAATCGAGAACTGGTCAAACATCTCGTCACCCAGCTCGATGCGCTGTTCGCTCACCTGCCCATCGCGCCAGATCTGCATGACGAGGCCATCGCCCTCCACATCGCGCTGGCGGTTTTCGATCAGGAAATACTCGCCCTCAGCGATGCGTGCTTGTGCCATATCCATGGGCGCGCCGCCTGCCACAGCAGGCAACGTAGGTCGGTCTGTATCGCTGTCAAGCACAAGCACATCCGACCAGCCGAGGTAGGCACGGGTCCACGCCATCGGCTCGGGCGGGAAGAGGCCGCTAAACGCGAAGAGACCGAACGGGTCCATCAAGCCAAACGGCCCTATCGCCGACTGCCCCGTCTCAGTATCGAAGAGGTCGGGCACGCCGAGGTAGTTGAAGAAGCTGGCCGCGAGGAGGACGTTGATGGAGAACTCAGCTAGGAAGGCTTCATCGGTGATGAAGTTGACACCCCGCCGCGTTTCCGTGCGCGGCATGACGATGGTGTTGGACACGGGCAAGCCCTTGAACGATAGCGCGGAGTCATCCAACAAACGCACCAAGCTGTCGTCGTTGAAAAAGATCGACGGCAAGTCTTGCGGCGTCTTATCCAGCGTCGTGCCGATCAGTTCGAGGTCGCGCCCTACCCCCGCATGAAAGAGCACGAACGCCGTGCGCTCGGGATCGAAGCTACGCACATCGAACGCCGACTGTGCCGACGCCAGCGTCCAGGCCTCCTCTACTAGGGCGGCGAGCTTAGCCAGTTCAGCATCTGACTGCGCCTCAAAACCTGTGGGACTGTAGGCACCCATCGGCTGGGATACCTGGACAACTTCGGGAACTAGGTGCGTGGTCACCGTGGTGCGTCCGTTTGAGACACGCTGCACATAGTTTTCGAGGAAGGCGAGATGCGCCTCAAAATACCCCGCGTTGTGCGGTAGCGGATCGACGTTGGGCTCCAAGCCACCCTCGTACAGCTCGCCGTCAAAAGTACCTACCCCTGTCGTAAACCGCGTGGTGTCTGGCTGAAATTCCACCCGCAAGGCGACGACATCGTAGGACGGCGCGGCGGGCTGAGTAAGCAGCAACGGGCCGGAGGCAGCCAGGGCTGCCTGCCGCAGCTTCCAGGTTTCCATACTGGGCTTGAGCTGTTGCTCTTGCGCGAAAGCGGGTAGCGCCAACAGCAATAGCAAAGCGCCGAGGAGTGTCCCCTGCCCCGAGCATGGGGGCCAGAGGTTCCTCGGCGCTTTCAAGCGGTGTGTGAGTGCTCGCACGAAGGCCAAGTGTTCGCTGAAGAGACTACTTATTTGCCTTTGCCGAAGTCGAGCAGCAGCGAGAAGCGCATCGTGTTGGAGAGCGGGTGGTTCTCCTCCAGGGCGTAGATGTAGGAGAAGTCCACGCCAATCAGGTTGTACCGAATGCCCGCGCCAAAGGTGAGGAACTGGCGGTTGCCGTTGTAGGGGTTCTCATAGAAATAGCCTGAGCGGAACGCGAACAGGTCGCGGTACCAGTACTCCAGCCCCGTGCCAATCACCAGCTGGTCGATAGCGTTGAGCGTCTCAAAGACGGCTTCTTCCTCGTTGAGCGGGTTCGTGCGCACCTGGATGGGCGACCACGACGAGAAGATGGCCTGGTAGAACGGGTCAGCCGTTGTGGTGCCCGCCTCCTCGTCACGCTCCACGTTGATCAGCATCTTGGTGAAGTCGTTGACGAAGTTCAGCTTGTTGTACTCGTCGAAGTCGAACGTCAGGGCGTAGCCGAACCGCAGCGTGGTCGGAATCGGGTCTTTCTGCGGGCTGTCTGAGTACTGGATCTGCGGCCCCATGTTGGCGATGTTGAAGCCACCGCTGAACGTCATGTTCGTGCTGCCGAGCTTCCGTGGAGCCGAGCGGTAGAGCGCGCCGAGGTCAAAGCCTGCCGATACACCCGCTTTCGTCTCCTGCGCCCCTACCGACTGGCCTGGCGCCAGGTTGGAGTAGATGAGCCGTACCCCGGTACCCACCGAGAGGCGTTCGGACAGCTTCGTCGAGAACGAGGCGCCGGCCGAGAGGTCATAGGAGCGGAATGTACCCGTCGGGTTGTTCTGCTCGTCGCGGCCTTCGTGCTCGCCGAGGAACAGGTAAGTCACGTGCCCACCAAACGTGCCCCAGCCCGGGATGTGGTGCTTGGCCACGATGTACTCGTAGAACATGTCGGTCTGGAATTCAGGCAGCCAGTTCGAGTGCGTGATGGCGACCTCGGTGCCTTTCTGGAAGCCTAGACCAGCCGGGTTCCAGAAGATGGCGTTGGCGTTGTCTGCCAGGGCAACGCCGGCGTTGCCCATCCCGGCCATGCGGCTGTCGGGCTCAATCTGCAAGAAGACGACGGCTGCACCGCCAATCTGTGCAGTAGCTGGACGGACGGCCACCCCTAGCGTGAGGAGGAGCGCGGCGGCAGCTACAAGGCGGGGCCACATGCGAGAGAAAAGCATCGTGTTCATCCGTTCGAGGCGTGATAAGGTTCTGTTCTGCATAGCGTTACTGGTCTGCACGGCCGCTATACGCGGCTCATCTTGGAAAGGCTCCCTCACCGGATCACGGCGAGCTTGCCCAGGTGTTCAGTGACATGCCGCGAGCCATCGTCATCATCGGTGGCTACGCGGACTTTATAGAGATATACCCCCGACCCCAGTGGGTCGAGGTCGTTGTCGAGGCCATCCCAAGGAATCTGCACCAGCCCGCCGGGCAGCGCGCCCAGTGGCAGCGCCTCGTCAGTCTCCATGATGCGAACGACACGGCCCGCCAGCGTATACACGCGTACCTCTACTTCGGCAAGTGTACCGGGGCGCTGGTTGTGCTCAAAGACAAAGCGCGTCGGTCCTGGCGTGGGATTCGGATAGTTGAGCAGGTTGCGGATCTCGATGGCTTCGTTAGCCGTGACCGTATACGTCAACTCAGCCGTGGTGGAGTTGTTGACGACGTCCCAGGCGCGCACGGTGAGCGCGTTAACCCCAGCCTCTTGCTTGCCGAGGGGCCACCGGATGGTCCCGCGCTGGAAGGAGTTCTCGGCGCTCTGGTAGCGGTTGCCGATGTCGATAGCCCCCTCTTCGTCGCCGTTGACGATGAGCAGAATTTCATGGCCCACACCAGCGCCCACGGTGTTGATGCCGCTCTCGTCAAACAGCTGCACGATGAGTTCGGGCTCGTCGTGCGTGAGGCTTCCCGAGACAAACGTAGTATCGTTCAGAAACAACTGAACTTCGGGCCCGACGGCGTCGTCTAGCGCCGTCGCCGCCGTACCGCCTACACGGATGTTCTCCGTATACCCCACCGCATCGCGGTCTGCAGCCTTGGCGTAGGCAGAGATGCGCCCAAGCTCGTTGCTATAGGAGATGTCTTTCGGCACCACGAAGGTAGCCTCAAAAGTACCATTCTGTGCCGTCACCTCGCCGCTCCAGATCAGGTCTTCGCGGACCAAGTAGTAAGGGCGCGACCGCAGCAGATCGGGGTCGGGGATGGCCACGCGGCGCTCGGCATCCCACATCGTCACCTGCACCGCGCCCGAGAAGGCGGCATCGGCGGTGCCATCGGGGCGGAGCATCTGCCCGCTGATCGTCAGGCGATCCAAGGCGCGCACGGGGGCCGTTTCGTTGCGCACATCCACGCCGCCAACATCCGTGATGGTGACACCGCCCGATGGCAAGCCCAGCCGCATCGACGGGTCGCCGATCAGGTTAAACTTGCGGCTGTTGCCTTGGAGGCCCACATCGGTGTTTTTGGCCAGGAGCATCGCGGTCCCCAAGCGGCGCGGCAGCCCGTCGGCGTCGCGTGTCAGCAGCGCCTCAGACATCGCCCGGTTCAACCCCGGGTTCAGCGAGTTGCTGTTGCCCGACGTGTATGCGATGCGCACGGTCGTCAGCGCCGCGATGCCACCGCCATCGGGGTTGAGCAGGAGCTCTTCGGCGCCGCTTTGGTGGTCGTCCAGATCCCACCAGCCGAACGAGCACGTGGCTGTGACGAAGACGGACAGCCGATCGAGGTTGCGGAGTTGGCGTACGTCTTCAACGGTGAAGACTTCCTCTTGGGCAAGACCATCCGGGCCGCCGTGACCGCTGTAGTTGAAGAAGAGTGCGCCTTCTTCAAGCGCGTCGAGGATGGCTTTCTTGGCCCCGGGAATACGGAAGCCGTTCTGAAAGACGCGCGGGTATGACGTGGCGAAGATCTTTTCCACATTCACCGCGCTGAAGCGCTCCTTGACCAATTCGGCCACGACGTTTGCATCGCGGAGGTGTAGATCGTTCTCGTTGGTGTCCCCGTTGAGCCCTGTGAAGGCGTCATCGGCTGAGAAGATGTAGTTCGCGCGCCACGCGCCAAAGGTCTCGGGATCCTCGTATCGCTCAATCTTCCGCAGGATGGCCTCTGCGTCGGCCACAGTTTGGATAGGCAGGCGCCCCACGCCAATGTCGACGCGCTCGAACGTGCGCCCACTCAGCCCAGTCCAACGCCACACGCCCTCATCGTCGTCGAGCAGCCCAAAGTAGTCATCGCTGGTGTACGAGGAGACGGGATCGAACGACTCGGACGTTTCGAAGGGATAGATCCAGTTGGTAAGCCCCTCGTAGTTCTCATTGAAACGGGCGTTGAGCCCGCGGATGTCGTAATGTCCATCGCCGAAGAGCAACCCGAACTGCAGGCGCCGCTCATCGTCGGGGGCGCGGTCGTAGAGGAATTTGAAGTAGTCGCGGATGGCGCGGACGTCTGGGACACCGCCGCTGAACTCGTTGATGATCTGGTCGAAACGTGTCACCAGCACCTCGAGGCCCTGCGCACGCCGACGCTCCGCCAGCTGCTCTGCGTGTGCCACGAACGGCTCGGGGGCTACGATGACCAAGTCAGGGTAGCTCTGTACGCCGTGGAGGTTTTGCGCGCTCACAGGCCGTGCTAACGCAGCCGACGTCGCGATAGCAGACGAGGGCACGAAGGCGATGAACTCACGCTGGGATTGGAGGCCACGCTCGGCCTGCACGCGATACGTTGAACCCTGCGCTTGTACCCCCAGCGCACGAATGGCGTGAGGCTCGGTAATGTCGAGGACGATCGGCGGTGCCGAGAACCCCGACAGGTCAAAGGTCAACCGCTCCTCCGTTACGGGAAACGCG
>JBCDJT010000010.1:0-64269 GCA_038747545.1 Bacteroidota bacterium
CACGTACTGGCCCAGGTCCACCAGCTTGCTGCGGATCCGCCCGCTGAACGGCGCCTTGATCTGCGTGCGCTCCAGGCGCGCTTGGGCGTCGGCCAGCTGCGCCTCGGCACTCCGCAACGATGCGATGGATAGTTGCAGCTGTGGCTCGCGGAAGGCGAGGCGGCCGAGGTCCGAGGAGTCGGGCATGCTGGTCGCGCCCGTCAGCGTGTTCAGCCGCGCCCACTCAGCCTGCGCCAACTTCACCTCCTCCTCAGCCTGCGCAACCTCCACGCGCCGCTGCGTCACCTGCGCTTCGGCGATGACGACCGCGTTCTCGTAGTCGCTGGGGTCGATGGTAGCCAGCACCTGACCCGCCCGCACGATGCCGCCCGTCACCAGCGAAGGCGAGACGGATACCAAACGCCCCGCCACCTCAGCGGAGAGGCTGACCTCGCGGGTGGGCTGCACGGTGCCAGTGCCCGTGACGCGAAGCTGCCCCGACTGCGCCGCTACGTCCGTGGTGTAGACGAGCGGGGCCTGGGCAGCGGGCGTTTCGCGAGGCGGTTCAGGGCTGAACGCGACCAGCAGGGCGGCGATGCCGATGCCGCCCACGACGATGCCGCCGATCAGCAGGATGGATGTGAGATGCTTCATCATGGTAGGAAGAGACTGAGGTGAGTGTCACAGGGCGGAGTCGTCGTCGACCCAGGCGCCGCCGAGGGCGCGGTGGACGGCGAGGCGGGCGTCGGCTACGCTGCGTTCAGCGCTGGCGAGCGTGGTCTGCACGCGGACGAGGTTGCGGCGGGCGTCGAGGTACGCCAGGTAGTCGCCCACGCCGCTGCGGTAACGCGCCTCCTGCCCCTCCACGGATGCCTCGGCGTAGGCCAGTTCGTCCTGCAGCACGGCGTAGCGCTCGCGCTGCTTGTCGTAGGAGATGAGCGTCACCTGCACCTCGTTGAAGGCTGTGCGCAGTGTCTTCTCGTAGTTGGCGACGAGCTGCGCGTACTGCGCCTCGGTGACGCGCACGCTGGCCCGCAGCGCCCCGCCCTGAAACAGCGGCGCCGTCAGGGAGCGGGTGATGCTGGTGAAGTACTGGCTCGTGTTGAGCAGCTCGCCCAGGTCGGGGCTCTGTATCCCGCCTGTGACGGTCATCGGCAGCGACGGCAGCAGGCTCGCCTTCGCCGCCCCGATGTTTTGCCGCGCCGCTTCCAGGCGATGGACGGCCGCCGCCACGTCGGGACGCTCGCGCAACAGGTCGGAGGGCAGTCCGGCGGGGATGGGCGCCAGAACCAGGTCGGGGGCGCGGGTCGCGTCGAGGAAGACGGCCGCTTCGGATGGGTACATGCCGAGCAGCACGCCCAGGCGCCCTTCGGCATCGCTGAGGTTGGCTTCAAGCAGCGGCACGTTGGTGCGCGTGTTCTCGAACTCCTGCCGCAGGCTGTACAGCTCGAACGAGCTGACGCTGCCCTGCGCAAAGCGGTCCTCGGTGCGGTCGATGCGCTCTTGCAGCAGTTCCACGTTTGCCTGCGTCAGGCGCAGTTGAGCCTCCACATCTAGAATCTCGAAGTACGTGCCGATGGCCTCGGTCACCACGCCCATCTGGATGGCGCGGTAGTCCTCCTGCGTGGCGTAAAACTCGCTGAGCGCGGCGTTTTGCTGGTTGCGCAGGCGCCCCCACAGGTCCATCTCGTAGGCCAGGGTGCCGCTGATGCTGTACGTCTCGTTCTCGAATCGCTCCGGCAGACCCGGCAGCTCCGAAGTGAACCCGACGTTGGCCGGCGTATCGCTCCGGCTAATGTCGCCCGTGACCTGTATGCTGGGTCGCCGACCCGCCCGCGCGATGCGGTACTGGTGCTGGACCTCCACGACGCGTGACGCGGCAGCGCGTAGGTCGAGGTTGCGCACCAGCGTGGTGTCGATCAGTCGGTTGAGCACCGGGTCGTTGTAGATGGTCCACCACTGGGCCATCGGGCGCAGCGTGTCGGACTCTACGAGGTCGAAGTCTGGCGGAAGCTCGGCCTCGGCGTGCGGCTGCGCCATGTGCGGCGCGAATGAGCAGGCGCTGAGCAGCATCGCCAGGCCAAACCCCAGCGCTGCGATGGGCGCTGACGTAGTTGAAGGATGGCGCATGGTCAGATCAGGTAAAAGCGTGAACCCGGGGCGCGTGTTGACAGAGGCGCTAGTTACCACGGAGTTGGGCGCGCATCCGGTCTTGGCGCTCTTTCTCGATCGTGCGCCACTGCGCCATCTGCTCTTCCGTGAGCACAGCCTCAAGCTCTTCTTCGGTGGCTTTATTCAGCGCGTCCATGTCTTTCTTCATGCGGCGGAGTGTGCGGAGGCCGGGCCGCTTGCCGGACTGCATCTGCGCCGGGTTCACACCATGCTTCTCCATCACGACAAGGCGCTCGGCGAAGGCAGATGTCATGATGGGCCGCACGGTCTCGCGCTGTGCCTCGGTGAGACTGAGCTGGTCGAGGTCGGCATCAACCTGCTGGGCGATGCGCTCCGGTGTGATTTCGGCAGGAGCGGCGGTCTGGGCGTGCAACGGGACGGCGAACAGCAGGAGCACACAGGCCAGGGTGACCGTCCGGTACGGGTAGAAAGGCATCGTTGAAGTCATGATCTCTGAAGGGAAAAATGCGAGAAGCAAGGGCGCGGATTGGGCTGAGTGCCAGCCGCGCAATGCTGTGCGGGAGACCGGCGGCAAAGATGCAGCGGCGAGGGCCCCAAGCTGTCCAGATGAAGGCATGGGGATGTCCGGATTCATGTATCTGGTCACCGGACAGGAGATTTACAGACCAGAAATCGGTTTCTCGCCCAGGAGGAAGCCGCCGCCGCCTTTCCGGATGTGGAGATATGTGCCTAGGTGAAGGGGCAGAAGTGCGCCAAATCCACGATGTATCTGCCCCTGGAGCGCAGCGCGGAAGTCAGCCAGTAGCTGCGTTTTGGCGGAACGCCCCGGGTGTGGTGCCAGCCACTTTCTTGAAGGCCGTATAGAAGGCCGAGCGTGACTTGAAGCCCGCCTCGCTAGCAATGCCGTCGATGGTGAGGTGCTGCCACTCAGGCGCGCGCAGCATCTCCTTCGCCGCCTCCACCCGGTAGCCGTTCACGAAGTCCATGAAGTGCTGCCCCCGCTTTTCGTTGACCACCTGCGAGACGTACCGGTGGGGGATGTTGAGCGCAGTCGCAACGTCGCGAAGCGTGAGTTCCTGCTGCAGGTAGGGCTTCTGCTCGTCGAAGTGGGCCAGCAAGGCCACCAGGTGGCGCTCTTTCTGCGCGTCGTCCAGCTGCGAACCCTCGTACTTCGTCTTGTTCGTGCTCTCCTCAGCGAGGCGCAGCGCCGATGGGATGCCGTGAAACACCTCCGCCCGCACCAGCGCGATGAACACGAGGGTGCTCATAAATAGCGTCAAGGCAAGGGATCCGAAAACCCGGTATCCCTCTTGGGCGGTGATGGGCCCGGCGATGAACATGAGCGCCACCACCAAACCCGTGAACCACTTGAGCCAACGGATGCGCGGAACATCGCCGAAGGAGGCGACCTGGGCAAGGTGGGCTTTGTAGCGGCGGATCCAGATGAACGCGGCCACCGCATACACACTGGTGACAATGTGCCCGATGCGTATGCCCGGAATCGCGCTGATAAAGAGCTTGCGATCGATGTAGGTTTCTATGTAGGTCGCACGCAGTGCTGCATCGGCAAATACCAGCGGGATGAGCAGGGAGAGATGGAGGAGTGCGGGGACGGCATGCACCAGCCGAGACGCCTTGAACAGATAGCGAGCATCCACCGACGTACGGATGTAGAAGTAGATCAGTGGGCCGAGGAGCAACGCCAGCGCTCCCCAGAGGTGGAGCACGACGTATGGGGCCTCGTCAGGTGTCGCCCCTCCATAACTTCCGCTTACCGCTAGCGTCAGCAGCGTCAGTATGCCAACGATGCCACCGAAAAGGCGGTTGGCCCTACGGTTCTCCTTCCCCCAGAAAAAGCTCGCCAGCAACAGCAGAAATCCTAGCAGCGCGCCGAAGAGCGTGATGAGCTGCGGAGCCGAGAATACGGGGGCGAGGTTCATGGATGCGTGCGGCAGTACCGGGTCACTGGTCCGCCATGAGCGGCGTGAGGAACGCGAGGATCTCGGCCTCCACCTGAGCGGTGGTGTTGGGCGACATGTAATCTCCCGCGATGACGTGGTCGTACTGGTCGGTGGAGTTCAGCACCTGCACGCTGTCCTTGCGGTTCGCGCCGAGTGCCGGATAGATCCGCTCGATGTTGGAGGGACTAATAACTACATCGTCGGGCGAGTAGATCATAAGCGTCGGCGCGGTGATCTGCGCATGGTCGACGCCCACACCCAAGTCAACCGCTTTGATAAAGGCGACCAGTGCGTCGCTCCGGTAGTCGCGCGACCAGTAGTAGTCTCGGTTCGCATCGCCAGTGAGGGTGCTCCAGCGCTCGCCGATGACGGCCCGGACGATACGCCGTGCCCACGGCAGGCCCGCCACCGTCCGCAGGCTGTTCTCGCTATCGGCATCTCGGATACCGTAGGCGGGCGAGATCAACACGAGGGCGAACAGGTCGGCGGCCTCGGGCTGGGCGGCAAACCACGTCGTCAGCGCTCCCCCCATCGACGTGCCAATCAGGATGACGCGCTCGCCAATCTGCTGCCCGATGCGGTAGGCCTCGTTCACATCGTTCACCCAGTCGGTGATCGTCGCCTCGCCCATCGGATCGGGCCCTTCCTGGCCATGGCCTGTCAGCCGGGCGTAGTGCAGGTTGGCGCCGATCCGGTGTGCGAGCGAATCAGAGAGCGGGTAAGTCTCGCCCCGCGTCGCGCCAAAGCCGTGGATGTAGACGATGCTGTAGGGCGTCCGCTGGCGCGCGGCATCCGCCCAGATAATGGCGCGCTCCGTGCCTGGCCGCAGCCCTTCGACGGCGGCTTCTTTTTGAGCGATGTAGCCATCAAGATCGGCGGGCAGATCAACGGGCTGCAGCGTCACATCACTGGCAGCGCGTGGCCCAGCGGCAAACGTGATGGCGCCGAGACCGACGAGAATGCCGAGGGCAGCGAGAGCTTTCTTCATGGGCGGACTGGACGACGGTGGAGCGGTGCCACCTCTCAACGGGTCATGGCGGCATCGGCTCCAGGCTGCGCGTAATCAGCGCCATGCGAGATCTTCACGCGCAGGCGCCGATGCTTTACGGACGCGTCACACCACCGCGGAATGCTGAGGGCACTTGTAACGTTACAACTTTGGTTTTTAGCGAACCCCGTCTGGCCTCTTGGCCCTCCTCCGCTCTGTAGTTCATCTCACGTCGTATGTCGTTCTCTACTGCCCGCCTGGGCCTGCTGTTGCTGGCCGCCCTGTGCATCGTCACCTTCGGTTGTTCGTCTGATCAAGCCGCCTCATCGGGCGGTGGTGGTTGGGGCGGGCGAGGCGGCGGTGGCGGCACACCATCCGTCGAGGTGATCCAGGCGCGTTTCGGCGCCTTGCCCCTGCAGGAACGCGTCACGGGGACCGTAGTCGCCGAGAACCAGGTGATGATCTTCCCTGAAATCTCGGCCGTGGTCACGCGCGTGGCTGCCCAGAACGGCGACTACGTGCAACGTGGAGCGCCCCTCGTCTACCTCCGCGATGTGCAGGCCCGCGAGCAGCTGCGGCAGGACGAAGCCGCCCTCACCATCGCCGAAGCCGACGCACGCCGCGCCGAGGCCACCAAGCGCGAGTTGGAATCGCGGCTGGAACGGACCAAGCAACTTGCTTCCCGCGAGTTTCAGAGCCAGGAAGAGCTGGAGACCCTGCAAGCCCAGGTCGACGGCGCGACGGCGGGCTACGAGCAGGCGCTGGCGCGCATCGAGCAGGCCAAAGCCACCATCGACGAGCGCAAGGAGCAGGTGCGCCAGACGGTGGTGCGCGCGCCCATCAGCGGCCGCGTGGGCATGCGCAACGTGGAGGTCGGCATGCGCGTCGACCCGAACACGCAGCTCTACGCCCTCGGCAACTTTGACGAGGTACGCGTGGAGATCGCCATCCCCGACGACAAGATCAATGTGATCGAGACGGGCATGCCCGTCATCGTGTCCTCCGAGACGTTCGCCTTTGACCCCATTGAGGCCACGCTGTCGCGCATCTCGCCGTTCCTGGAGATCGGCAGCTACAGCGCGGGCGCCGAGGTCGACCTCGACAATGCCGAGATGCGGTTGCGTCCCGGCATGTTCGTGAACGTCGACATCCTCTATGGCGAGACGCAGCAGGCCACGCTCATCCCCACGAGTGCGCTCTACGAAGACCCGAACACGGGATTGCGTGGCATCTACGTGGCCAGTTCGCTCGGCACCGAGACGCCGCTGGAAGAGCCCGACACGTTTGATCCCAACGACCCGCCCGGCCTCACCGAGGCTACGCCGATGACGTTCCGCCAAGTAGATGTGCTGGCCGAGGGCCGCGGCATGGTGGGCGTGAGCGGCCTGCAGGCCGGCGACTGGGTGGTGACTGTAGGGCAGAACCTGCTCGGCACACCCGGCCAGGACGCCACGGATGCCCGGGCGCGGCCCGTCACATGGCAGCGTATCGCGGAGCTGCAGAACATGCAGGAGCAAGACCTGCTGCGGCAGTTTATGGAGAAGCAGCAGCGCATGGCCCGCGAGCGCTTCGGCGGCCCCACCTCTGATGCCAACACGGGGGATGAGGCTACGCTCACGCAAACGCCCACAAGCGCTGCGCCCGTCGCCCCAGCCAAAGCGGGCGCCTGACCGCGTTCCGCCTCTCTTCTTTCTGATCTCGACTTCCCCGGCTTTGCACCATGGCGTCCCTGACTGACCTCTCCATCAAGCGCCCCGTGGCCACCGCGATGTTCTACCTCGTCGTGGTCACCGTGGGCATCGTGGGCTTCCGCTACCTCCCCGTCGACCTGCTGCCGCCCATCGAGTTCTCGCGGCTGACGGTGTTCACGCGCTACGCGAACGTGGGCCCAGAGGAGATGGAGCAGATCATCACCGACCCTGTCGAGAACGCGCTCTCGGGCATCCCGAACTTGGAGCGCATGTCATCCAGCTCGGAGGAAGGCAGCAGCCAGGTGCGGCTGGAGTTTGCCAAGGGCACCAGCCTGGACGAAGCCGCCAACGACATCCGCTCCGCGCTCGACCGCATCCGCGACAACCTGCCTGTGGAGGCCGAGCCACCGCGCATCTGGAAGTTCGACCCGAACAACATCTCGATTGTGTCGCTCGCGGTGGAGTCGCGGAGGCCCTTGGAGGAGACGACGCGCATCTTGGAGCGCGATCTGGCGCGGCGCTTCGAGCAGATCCCTGGCGTGGGCACCATCGAGGTGCGGGGCGTGAGCCGCGAGATCCGCGTAGACCTCGAACGCGACCGCCTGCAGGCTGCCAACCTCACGCCCGACGATGTGCGGCAGGCGCTCAGCCAGGAGAACACGACGCTGCCGGGCGGCAACGTGAAGGACGGCATCCGCGACCTCTACGTGCGCTCGCTGGGCGAGTACGAGTCGATGGATCAGATCGACGACACCGTCATCCGCTACGTCAACGGCAAGCCGATCCGCGTGGGCGATGTAGCCACCGTGGAGGACGGCTACGAGGATGTGCGCTGGCTCTCTGAACTTGACGGCGTGCCCGTCATCCGCCTCAGCATCCAGAAGCAGAGCGGCGCCAACACCGTCGCCGTCGCCGACGACATCCAGCGCGAGGTGGACCGCATCAACGCCGAGCGCAACGACCTCATCCTGCGCGTCACCAGCGACCAAAGCACCTTCATCCGGCAAAGTATTTCCAACGTCCAGACCTCGGCGTTCTGGGGCGGGCTGCTGGCCATCTTTGTGCTGTACCTGTTCCTGCGCAACGGCTCGTCTACGTTCATCATCGCGCTCGCCATCCCCATCTCCGTCATCGCCACGTTTGGCGTGTTGTTCTTCGGCGGGCTGACGCTTAACCAGATGACGTTCGGCGGTCTCGCCCTCGGCATCGGGCTGATGGTGGACAACGCCATCGTGGTGCTCGAGAACATCGTGCGGCACCGCGAGGAGAAAGGCGTGAGTCTGGTCGAGGCCGCGCGGGTGGGCACGCGCGAGGTGGCGGGCGCCATCGTGGCCTCCACGCTCACGACCTGCGTCATCTTCCTGCCGCTCGTCTTCATGCAGTCCACCATCGGCAGCCTCTTCCAGGCCCTCGCGCTGGTGGTCGTCTTCGCGTTGGCGTGCTCGCTGCTCGTGGCGCTCACGCTGGTCCCTGTACTCGCCAGCCGCTTCCTCAGCGTCAAGACAGACAGCGACGAGACGGCCAAGCGCTCCCGCTTCCAGGTGTTCTTCTCGAAGCTGGAGGAGCGCTATCAGCGCTTCCTGGAGCGTGCGCTGCGGCATCGTGTGGCCGTGTTTGGCGTGACGGGCGTGCTCCTGCTCGGCGCCATCCTGCTCTTCCCCACCATCCCCGTCGAACTCGCGCCGCCGACTGACTCCGACGAGATCAGCGTCACGATGGAGATGGCGCAGGGCACCAACATCGCCGTGGTGATGACCTACCTGGGCGAGTTGGAGAAGACCGTGCGGCCGCTCTTGCCTGAGGGCGACGTCCTCGGTGTGATGTCGGATGCGCGGTGGGGCCGGGCCGAGTTGGAGATCCGCATGGCGCCTGCCGGCGAGCGCTCCGTCGACAGCTCCGAGCTGGCCGATGAGATCCGCACCGCCGTGGTGGGCACGTTGCCCGGTGCGCGCATTCGCGTGCGGGCGCAGTCGGGCCTGTGGATCCTGCGGCGCCTGTTCAGCTCCGGCGGTGGCGACGAGTCGATCCAGATCGAGCTGCGCGGCTACGACCTGCAGGTGGCAGACAACATCGCCCGCCAGATCGAAGTACGCGCCCAACAAATTCCCGGCATCGCCGATGTACAGCTGAGCCGCCGCGAGGGGCGCCCCGAGGAGAACATCACGTTCGACCGCGAGAAGATCGCCAGCCTGGGCCTCTCTGTGCAGGAGGTGGCGCGGTCCATCCAGACCAGCGTGGGCGGCAGCCGCGCCAGCCAGTTCCGCGACGGCGGCGATGAGTTTCCGATCGTGGTCCGGCTGCGCCCGCAGGACCGCCTGACCGTGCAGGACCTCTCCGACATCTCGGTGCGCACGCCCGAGGGCCGCATCGTACCCGTCTCCGCGCTCGTGCAGACCGACCGGAAGCGCGCCGCGACCAACATCCAGCGCATCAACGGGCAGCGCGTGACCTACATCTCGGCCTCGCTCGAAGACGGCGTGGCGCTGGGCGATGCCGTCGAAGACTTGCGCGCCGACCTCGCCCAGATGAACATCCCCGAGGGCTTCTCGATTACGTACGGCGGTGAGTACGAGCAGCAGCAAGAGGCGCAACGCGACTTCATCATCGCGATCCTGCTGGCGCTGGTGCTCATCTACATGGTGATGGCCGGGCAGTTCGAGCGCTTCCTCGATCCGCTGATCGTGATGTTCGCCGTGCCTGTCGCCATCGTCGGCGTGGTGCCCACGCTGATGCTGACGAACACCACACTCAACATGCAGAGCATCATGGGCTTGGTGATGCTGGTGGGCATCGTGGTCAACAACGCGATTGTGCTGGTGGACTACATCAACCTGCTGCGGCGCGAGCAAGGCATGAACCTGCACGACGCGGTGGCCGAAGCGGGTCGCCTGCGCCTGCGTCCGATCCTGATGACGACGCTCACGACCGTGCTGGGGCTCTTCCCGCTCGCGCTCGGCTGGGGTGCGGGTGCCGAGATCCAAGCCTCGCTGGCCCGCGTGGTCATCGGCGGACTGACAGCCTCCACGCTCATCACGCTCGTGCTCATCCCCGTCGTCTACCTCTCGCTGACGCAGGTGTCCGAGCGTGTGAAGGCCTGGCGCTGGAGCCTCAAGTCCACCGGACTGGCCTCGCCCGAACCAGGGACGTAAGGTGAATCTCCTCCTCACGCGCTGCCTGTGTATGGGTGGTGCGTGCAGCGCGCCATCCCCCAAAGCCATGTCGCCTGACGAAGCCCAAGCCATCGAAGCCGAGGTGCGCCAAGCCTTTCAGGGACTGGTTGAGGCCGCGCGCTCGCTGGAGACCGCGCCCTACCTGGCGTACTTGGCCCGCGATGGCTTTACCGCACAACTCGACGGCACCGTTTATTCGTCGTACGAGGCGTTCAGCGCGATGTATGCGGAGCAGCTTCCCAGCATCGAAGCCTTCCTATCGCTGGAGTTTGACAACGTGCAGGTGTCCGTGCTCAACCGCACGACGGCGGTGCTCGTCAACGAGTTCACCGAAACCATCGTCCTCGCCTCGGGCAATACCCTGAATTTGGCGGGCGGTGGAGGTCAGGTCTGGACGCGTGTGGATGCAGACTGGAAGCTGATCCACATCTCAGGCAGCACGCGGCCGCAAGCGTAGTGACGCGGGCCCGCATTATGGCCATCTCACACGCGAGGGTCAATCTGGCCTGCCGTATGTTTGAGCAATGCCTCCGCTCACCGAGAAGGTTTATGCGCCTCTGCGCCACGCTACTCAGTCTCCTCTTCCTGTTCGCCGCACACGCTCAAGACCCAGGGGCACCACAGTTTGCCGAAGCACCGGGTGGCGGCAACCTGAACCCTGGCCTCCATACGCACCCCGAAGCGATTGAGCGCTTTCAGGACATGCGCATCGGTCTGAGCATCCACTGGGGGCCGAGCAGTCACGGGGGCAAGGAGATCAGCTGGTCGCGCGGCGAGGAGATCCCGCGCGAGACCTACGACGCCTTCTACCAGCAGTTCAACCCGACAGCCTTCGACGCCGACGCGTGGGTGCAGCTGGCGCAGGACGGCGGCATGCGCTACATCCTGCTCACCTCAAAGCACCACGACGGGTTCAGCCTGTGGCCCTCGGCCGTCACGGAGTACGATATCGCCAGCACGCCGTTTGGGCGCGACATCGTGGGCGAGCTGGCCGAGGCGACGCGGGCGCAAGGCCTCGTCTTTGGCAGCTACTATTCCACCATCGACTGGTACCACCCCGACTACCAGCCGTACGGCCACGGCGGTCCCGGCCCGCTCTTCACGACCGATGACCAGACGCCCGACTTCGAGCGGTACCTCGGCTTCATGCGCGCGCAGCTCCGCGAGCTCATCGACGACTACGGGGCCGAGATCATCCAGCTCGACGGCGAGTGGGAGCCGACGTGGAACCACGAGCGCGGCAGCGCCCTGTACCGCTACCTGCGCGAGGTCAACGACGCGGTGCTCGTCAACAGCCGCGTGGATGTCGGGCGCCAGAACCGCGACCCAGAGACGGGGCTGTGGGACTGGCGTATTTATGCGGGCGACTTCGAGGAGCGCGAGCGCATGGTGGACTGGGTGCCGCAGGAGCATCACGAAGGCGAGGTCTTCGGCAAGGGCGATACACCCTGGCAAGCCTGGGTCACCATCGACCAAGCGCAGTGGTCGTGGAACGCCACGCCGCGCCTCCTCTCCGCCGATGAGATCCTGCGCGACCTCGTCAAAACCATTGGCGACAACGGTAACTTCCTCATCAACCTGGGGCCGCGGCCGGACGGCTCGTTCGAGCCCGAGCAGGTGGCGCGCATCCGCGAGGTAGGGCAGTGGGTACATACGCACGAGGACGCCATCTATGGCACGCGCGGCGGCCCCTTCACCCTAGAAGACGTATACACGAGCACCACCAAGGGTCGAACCATCTTCCTCTATGTCCTTGATCCTATGCTGCGCATCCTCGATCTTGAGGCTGGAGCTCAAACGCTGGCCGCTGCCGAGATGTACGACGGCCAGCCCGTAGTGGCCCAACGTGGAGACGGCCGCATTCGCCTCCAGATCCCCGCCGATGCGGCAAGCAGGATCCGCGTGCTCCGCCTGACGATGAAGTAACCCCGACCCGCGATAGGCGCAGGCCATCGCGCTTCGCATGAGCAAACCCAGTATACCGCCACCTGCTACCCGCCTGCCCGGACGTCCGTCTGCGGTGGCTAGGCAGGTTGGCACACCTGCCGCCCTGCCGCCCCCTGGTGCGGGTACTCGCCCGATGGTCGCCTCGACCAGCACGGCAGGAAGCCCTCGGCCCACCGTGCTGCCCCCGGCGAAGCGCGCCAAGAAGAAGCGCGAGCACTGGCGGAAGACCATGTTTCGCATCCACGGATGGCTGGGGCTTAACATCGGGCTGCTCCTGTTCGTGATCTGCTTCTCGGGCTCCGTCGCTACCATCGCCAATGAAATCGACTGGCTGCTCAACGCCGACGCGCGCGTGGCGGCCTCGGATGCGCCGTACGACTGGGACGCGATGCACAAAACGCTGCACGACACCTTCCCCGACGCGCGCTTCGGCGGGCTGTACGTCTCGGGCTCGATGGGGACGATGGCCTCGGCGGGCAAGCAGATGGCGGCGTTGGCGTACGTGTCGCTGCCGGAAGGCGGCACGCGCAAGGTCTACCTCAACCCATACACGGGCGAGTTGCAGGCCAGCACCAACTTCTTCAACGTACAGCGCTTCTTCCGCACGTTTCACCGGCGGCTGTTCGACGGTGCCCGCGGCATCCTCATCGTGACGCTGTGGTCGCTCTTCCTCCTCGCCGCTACCGTCTCCGGGTTTGTGTTTTACAAGGGCTGGGTAAAGCAGCTGTTCACGCTCCGCCTGTCGAAGGGGCTCCGGCTTCGGTGGTCCGATCTCCACAAAACCCTCAGCGCCTGGGCGCTCCTCTTCTCGTTCCTCATCGCGCTAACGGGCTTCTTCTATCTGGTCGAGGTCGTTTTCCAGAGAGCCGATAACTACAGCGCATTGCTTCCCCCACCGCTGCCTCAGGTGGACGAGGCGGAGCTACGTGAAGCCGGACCAATGATGACCCTTCTGCCGCTGAGTGCGTACATCCAGGCTGCTGAGGCCGCGTATCCCGAGCTGCGCGTCCAGGGCGTGCGGATGCCCAACGATCCCGGGCGGGCCGTCCATGTGGAGGGCCAGGCGGGCAACATCCTCACGCGGGACCGCGCGGACAAGGTCCACCTCCATCCTTCCACCGCCGAGGTATTGGGCGTCCAGAAGACGAGCGACCTAGACGCCGTGCCGTTCCTCACCGATGCCGTGGACCCGCTGCACTTTGGCTACTTTGGCGGGCTGGGAACGAAGCTACTGTGGTTCGTGCTCGGCCTCGTGCTGTCGTTCTCGATCCTCTCGGGCACGTACCTGTGGCTGATCCGCACGGAAGGCAAGAAGCGCGGCACCACCTCCCGATGGCTACGCGGCGCACCCGTCGCAGCCCTGGTCACGCTGGCCTACCTCGCTGTGGTGACGTTCGCCACCGTGGATGGCATCCAGGGCTATGCGCCGTCCAACCGCGTGGCTACGCCCATCGCCGAGCGCACTGTGGGGCCCTACGACGTGCGCATCGACTGCGTGGCACCCTGCAACACAACCGACGGTGCGCGGATAGCCGTACGCTTCCTCGGCGACGGCCTGCCCAACTACGCTGCCGTACAGATCATCGCCTCCCATGGCGAGGCGCATGACCTGCGCGGCACCAGTGTACGTCCGACGGCCACGGTTGCAACTGCACAAGACGATGCGCTCACGCTCCGCGTGACGATGCACGACGGCACCGTACATGAGACGAGCTTCACAGCCGCCACGCTGGCACCACTCCCCCCCGGTGCCCGCTGGCCCGATGCCACCCCGGGCGTCTACGTGGTCGTGATCCTGTTCGTCGTTGCCACCATAGGATCCATCGTGCTGTGGATGGTGCTGGTCGTGCGCGCCTTGCGCAAGGCTGCCCTGCTGAATGCCCCGGCGTGACGTCGAAGCCTCACTGGTCGATGCGGTACTCGGCCGGGCCAGCGCCTGAGGGCACGTAGTCAGGATCGGTGGTCATGATCCACTTGTCGAACTCGAAGCCGTCCTCGCGCATGGAGAAGTTGACGGTGTAGTCGCCGGGCTCTGGGATGTCGATGTAGATGAGTCCCGGCACGCCGCAGTGGACGGCATCGGTGCGCTGCTTGCTGGCCCAGGTCCACTGGTTCTTGCCCTCGCACCACTGCATGCGCTGTCCGCTGGCGGGCCACTCGAAGTTGACACCTACGTGGATGCCGTTGTCCTCGGTGCCCGTGGAGAAGGCGCGCACCCAGACGTAGTAGCGCCCCGCGGTGTTGAACCGAACGGGGTAGCCCAGGATAGCAAGTTGGCCCGGCGCGTTCGAGAAGTTCTCGCCCGTGATCAGCTCGTCATCGTGAGTGCGGCGGGTGTCGGGCAGGATTTCGAGGTAGGCCTCTCCGCTCGCCGTCCTGGCATGGCTGTCATCGCCGTCGGGCTCGATATCGGTGGGCTCCATAAACGTCGATATGTACCACTGGCGCGGCGTAGGCAGCAGTTGGCGCTCGAAGCTCTCGGCCTCTACAACAAGGAGCCCATCGCGCTCCTCAAACAACGCATTCGATGCAGGCGCGTCCTCTTCTGCGGAGCATGAGACAAACAGACAAAGCAGGAGAGGCAGGGCAAAAACAGAACGCATGCGGCACATGAAGACGAGTGACAATGGGCACGAATCATACGGTAACGCGGCGAGAGATTCAATGCACGGAAGCCTCACACGGCGCGGTTACACATATTGCGCACGAGTAGTCCGGCGTGTAGGTTCGGTGCATTCACAACCTCATGCCACGTCTCCTCGCGTATGCCTACCCACGAGCACATTGATTACGTCGAGTTTCCGGCTACCGACCTCGACGCGACCAAGCAGTTCTTCGAACGCGTCTTCGGATGGGGCTTCACGGACTACGGCCCCGACTACACGTCCTTCGAACGCGCCACTGCAGGGATCGACGGCGGCTTCTTCCGGGCTGATCAGGTAGCTACTGCGGGGAATGGCAGCGTGCTGATCGTGCTGTACAGCGCCGCGCTGGAGGCCACACAAGCCAATGTGGAAGCAGCAGGCGGTATCATCACCACGCCCATCTTCTCGTTCCCCGGTGGGCGGCGCTTCCACTTCACCTGCCCCAGCGGCAACGAGTACGCGGTGTGGTCAGAGTGAGTAGCCAGTGGTCGTCCCCAGATGCAAAGCACATGACGCGCTTCGTCTGCGACGCCGAGGGCTAGGCGCCCCCGAGAAGAGCAGTGTTCGTTCTCAGCGCCAGGTCGTACCTTAGCCCTCGCTAGTTGCGTAAACATTCCGTTACACTCAATGCCTACTCCCCGCCTCTTGCTGAGCGCCGTCTTCGGATGGCTCCTGCTGCTCAGCGCCTGTGACCAGCCTGTCCCTGACCTGCTCACTGCCGACCTGATACTCACCAACGGCAAAGTCGTCACCGTCGACTCGCTGCTGCCTGAGGCGCAAGCCATCGCCGTCAAGGGCGACACCATCCTGGCCCTGGGCTCAAGCGATGCCATCGCCGAGTACATCGGCGCAAACACGGACGTGATTGATCTGAATGGGCAGCTGGCCATTCCGGGACTGATCGAAGGCCACGCGCACTTTATGGGCATGGGCAAGTCGCGGATGATCCTGGACCTGCGCACGGCTAGCACGTGGCAAGACATTGTAGACATGGTGGGCGAGGCCGCCGAAGAATCAGAGCCAGGTACGTGGATCGAAGGGCGCGGCTGGCATCAGGAGAAGTGGACCGAGGTGCCCGAGGGCGCCGTGGAGGGCGTGCCCACGCACCACACGCTCTCCGACGTGTCGCCCGAGAACCCGGTGCTACTGCGCCACGCCAGCGGCCATGCCTCGTTCGCCAACGCCGAGGCCATGCGGCGCGGGCGCGTCAGCCCGGAAACGCCCAACCCGCCCGGCGGCGAGATCGTGCATGACATGAGCGGCGCGCCCACGGGTATGCTGCGCGAGACGGCGCAAGGGCTCGTAGGCCGTGCCCTCGCTGCTGACCGTGCGCAGATGACCCGAGAAGAGCTGGAGGAAGAGGCCCGCACGCAAGCCCGGCTGGCGGCTGAAGAGTCGCTGATGAAGGGCATCACGTCGTTCCAGGACGCGGGCTCCTCCTTCAACGACGTCGACTTCTTCAAGCAACTCGTCGACGACGGTGAGCTGCCCGTGCGCCTCTATGTCATGATCCGCGCCTCCGTGGCCGAGGCGACCGCCAAGCTGCCGGAGTACCGCACCGTGAACTACGGCGACGACCGCCTGACCGTCCGCGCCCTCAAGCGCTCGCTCGACGGCGCCCTCGGCCCGCACGGCGCGTGGCTACTGGAGCCCTACGCCGACATGCCCGAGAGCCGAGGCCTTGCCACCGATGACCTCGACGATCTGGCCAACCTCGCCAAGCTGGCGCTGGAGAACGACGTCCAGCTCAACATCCACGCCATCGGCGACCGCGCCAACCGCGAAGTGCTCGACCTCTACGAGCGCACCTTCAATGCCAACGCTGAGGAGGCCGACGACCTGCGCTGGCGCGTGGAGCATGCCCAGCACCTCCATCCCAACGACATCACCCGCTTTGCCGAATTAGGCGTTATCCCTGCGATGCAAGGCGTCCACGCCACCTCCGACGGGCCGTGGATTCCCCGCCGCCTGGGCGACCAGCGCGCCAAAGAAGGCGCGTACGTGTGGCAGACCCTGTGGCAGAGCGGCGCCGTCATTGCCAACGGCACCGACGCGCCCGTAGAAGACGTAGACCCCATCGCCAGCTACTACGCCACCGTCAGCCGCAAGCTGGCCGACGGCACGGTGTTCTACCCCGCGGAGCGCCTCACGCGCGAGCAGGCGCTGCAGTCGTACACGCTCAACAACGCCTACGCCGCCTTCGAGGAAGACATCAAAGGCTCCCTCACCCCCGGCAAGCTCGCCGACATCACCGTGCTCTCGCAAGACATCCTCACCATCCCCGAAGACGATATCCTCACCACTGAGGTCGTCTACACCATCGTGGGCGGCGAGGTGATGTACGCCCGCGACGCTGAGTAACCGCCCCCTCCCGTTTGCTGCCCAGACTGATGCCACCCCGCGCCTCCGACACCAAACCGTTTGTCCCAGCACGCGACTTCGAGATGTCGCTGGCGTTCTACCAGGCGCTCGGGTGGACGCTCAACTGGCGGAACGGCGGCTTGGCCGAACTCGAACTAGCCGACAGCCGCTTCCTCCTGCAGGACTTCTACGTGAAAGCCTGGGCCGAGAACTGGATGCTCTTTGTGGAGGTCGAGAGCGCTGATGTGTGGCACGCCCATGCGCAGGCTGCCATCGAAACGGGCGCTTACGGCGATGCAGGGGTGCAGCCACCCAAGGATGAGGCCTACGGCGCCCGCGTCACGTACGTCTCCGACCCATCGGGCGTGCTGCTGCATTTCGCGCAGATACTGGCGTGAGCGCCCGGCAACCCTCTATGTGCTCTTCGCTGGAGGGGCGACGCTGAATTAACGGAAGCGTAATGCTCCGCTTATCCGTGCCCGCGTACCTTGGCGCCAGCGTATCTGTTCAATGTGCTCTCCATATCATCACCTCTCTACCACCGTGAGCCGAAGCGACACGCCAACGCAGGCCCCCAAAGTGCTGCTCGTTGACGACGAAGACGACATCCTGGCCCTGCTCCAGTACAACATGGGCCTGGAAGGCTACACCACCGTGCTCGCTCGCAACGGGGTAGAGGCGCTGGAGAAAGCCGCCACTGAGCGTCCCAACCTCATCATCCTGGACGTGATGATGCCCAAGATGGATGGCATTGAAGTGTGCCGCCGTCTGCGCGAAGATGCGCACCTACGCAACACCACCGTCATGATGCTGACGGCGCGGAGCGAGGACCAGGATTACATCGAAGGCCTTGGCGTAGGCGCCGACCTGTACCTGACCAAGCCGATCTCGATGCCCGTGCTCGTCAGCCAAGTCAATGCGCTCTTTCGCATCGCCGACCGCAGCACCGAGGCGCCGGATGTGCTGAGCGTACACGACCTGCGCATCGACCGCAGCCGCTACCGCGTCACGCGAGCCGAGGATGGTGAGACCGTGCCGTTCCGGTTGCCGCGCAAAGAGTTTGAGCTGCTCTACTTCCTCGCCTCGCGGCCGGGCAAGGTATACAGCCGCCAAGAACTGCTCGACCAAGTCTGGGGCCAGGAGGTCTACGTAGTGGACCGAACCGTGGATGTCCATGTGCGCAAGATCCGCGAGAAGATTGGGGCGGCGTACATCGAGACGGTGAAGGGCGTTGGCTATCGATTCAAGGAGTAGCACTGTGCGCATACCGCAACCTGAACGGACCATTCGGGTAGAGCACCAATCTGTTGGTTCTGTGACGTCCACCATGTCGAAGCATCCGCTCCGCAAACGCCTCCGCCAGCTTGGCCTCAACATCGTGGCGCTGCGCATTGCGCTAGGCACAGGCGCCGCCGCACTGGCTTGCGGGCTGGTGCTCGCCTCACAGTGGGCACCGCTCACCGCTGGCGTGGCGTGTCTTGCGGCCCTGCTGGTGACGCTGTTGGCCTACGGCATGGCGTACCTCGTGCTACATCAGCGCATGATGCTGGCACAATCCACGTTGCGGCAGATCCGAAAGCACCAGTTCGAGAACCTAGATGCGGCCCAGATCGAACCCCGCGACGAGCTCGACGCGCTCACGCTGCAGGTATACCGCACGGGGTTGGTGTTAGAGAAAGAAATCCAAGAGTTGCGCAAGGTGGAGAATTACCGCCGCGAGTTTCTTGGCAACGTGTCGCACGAGCTCAAGACGCCCATCTTTGCCATCCAAGGCTTTGCGGAAACGCTCATCGACGGGGCAATCCGCAACGAGAGTGTGAGCGAGATCTTTGTGCAGAAGATCTTGCGCAACGCCAAGCGGCTGAGCAACCTGTCGCAAGACCTCTCGGCTATCGCCCGCATCGAGATGGGCGAGTTGAAGATGGACTTTGAGCCGTTCAGCTTCACCCGGCTCCTCGACGAAGTCCTCGAATCGCTCGGTCCCATCGCCGAGGCCAAGAACATGAGCCTGCACACGCACATCTCCGGCACGTTACCCACGGCGTGGGGCGACCGTGAGCGCATCGCGCAGGTACTGACCAACCTGATTGACAACGCCATCAAGTACAATGACCCCAACGGCGTGGTTGAGGTGGTGGCCCGCCCGCTCAGCGACGGCTCGCTCAAGATCTCGGTCGTTGACGACGGCATTGGTATTGCGCCGCAGCACATCCAGCGTCTCACCGAGCGCTTCTACCGGGTGGATACCAGCCGGTCGCGCGTGCAAGGCGGTACAGGCCTAGGACTGGCCATTGTGAAGCACATCCTGGCAGCGCACGGGCAAAACCTGCTGGTAGAAAGCAATCCAGGACGCGGCTCCACGTTCGGCTTTGGGCTGAAGTCAGCCGTGACCGAACGCTTGGCGGAGGCCACGCCCGCACGGGTGCTCCCGCCCTCGGCCTCGGTGGCGTCGGTATAAAACGAAACGTCCAGTTCCCCCACCAAGGAACTGGACGTTTTCCCACCAGAATAAGCGCGCACTACAAGAGATGTGATCTATCGCGCTTGTGGTTCCCAATCTACGGTAAGGGGCGTCTGGCGTCAGTCAGTCATAACCATGTATGTACTGTAGGGGAAACCCTCACACCCTACTCCCTCCGGCATGCTGTACCTCATCCCCACGCCCATTGGCAACCTCGAAGACCTGACGTTTCGCGCGGCCCGACTGCTCAGTGAGGTGGACCTGATCGCCTGCGAGGATACCCGTACGTCTGGGCGCTTGCTCAGCCACTACCAGATCCAAACGCCGCGCACCAGCTATCACGACCACAACAAGGTCGGGAAGACGCCGCAGCTGATTGCGCAGATGGAGGCAGGGCAGACCATCGCGCTCATCACCGATGCTGGGTCACCGGGGATCTCAGACCCCGGCTTCTACTTGGTTCGTGCATGCGCCGAGGCCGATATCCGCGTGGAGGCGCTGCCGGGCGCGTCGGCGCTGATACCAGCGCTCACCGCCAGCGGCCTACCGACGGATCGGTTCACGTTCGAGGGCTTCTTGCCACAAAAGAAAGGACGGCAAACCCGGATGCGCCTGTTAGCTGAGGAGCGGCGCACGATGGTGCTCTACGAGTCGCCGCATCGGCTGGTGAAAACGCTGCGGCAGCTTGGCGAGGTGTTTGGCGAAGAGCGTCCGGCCGCCGTGGCGCGCGAGTTGACGAAGAAGTTCGAAGAGGTGCAGCGCGGAACGCTGGCTGAATTGCACACGTACTTCGGAGCTCAACCCAAGGTGCGTGGTGAGATCGTGTTGGTCGTAGGCGGCGCTCCCTAAACGTTACCAGCTCTATGCGCACTGTCCTCGGCGTTCTCTTCTCGGCGCTTCTCGTCCCCACCGCGTTTGCCCAAGCGCCCGACAGCACGCGATCCGAAGCGGAGCAGTTCGTGGCCAACCTGATCGAGACGGATGGCATCCACGTCGTGCATTTCTGGGCGCCGTGGTGCGGCAACTCGCGCCATGAGCTTGAGAACGGCTTCGGCCGCGTGATCGACGACAACGAAGACGTCTCCTTCACCTTCGTGACGGTGCGCAACAACGGCAACAACGGGGAAGCCACGCTGCGCAACTACGGCATCGACGAGCGCGTGCCCCGGCTGGCCCACCCCGGCAGCTTCTCTGACGACGGGCGCCCCGTGTTTCTGGGCCACACCGTTTACTGGACCCCGACCACCTGGATCTACCACCGCAACGGCCGTATGGCGTTTGCCATGAACTACGGCGAGGTGACGCCTGAATTTCTGCAATCCCTCATCGACGCCACCCGGTCGGAGTGGCCGCATGACTGAGCACCTGCTGCTCAAGCCTGCGAGGGCCTGGGGGACGCTGCCGCCAAACCCAACCTGTTCAGCATATTGTCCGGTGCCCGCATTGAATCCGTCGGGCGCACCGTCTATATTCAGCGATTGTATACAATCGACAAGAGTAGACCGTGGGCCTCAAACGCATCGACCATAAGGATCTCGGCCAGCTTACCTACCACCAGGTGAAGGAGCTCATTGTACGCAAGGCGTTGCGGCCGGGCGCCCACATCCGGCAGGACGAGATGGCGCAGCAGCTGGGCGTGAGCCGGACGCCGCTGCTCAAGGCACTCAACCTGCTAGAGCGCGACCTGCTGGTCGAGTTCATCCCCCGGCGTGGCTACTTCGTGAAGCAGTACACGTACGCCGAAATGCGCGAGGTCTTTCAAGTGCGCGAGGTGCTCGAAGGGCTTGCTGCCCGCCTCGCCGCCGCGCATATCACACCTCATGAGACAGCCTACCTACGCGGCCTCTTTGCCCCGTTTCAGGGTACCGCTCCTATCGATGCCGCAGCGTATGAGTCGGCAGATCAGGCGTTTCACCGGCAGATTGCAGCCATCGGGGCCAACACGGTGCTGGCAAAGCTGGAGGTGATGCGCAACGTGCAGGTGCTGGCCTACCAGATGGGCCTACACCTCAGCCCTGAGCAGACCTTGGCCGACCACGCCGCCATCATCGACGCACTGGAGCAGCGTGATGGCGTCACTGCCGAGCAACTGATGCGAGAACACATCCACGCAGGCACGCGCATGATTGAGCAGCACCTTGCCGAGGGACAACCATGAGCACACTTGCAACCCGCACCCCAAGGACGCGCCAGCGGTTTGTGCTGATCGGGCTGCTGTTCGTCCACTCCGTCAACACCATCATGGACCGCGTGGCCATCTCGGCAGCCCGCGACCCCATCATGCAAGATCTGGGCATCAATGACCAGATGATGGGCTACATCTTCGGTATCTTTGCGCTCGGCTACGCGCTCTTCCAAATTCCGTCGGGGTGGTTCGCCGACCGGTTTGGACCACGGAAAGCGCTTACGTGGGTCGTCTCGATCTGGAGCACCTTCACCATGCTCACTGGGGCCGCCTGGAACGCGGCGTCGATGCTGGTACTGCGCTTCCTCTTCGGCGCGGGCGAGGCGGGCGCATTTCCCGGTGCCACGCGGGCGTTCTACCGCTGGCTGCCCGTGCGCGAGCGCGGTATGGCCCACGGCATCAACTTCTCGGGGACACGGCTGGGCGGCGCCATCGCGCTCTTCCTCATTCCCGGCATGATCGCTCTGGTAGGCTGGCGCTGGACGTTCGTCATCAACGGCTTCCTGGGCATCGTGTGGGCCGCCGCATGGCTGTTGTGGTTCCGCGACGAGCCTCGCGACAACGCCAAGATCAACGCCGCAGAGGTCGAGTACATCGAGGAGGGACAGGCCGAAGACTTTGGCGGAGAGGACAAGGGTACGTTCGGGCAGATCTTTACGTCGTCGAACATGCTGCTGGCGATGTACCAGTACTTCGCAGGCAACGTCACCTTCTTTGTGACCTACACGTGGCTGCTGCCCTACCTCACCGACACCTGGGGCCAGACCGCGGCCATCTACGCGCCGCTGCCGCTGCTGATGGGCGCAGCAGGCAATCTGGCCTCGGGCAGCTTGGTCACGGGCCTCTACAAGCGCGGCTATGCTGTTGCCTCGCGGCGCGTGCCTGCCATCATCGGCTTCCTCCTCGGCACCGTGGGGCTCGTGCTCGCCACGCAGCTTGACGGGCTCGGGCCGTTCATCATCGTCTTCAGCATCGCCATCTTCGGCGTGGACATGACGCTGAGCCCCAGCTGGGCGTTCTGTATGGACATCGGCGGCGACAAGTCGGGCGCGGTGTCGGCGTCGATGAATATGGTGGGCAACCTCGGCTCAGCCATGAGCGCGGTGCTCTTCCCGTTCTTCGTGGCCAGCGTCACGATCCCTGGCCTCGTGCCCGCCACGGGCTCGGCCAATTCGTTCTTCATCTTCTGCGCTGTGCTCAACGTGATCGCCGTGGGCGCGTGGCTGCTGATGAACCCGAACCGCCCGGTAGACACCAGCCGCACACCCGAGCAGGTCCGCCTCCGCGTCATTGCCTTCGGTGTGCTGCTCTTCGCAGGCACCACTGGGCTCATCCTCTACAATCTCTTCTTCTAATTCAGCGACCTCCCCTCGCGCACCCTGCATGATCGAATTCAAGAACGCCGTCATTACCAGCTTTGTCAGCAAGACGAAGGACCGCTTCCACGAGTACAACGAAGAGAAGACGCTGCCCGAGCGGCTGGAACTGGTCTCAGCGATGGAGGGCGTGACCGGCGTCGAGGTCGTCTTCCCGTATGAGGTGTTAGACGACCCCGCCGCGATGAAAACGCTCGTGGCCGAGAACGGCTTGGCGATTGCCGCCGTCAACGTCAACATCAAAGGCGAGCCGCAATTCCGAGACGGCGGCCTCTCCTCCACGGACAAAGCTGTACGCGACGAGGCCATCAGCTACATCCACCGCGCCAAGGACTACGCCGCCGCCGTTGGCGCCGACAAGGTGACGTGCTGCCCCCTGGCCGATGGCTACGAGTTCAGCTTCCAGTACGACTACGCTACCGCCCGCCGCAACATCCTCGACACGCTAGGCCGCGCCGCCGACTATCGCCGCGAGATCCCGCTGTTCGTGGAGTACAAACCGAGCGAGACGCGCGGCCGCTGCTACCTCGACACCGCCGCCAAGACCCTGTGCGCGCTCAACGACATCGGCATCCGCGAGCTGGGCGTGACGCTCGACTTTGGCCACGCGCTCTACGGCAATGAGCACCCCGCCGAGGCCCTGGCGCTGCTCGCCGAGAGCGACTTCCCGTACTACCTCCACATCAACGACAACAACGGCCGCTGGGACTGGGACTACATGGTGGGCACGCACAACTTGCTCAGCTACATCGAATTCCTGTTCTACGCCCAGGAGTACGACTACGACGACTTCTTCACCTCCGACACCTCGCCCACACGTTGGGACATTCGCGGCACGTTTGAGGTCAACGCCCGCCTCTCCGAGAAGCTGTGGAAACGCCTCTACGCCATCGACCGCGACGACCTGAAGCGTCGCATTGCAGGAGGCGATTACCTCCACACGTGGCGCTTCATCGAGGAGGAGTTGCTGCGGATTTGAGCGTCATAGACGTTGAGCTATGTGGCTGATTTCTGAAGCGTCTCCAGCAATTCGTCGTAATCCTGCTCCACTTGCCCCGCCAAGTCACGAAGGCACTGTTCGACTTCCTGCTCCAACTCTGCCTTTTGCCTCCAACGCACCCACCAACCGGTCAACACACGACTAGCTTTTTGATAGATTGGATAAGCACTTCTGGGCTCTACAGTGAGACTTTCTGAGTACGGTAACCCAACAGGACTTACCCCCTCCTGAGTAATAACTACGTGAGGTAATAGCGGTGGCCAATAAACAACCACGATTGTCAGAGTACCTTTCTCAAATAGAACATAGTCGTACTGATCACGTGAGTCAAACTCTAGGATAGGTTGCTCGAAGTCATGCTTTTCGCACAAGAACTCGAATGCCTTCTCAGCTAAGGCTAACAGGTTGACGTCGGTCAAATTACCCCTGGTCGCGCAGGTTGAGATCGAGCAGCGAATCCACCCAGACGCCTTCCGATTCGAGGCGGGCCTTGCCGCCGCTCCAGGTGAAGTTGAACAGCGTCAGCAGCCCGACGACGTAGAAGCCGTCGCTGCGCAGCAGGTTGATGGCGCGGATGGCCGTGCGCCCGCTGTTGATGATGTCGTCGAGCAGCACCACCGGGTTGCTGCGGTCGAGCGGGCCTTCCACTAGCCGACGCCGACCGTGTGGCTTGCGCTGGTCGCGGATGAAGCCGCCTTTGAAGCGGGGCGCCCCTGGCGCGCACAGCACGGAGGCCACGATGGCATGTGCGCCGAAGCCGTAGCCTGCCACTTGATGGACATTCTTGCCGCGTAACCGCTCTGAGATTACGGAGCCCACTTCGTTGATGACCTCGCCATCCAACATCGGCGCGCGCGTATCAAGGAGCCAGCCGATGGGTTGCCCCCGGGGGTCCGTGATGAGTTCTTGCTCCCGCCGCACCAACGCCTGTTCGTACAGGCGCCGCCCCAAGTCGGCTAGATTCACTGACGTAACAGACGGATCAGGCATACAGCAAAGGGGAAACGAAAAGCGACCAGTGGCCTTGATTGGACAGGAAACGTGCTACCCGCCCGCGTTTCGATTCGTTCCACCAAGTATTGGCCGCAATCAGGCCACCACGCGATCGTAGAGCGGAAACGCTTGGCAGAGCGCGTTTACTTCGCGCCGCACCTGTGCCTGCAAACTCTCGTTGTTTATGTCGGAAAGCACCCGGTCGATGAAACCAGCCACCGTGTGGAACTCGGCCGCGCCGAAGCCACGCGTGGTCATGGCGGGCGTGCCCACGCGAATGCCGCTTGTCACAAACGGGCTCTGCGTATCATAGGGCACCATGTTCTTGTTGAGCGTGATATCGGCGGCTTGCAGCGCAGCCTCAGCTTGCTTGCCCGTGACACCCTTGTTGCGCAGGTCAATCAGCACGAGGTGGTTGTCGGTACCGCCCGAGACGAGGTCATAGCCGCGCTCCAGGAAGGCCTCGGCCATGGCCTTGGCGTTGGCCACCACATTCCGTGCATAGATCGTAAAGTCGGGCTTGAGGGCTTCGCCAAACGCGACGGCCTTCGCCGCAATGACGTGCATCAACGGACCGCCCTGCGAGCCGGGGAAGACGGCGCTATCCAGCAGTTCGCTCATGTTCTTGACGCGCCCGCTCTTGGGCGCCACCTTGCCGAACGGGTTGAGATAATCTTTCCCGATCAGGATCATGCCCGAGCGTGGGCCACGCAACGTCTTGTGGGTGGTCGTAGTGACCGCGTGTGTGTGCGGCATTGGGTCGTTTAGCACGCCTGCCGCAATCAATCCGGCGGTGTGGGCCATGTCCATCCAAAGCAACGCGCCCACCTCATCGGCGATGCTGCGAAAGGCAGCATAGTCGAAGTCGCGCGTGTAGGCACTGGCGCCAATCGAGAGCATCTTCGGCCGGACCTTCAGCGCCTGGTCGCGCACCTTATCCATATCGATGCGTCCTGCCAGCGGCCCGTCCTTCTCCACACCATAGAACACGGCGTTGTACAGGATACCGGAGAAATTGACGGGGCTGCCATGCGTGAGGTGACCGCCGTGTGCTAGGTCTAGGCCAAGCAAGGTATCGCCCGGCTGCATCATCGCCAGATAGAGCGCAGCGTTGGCCGAGGCCCCCGAGTGGGGCTGCACATTCACCCAATCGCAGCCAAACAGCTCCTTGGCGCGCTCACGAGCAAGGTCTTCAACCACGTCCACGTACTGGCACCCACCGTAGTAGCGCTTACCCGGCAACCCCTCGGCGTACTTGTTCGTCAGCGGGGAGCCCATCGCCTGCATGACAGCCGTGGAGACGAAGTTTTCAGAGGCAATGAGTTCGAGGCCGTCGTTCTGGCGCTCGACCTCGTGGTGCATAGCGTTAAAAACGGCGGGATCTTGCTGCTGCAGGTCGGTCATCACAGATGTACAGGAGTGGTAAGTGGACAGGCGCCCAAGATACGACGGCGTGCCCGGTTGGTGTAGCCTTTTTCAGCGCTTCACCTAGCCTTCCCTGCCTTTACGATGCTGTTACGGGGTGTCGTCTGGGTTCTCCAGTTCAATGAACTGCCCGGCGATGCCCAAGAACCGCCATTGGTTACCGGGTTCGTCAGAGCCGTCCAAGTCAATGGTGTAGGTGCTGGCCACAAGGAAGTTGCCGCGCTCCGTCGCACCGTCGGCCACCGCACCGACGAGGCCAGAACCGATGCCTGCAAGCAACCGTCCGCCAGCGCTATCGCCCACCTCACCCAGGATACGCTCGGAAAGTTCGTCCTCTACAAAGTCCGTAAAGTCAGCCATAGATGGGTTGGTGAAGAGCAACAGGCCCACCAGCACCACGAATGCGAGTAGCTTTTTCATGCGCCTCGTTAAAAAATTAGCAGGTACGCATGCGACTACGCAGGATGCTGAAAAAAGTTGGTTGGCCTCGACGCGGCGGCATGCTTTTGTCTCCACATGCGCCCTGCACTCGTAGCGATCAGCCTGCTTTTGCACTCGCCATTTTTTTGGTTTTTCTCGTACTCGGCCAGACCAGCGTGTCTTATTCACCTGCTCTATTGCTGCTTGACGTAACCGCCCGCCCATGAATCGACGCGCGTTTTTGCGCAGGAGTCCCGCACCTTCTTCTGCATCTGGCCCAACGCCCACGGGGTTCTCCAGCACCACATTATCGCCACATACGGCTGTCCTTACTGTTGCCCAAGCCAGACACCTCGTACGGCGCATCGGGTTCGGGGCACGGCATGAGTTGGTGCAAGCCCTGGTTGGTAAGACAGGTGTTGAAGCAGCCGCGCACGTCTTGGACACGGCTGCGAATACACCAGCCCCTGCCCCACCTGACTTTTATGCCAACGGTGAAAAGGGCGGTAGCAACATGGCCGGAATCCGCGAGGATTGGATGCTGCGGATGGTCACGCAGCCTTACATCGAGAAGCTCACATTCTTCTGGCACAACCACTTCGCCACCGAAATCATGGTGTACCGACATCGGTATTTCGGGTACGAATACTACCTTTTGCTCCGCAGCCAGAGCCAAGGCAACTTCAAAAACTTGGTGCGGCAGGTTGGGCTCACTGGGGCCATGCTCGATTACCTGGATGGCCGCGAGAACGTAGCGGGCAACCCGAACGAAAACTATGCCCGCGAGCTGCTGGAGCTGTTTACGATGGGCATCACGGGGCCTGACGGCAGCATCAATTATACCGAAGCAGACATCGCTGCCCTGGCCCGTGCCCTGACAGGCTGGAACGTGCGGATGGGAAGGAACCCGGTGGAGCCGCCTTTTTTCGATGCGAACCGTCACGACGCCACCGACAAATCTTTTCTGGGCGGCCCAGCGGCTCCGTATCGTTACTACGCCTCCCCTACCGGCAGCGAACTGGCTACAGATGTCATCGAGACCATCTTCGCGCAGCGCGGTAGCAGCATTGCGCACTTCATCTGTCGTAAGCTGTACGCCTATTTCGTCTTCAGCGTCCCCAATGAAGCATTCGTAGGGCAGCTGGCCCACATTCTGCTGGCCAACGACTTCGAGCTGCGGCCTGTCCTAGCGGCACTCTTCGGGAGCACGCACTTCTACGACGCCCTCTTCCATGGAGCCCAGGTCAAAAGCCCTGCTGAGTTGGTGGCTGGCTTGGTGAGCGAGCTCAACTACCCTGCAGCCGATGTGCGAAGTGATCGGTTGTTTCGGCGCTCGCGCGAGTTCGGCCTCGAAGTGTTTCAGCCTCCCGATGTGGCGGGCTGGGATGGTCTTAACCCACCCAGCTCGTCTGGCTTGCCGGGCTACGCAACATGGTATGATGTGACGCGGCGGTCTGAGATCGCGCAGGGCCGCCTGCGCGAGTTCGTCGACGAGCGAAACGGCAACACGTTTGACCCACTTGCCCTCTCCAGTGTGGTCTCCTCGGATCCCACAGACCCGTTCCGCCTGGCGCTCGACCTCGCGCAGCACCTCATTCCAATTCCACTAGCGACGGCGTTCATCTTTGAGCGCGACGACGAGCTAGCGGGCTCTGAGGATATTCCGCCCCCCGCGTGGGTCAGCGGTGAGCCGCGCTATGTCAGCGACCTAGCCAAAGCCTTGCTCGGCCCCACGCCCCACTACGAGTGGTCGGGGTTCACGCTGCCGAGCGGCGCCACCATCCCCGCCATCAGCGACGACGACAAACGCAAGCGGCTACGTGACTACATCAATGAGTTGATGAACGCCGTCCCTGCCTGGTTTCACTGCTGAGCCCGTACCTCTCCTGTCCGATTTTTGTGCGACCCGATTATGTGCGACTTCCATCACCACCCCACAACTAGCCGACACGGTACGGCACTCGAAGATGGCGCCGCCCACGAGGCTGATCATGCCCGTTGGTCGCGACGTGACTTCATGATGACGACGGGACTAGCGAGCCTCTTCTCCTCGTTCTTCGTGAGAGCCCCGCATGTATACGCAGGCGACTCGGCGCCGCTGATGCGCCAGCTGCGCCACAGCCCCAATCGGCGGACCCTTGTTCTGATCCAACTCAAAGGCGGCAACGACGGGCTCAATACTATCATCCCTTACGAACAAGATGCATACTACAATGCACGGCCTACCCTTGCCATTCCCAAAGCCAATGCCCTCGTGTTAAACGACGACTTTGGCATGCATCCTTCCATGCAAGCGTTGCGGCCCATGTGGCAATCGGGGAAGATGGCTGTGGTACACGGCACGGGCTACACAGAATCGTCCCGCTCGCACTTCACGGGCACCGACAACTGGATGACGGGCAGCAGCACTACGGAGCGCTTTGGCACCGGGTGGCTAGGCCGGCACCTAGAAGCCACAGAGCCTGTCATTGACCCTATTGAGCTGGGCGGCGAGCCGCTTGCTGTCAGCTTCGGAAGCACCAAAGGACTATTCCAGGGTACCAGCAGTAACCTCAGCATCGGCCAGTTGCGCAACTCGTCCACCGTGCGCAACATCCTATCGCGTGGGGTGATCTATCCCGTGGATGGCTTGGACGCTTCGACGCCGCTAGGCCAGTCGCTGAGACACACACGCTCTGTTACGAACACGCTGCTGGTTTCGGTGGTGCGGTTCGTGCAGGAGACCGAACAGGTGCAAAACTACGCCAACTACGGCACTTACACGTTGGGCCGTGATATGGCGCTGGCGGCGCGTGTGGTCCGTAGCGGGCTGGCACCGCGTATCATCACGGTCTCCATTAACGGCTTCGACACGCACCGGCAGCAGGGCGGCCTCAGCGGCAAACACGCTGACCTTTGGCAGCGCGTCTCGGAGAGTGTGGCGGCCTTCTACCGCGACTTGGCGCAAGACCATCTGGACCGCAACGTGCTCGTCATGACCTTCTCGGAGTTCGGACGCAAGATGACCGAGAACGGCTCCGCTGGCACAGATCACGGTCTCGCAGCACCGATGCTCCTCTTCAACTCGCACCTCAACGGCGGCTTTCACGGCACCCACCCCGATTTAGTGAACGGCTTAGACGATCGCGGTGAGTCGCCGAAGTTCACAACCGACTACCGCTCGGTCTATGCCTCTGTCCTCGAAGACTGGCTCTTGGCTCCCTCTGCTACCGTTGATGGGGTCATGGGAGGTGCCTTTGCACGCCTCGACCTCGTGCGCGACAGCATTCCCGCACCGGAAGACCCCATCCTGGATGACCTGACTGTGGCGAACGGAAATACGTATACGATTGGACGGCTCGAAGAAGGGATTCGCTACTACCAAGACCGCGACTATACGCTGACGAGCCTCCCAGACCCGCTGGGCGACGCGGCGTTCATCCGCACGCGCAACGACGACAAGAGCGCTACCGACGACGCCTTGGTCAGCTTCCGCATGCGCGAGGGTGGCAAGGTGTTCGTTGGGTACGACCCACGCGCGACAGCGCTGCCTGCTTGGCTCGCCGGCTGGACGCTTGAACCCTCGCAGATTGGCGTGGACGAAGGCGGTACCACGCACCTCAACATCTACAGCAAAGAGGTGGCACCCGGGTTGGTGACGCTGGGCGGGAATCTCGCCTCGCCCGCCAGCGGCGCCCAGACCAACTACATCGTAGCGGCCGTGTCTCAGGCAGCCTTGCCTGTTGAGTTGGTCACCTTCAGGGCCTTGCGTGCAGGTCAGGCCGTGCGACTCGCTTGGGAAACGGCTACAGAAACGAACAATGCGGGCTTCCACGTTGAGCGCGCCTTGGGCACCGGTGCGTTCAGCGTGCTTGGCTTCGTTGAGGGATACGGGACCACACTTGCTGCACAGCGCTACCAGTTCACGGATGACACAGTGGTCCTTGGCGCACCCACGGCGCTACGCTACCGACTACGCCAGGTCGATTACGACGGTACATCCGAATATTCACCCATCGTGGAGGTAGCGCCCGAAGCACCAACGCAGGTTACGCTAGAGCCTAACTACCCCAACCCGTTCACGGCCTCCACACGCCTGCGCTATCGCCTGAACCAGACGGGGCCTGTGACCCTCGCCGTATACGATGTGCAAGGGCGGCTCGTAGCATCACTCGTGGACGATGTGCAGGAGCCGGGCACGTATGAGGTCACGCTCGACGGCCGTGCGCTGAGCAGCGGCGCCTACCTCTGCCGTCTTACCACACCCAACGGCGTCCGCACGCGCAAGCTCACGCGGGTCCGGTGAGCGCTACAACCTCCTTGAGTACGGCAGGCATGATGCGGTGCCCTCCGGTATAAGGCACCAACGTGTAGTTGACTTGAGCGTGTGCCAAGCGGCGCTCGGCAGTAGCCAAACGGTCGGGGGTGACGTATGCATCTTGGTCGCCCAACACGTAGATCATGCCGAGCTGATTCAGCGCATCGGTGTGCTGCGCTAGTTGCAGGTCGTGGGGCAAGTTCCCGGCCCAACACACCAGCCGGTTCAGCCGCGCCTGCCCGCGTAGCGCCCAGCGGCATGCAGCCGTGGCACCTTGAGAGAAGCCCAGCACCACCACATGCACATCGCGTAGTGGTGCCATGATGTGCCGATGTAAGAGGTCAAGGTAGGCCAGTTGATCGGCGATATCGCGTTCCCGGTCTTCCCGCGTCATCCAGGTGGCGCCTACCCGCCCCCCCAGCTTTAGATAGAATCGGTTGAACGCTTCGGGGGCTACAATGAGCCGCGCCCCATCGTCCAACGTGCGGAAGGGGCGGATGAAGTACTCGGCCAGCATGCCGTAACCATGCAGCACAAACCATACCTCGCGAATGTGCGGCCCTGGCGTACCCAGCATCCGGTAGCGGGCGTGGCGCTGGATGGTGAGGTGGTGCTCTGTGCTCATGAAGCTTTCGCCTTGATGTCGGCGATGATGCGCAGGTGATGCTCGGCGTGTACCCGTACGATGCGGAGCCACTCTACCGCGTTCAGCCAGCCAAGGTAGGGATGCTCCAACCGCCCCTTGGCTGTAGCCATCGCGCTGATCGTACTGCCCAAAGCATCGTACGAGCGCTTACTCCGTGCCCAGGCCTTCTGCAGGGTTTCCTGGCTGGGCGTAGGTGTGGGTACTGTGTTTTCCGGCGCCTTCGCTCGTCCTCGGCGCACGCGCTCCGTCCGCATCACCATCTCCCCCACGCGGTTCGGCCCTGCTTGGTCTTGGCCGCGGCCCAAATAAATGGCTCGTGGCGCTTTCAACATCATGCCCGTCGCAATCAAGGTGTGCTCCACCTGCTGTCCCACCGACCATGCTGAGACGTCCGGCGCTGTCAGCAGCATAGCCTCCGGCGAGGTGTCGATCATCGTGGCGAGGCCTGTGTAGATCGCGCCGATGCGTTCGTACTCAGCCTGTGGGTCGATCGTGTAGCCTGCCATAGGCGTTCTGGTTTGTACCGGATGGGCGTAAAAAGCGAGCGGGCTGCCTCACACTGGAGACAGCCCGCTCAAAACAGATCAGGGGGCGCAACTGGGTTGCTGCATGGCCCTTAGTTGTTGCAGTCCATGGGGATCGAGTCGACGCGGCGGAACTGTGCCGTGCCTTCCTTCTTGCTGCCCATGCCCACACGGCCCATGCCGACTGTCATCAGGCGCGTCGGTACGATGCCGTTGTCGATGTAGAACTGCTCGACGGCGCGGGCGCGGTCTTCCGACAGCTGCTGCGGACGGCGCTCACCGGCTGAGGCCATACCTTCGATGCGCACGGTCTGGTTCGGGTTGACGTTGATCAGCTGCACGTTCTCACGCAGGCGGCCGAGGGCGTCCGGCTCCAACACACTGCTGTTGCGTGCGAAGAAGACCGAGTTCAGGTCCACGATGCACTCTACAGGCGGCGGGCTCACCGTGATGGTCAGCTCACGCGAGCGCGAACCAGCTTCGTTTGTGATGGTCAGCTTGGCCGTGTACGTACCCGGCTGGGCGTAGGTGTGCGATGGGTTGCAGTCCGTCGACGTGGAGCCGTCGCCAAACTCCCAGAGGCAGGTCACCGGCTGCGTGCCGCGGAAGTTGGACGTGAAGTTGACCGTCTGCCCCATTTCTGGGTTCATCGGGTTAGCGGCGATCGAGATCAGCTCGATGAACGGTGCTTCAGCCACCGTGATCGCCGGGGCAACCGTTTCGGTGACGGTACCGCCGCAGTTCGTAGCCGAGAAGCTAGCCGTGTAGGTACCCGGCTGGGTGTAGGTGTGCGTCACCGTGGTGCCCATACCCGTGTTGCCATCGCCGAAGTCCCAGGTGTAGGTCGTGGGATCTGTGGCGTCCATGTCGTTTGTCACAGCCGTGAACGTCACCGACTCGCCTGCTGTAATCGCCGACGTGGTGGCGCTCACCGAGGAGATCATGACGGCTTTACACTTGCTGCCCAGCTGGAAACGCAGGCCGCCCAACACGTAGACGTTGGTTTCGAGGCCCTGGTCAGCGTCCACGCCATCCATCGTTTCACTGTTGAAGACCGGTGCAGCATCAAGCTCCAGGAACAGGCCCATGTTGTCGCTCAGCGCATAGTCAAAGCCGATGCCGAGCAAGCCCATGAGGCCGCCGTTAGTCGTCGAGACATCCTGTGCCGTGAAGAAACGGCCGAAGGTGTAGCCGAGGAAGCCCTGGACGTACGGGGCAAACTGGTTGTCGTTGAAGTAGTAGCGGCCCACCAACCCCAGGGAGTGCTTCCATTCCCCATCGTTCGAGTCGTTAGGATCGTTAAACACGTTGGCGCGGTTGTCGCCGTACACAGCGGCGGCATCAATGGGTACCGACTCGTTGGTGCGCTCGTAACGGCCAGAGAGGTGGAACAAGCCAAGCTGGAACTGTGGCGAGAGATGAATGCCGAGTTCCAAGCCACCCGCAGGACCCATGTAGTTCACGATGTCGCCAATGTTGCGCTCATCGTTAACGTCGGTCAGACGGTCGCCAATGTAGGAGTTGACACCCACACGAGCCTTCAGATAGACGCTGGTGTCACCACGGTATTCCTGGGCGTCCACGTTGCCCACAAAGAGCAGCAAGGCACACGCTGAGACGAACAGCGAAGCCAAGGTGAAACGTTTACTCATAGGGTTAAACCTCTTCGTAGCTGGTTTTGGGAGGGGTTTGTATATACGGTTAGTTGGGGTCAGACATAGTGTGCCGCCGCATCGCAACGAGTGAGATGTTTTCACCATTCACGGCAGCGTTGTAAGGGGGAAGGCGCAGTATGTGCAACTGAAGGCCGCAACGCGTGGGGAATGCATGATGTTCAACGCGTACACAGGCAGGCAAGATAGCAGACGGGAGCGCAACAGCGGGTGATATGAGCCTGCACGTTACCAAATTGGCCCAATTAACACAACCAAAAGCTGAATAAACACTTGGCTTCTGTGGGGATACCCCTCGTATTTCAAAGAAATCTAATCGATACAAGAAAGCGCCTGCCCCAAAGCGGAGGGACAGGCGCTGAAAATGGGATAGCCAGAGCACTCATCAGAGCGCGTTGACGTGCTTTTCGAGCTTGCTCTTGTAGTTGGCGGCCTTGTTCTTGTGGATCAGCCCTTTGGTGGCGAGGCGGTCCAGCACGGCTTTGACGTCTTTCAAGAGTGCCGAGGCGGCGGCTTTGTCTTCAGTCTGCTTGAGCTTCTTGACGAGGGTGCGCATGCGAGTGCGCTGCAGCCGGTTTTGCTCGCGGCGGCGGGCCGTCTGGCGGACGCGCTTCTCGGCGGATTTGTGCTGCGGCATATGCTTTGTCGGTTGAGATACAGTGTGTCTAGGTCAGGCCAGTTAATATACGGCAGTGGGCCTGTGCCCACTAGGCCTAGCGTCCTGCCCAACCGCTCGGGAGGTTGAATATCACGTGAGGATCAGCGTGTTAAGCGCTGAATCAGTGCGCAATGCGCCGGAAACTGCGCTTGGAGCCCTGCACCGTCAGCCAGCTCGAAGTCGGCGAAGTCGAATCCTGGGGCGACGGTGCAGCCGACGAGCGTGTAGCTCTCGGGCTGCTGCACCGTCGCGCCGAACCAGACCCCAGCGGGCACAACGGTTTGGAACGCTCCCATGCGCACAACGCGTTGCTCATAGCGGCCGTCAGGGTGAATCAGGTGCAGGTCAATCGGGCTACCGTGATAGAAGTGCCACGTCTCGTCTGACTTCAGGCGGTGGAAGGCTGAGAACGCGTGGCTCTCTAGCAAGAAGTAGATCTGTGTGCAGAAGGTGCGAGCGCCCGCATAGCGTTCAGGCAATGAGGCTGTTGGGATGGACTCAGCCGCGCGGTACGTTTCCTTGAAGTAGCCGCCTTCTGGATGCGCTTGCAAGCCCAGCGTATCGATCCAATGCGCGGCATCGTACACAACCTGTCTCCTCGTTACAGACGCTGCATGAACATGACGGGCACCACGTTGCGGTCCGGGATGCCGATCTGCACCAGTTCCCAACCGGCTTCGTACGCGTCAATCATCTCGCGGAGGCGCTCAATGCGGCCGTCTAGGTCTCGCCCACCCGATGTCCAGTCGAACGTTTCCACGCGGTAGTTGGTGAAGTGCTTCGTGCCGTTGACCGTGACCTCTACCTCAACGGTATCCTGCGGCTGGAGGGCGGGCAGATGGATGCTGATCGCGTTCATAGTATCCTTCTCAATGGGGGTAAGCAGCGAGGGTGACAACCATAGTGAATAGCCATTGCTGACCTCCTACGGACGACCTGGGGAAGACGTTGCACGAGCCTTCGGATCTGACGCCAGACGACCTGGGAGGCTTGGCGTTTTAGGAACACCCTGAGGCGGCGGCTTGGCAGCCAGGCGGGATGGCGGCCCCGGCCGCTGCTTTGTGTCCAGCACCGGTAGCGCAATCATCCCCGACGCCGAACCGTCGCCCTTGGGCACCGGCGGCTGGGCGATGTCACGAGGCGGACCTGGACGGCGCTTTGCGTCTAACACGGGCAACATGATCAGGTCTGACGGTGCCCCATCGCCCTTGGGTGCAGGCGGCTTCGGACGTGCTGGGCGCTTCTTGGCTACGAGCTTCTCGTATTCGGGCAGGACCGCCTTGCGGTCGCCGAGGCGAGCGCGTAGCCGCTGCACCACAAACTTCGTCCAGCTGTAATGCACCTTCGAGGGTAGGCTCTGCCAGAAGTATTTCGACGTGGGCGTGGTGGCAAAGCTGGGCTCAAAGTAGCAGTTGATGGTGCAACTCTTGCACACGCTGTGCCGCCCCTCCTGCTCTTGATGGCGCTTCACCGTGTCGGACTGCCACAGGTCGTACAACTGCCCACCGATGGGCAGGCGGTCCAGGCCGTAGTGGTAGCACGGCAGCACCAACTCGTTGAACGGCGAGATGACGACGCACGTGGAGACCGCCTTGCAGACGGGGTTCTCCGGGTCGTTGCCCCCCGCACGGCGCAGCGACAGGAAGGCCGGGTTGAGGTACGTGTACGGCTTGCGGGCAAACGCTTCCATCTTAGCCATCACCTCGCCTGCCAGTTGATCGCCCAGGCTGTTGTATTCGAACAGCGGGTTGATGATCAGCATCAGCTTGTTCGGGTACGAGATGGTCTCGTAGATCTCGTCGAGGCGGTGTACGCTCTCGTTCGTCACGGTAAAGAGCAGGTCGGGCCGCTCGCCGAGCGCCATTGCGACCTCGATGGACTCCATCAGCTTGCCGAAGCAGTTTACCCCGCGCGAGGCGTTGTGCTCCTCCGGCACCGACGAGTCGATGGAGAAGTGCAGCAGATCAACGTTGCCTGCCAGGGCCTTCGCCTTCTTGGGATAGAGCAGCCCGTTGGACGTGACCGTGGTCAGGAAGCCCCGGTCTTTGGCCATCTGCAACAGCTCGGGCAGCTGCTTGTGCAGCAACGGCTCACCGCCCGTGAAGTCGATGACACGCACGCCGAGGCGCTTCAGGTCGTCCAAGTTGCGCTCAGCATCGTCCAACGCGATCATCGGGGAGGGCTGCTCCCAGATGTCGCAGAAGCCGCACTTGGCGTTGCAGCGGTACGTGACGTAGTAGTTGCAGAGGACGGGCATGCGGGGCAAGACTACAGGTGAAGCAGCCCTAACATAAGGACGACAGACGCGCCTTACTTCAGCAAGGTCACCTTTTGGCTCTGCGCCGAAGCGTCACTCACCGCACGGATCAGGTAGGTGCCGCTCGGGAGGCCATCCGCGTAGAAGGTCAGCGGGAACGTGCCGGTAGAGAGCACACCGTCGAACAGGCGTGCCACTTCACGGCCTGCAAGGTCATAAGCGGCCACCGTGATCCACGCGGTCTCACGCATGGTGACCTGGACCGTCGTCTCGGGGTTGAACGGATTGGGGTACGCGGCGTCCAGCGAGAACGAAGCAGGCACATCGGCCTCATCGTCCACTCCAACTCGCAGGGCGGCGTCGCCCGAGGGGCGCACCATGAACAGCCCTTCGCCTTGGCTGCTGATGGCAACCGTGCCGTCGCCGAAGAACGGATATGAGGTCCACACGCCAGCAAACACCGCCCGGTCGTTATCGGGATAGGTGTCGAAGAAGCCGACTTCGACGGGATTCTCGATGTCACTGATGTCGAGGATGCGGAGACCGCTGGTGTAGTTGGCTAAATAGGCTCTGTCTCCGACGACATAGATGTTGTGATCGATTGCCGGGACAGAGGCCTCGTACTCGGTCAGGAGTTCGGGGCTGTCGAGGTCTTCGAGATCCCAGATCAGGGTACGCGTCTCAGTAACGACACGGTTGAACTCGTCCAACTCGTCGTTTTGGATAAAGTAGCGCTGATCGGGCGTGAGCCACCCCTGATGGATGTAGCGAGAGTTAGGGTAGGTACCTATTGAGATCGGGATGATGTCGCTCTTGTCTGTAACGTCGGCGATGCTCACAGCGGTTTCATTGGAGTTGAAGCAGATCTCGCGGCCGCTGTAGTCGGCGTCGGGCCCGTCATAGACGATACACTGCGCATCGTGCGTGTAGCCCGTGCCGCGCCGCCCCGTGTTTGGGTGGGCGAAACAGGCCTCGAACGTCGGATTCATCGGGTCCTGGATATTGACAATGTGTAGCCCACCGCCGCACGTGTTAGACCCGACGAGGTAGGCAAACCCGGTACTCTCGTTGATGACGATGTTGTGCGCATTCTCTACGCCCGTGTAGCGCGTGTCTTCGGTGAAGGTGCCCGCGTCTTCGGTGAGGCCTCGGAGCCGTGTCAGGTCGAAGACTTGCATCCCATGCCTTAGCGTTTGATCCGCGACGATGAATGCGTGGTCGTTGTATACTTTGATGTCTCGCCACACCTTAGCCGTTGACGCCGCAGGCTTGGGTAGGTCGCCGAGGTAAACGGGATTAGCCGGGTCGCTCACATCCACGAATGACGTGCCGTCGTGCCGCCCCACAATGGCGTAGTTGCGGCCCGTCTCGGGATCGGTCCAGCCCCACATATCATTTAGCTGGGTAAAGCGCGCGCCCATGTCGGCCTTGGGCAGAAACGATACCAGCTCTACGTTCTCGCACGGGAAGCTAGCCGCCCTGCCGTTGTCGCATGGGACCTCCGTCAGGCGCGTGCTACTTGCCTGCACCGACGGCGCACCCGCGTGCTGGGCTCGGTACTCGGCTTCGCTGGGCAGCGGCACGTCGGCCTTCGACGCCTGAGCGAGGGCGTCGTAGCTCAAAAACGACAGGCCAATGAGGAGGAGGAGACAGTGACGCATAGCGGAGGTGGCAGTATTCAGCGATAGGAGCGGTGCGAGCGGCCCAACGGATGAGTGCCCGATGGGCTCCATCCAAAGTACAAAAACAACACCAGGACCTCAGGAGGGCGCCCGATTGGCCCTACTTGAACACGACCTCGCGCACCAGCTCGCGCCCGATCTCACGGTTGAGCGCTTGGCACCAGCGCGTGCGCTCCATGTGCAGATGCTGCCGCCACGACGCCGACCGGATCTTGACGTACAGCCGCCCGTGCTTGAACCACACCGAGTCGGTGTGGCGGTTCACCTGTGGTCCTGCCAGCGTGGCCCACGTCTCGATGATGGTCGCTGCATCCATCTTCTTCTGGATCCCCATCTTGTCGATGAGTTCGCCCAGAACGGCGCCAAGAGACTGCGTGCCGCGATGAATGCCCATGTGCGTGAACGGATGCGAATGGTTGAGTGCCATGAGGGGAGTTCGCAAGATGGCGTGTACACCGGGCAGAGGCAAGCGAAACGCTCAAGAAAGAGAAGAGCGGGTCACCTCGTCCAAAGCATGCGGAAAAGTTCGCCCTGGCTTGCCGCCCTGTTGCATCGCACGCATCAAAAAACACGGTTTACGTCATGTCTCACGCCTCTAACACCGATTGGACTGCTTTTCGCGGGGCAGCGCCGCACACGCCGCACCAACCCGACAGCGCCATGCCGAACCGTCCTCTCCCCGATTCCAACGCACCGCTCCGCGACCGCTTCGACTTCCAGGCGGGCATGCTGGCCGCCTACCTAGCCGAGGCACTTCCCAAGCACCGCGTGCGTCAGGCAACGATTATGCTGGGCAACCTAGTCAAGACGGGGCGCCAAACACTAGAGGCTCCGCTCGAACACCAGCCCGATATGCACCGCGTCACGGTAGAAGACCTGCTGCGTTAAGCCAGCCTGGGCGGCATGCTCAAGCAGCGTCGCCTCGGTCTCAGGAAAGTCGTACGTGGTGATGTGTACCCGCGCCTTGGCGCGCTCCGCCAGTGAGAGCGCCGTCCACTCTGCATCGATGGTGGTCAGGTAGCGATTGAGGTAGGCCTCACGCGATTCATGAGGCTGGCGGACGATGTCGTAGAGGATGAACTGCCCACCAGGCTTGAGCAGCTGCGCGATAGCTGCGAACGCCGTCGCCTTCTCGCCGCGTTGGAGGTGATGCAGTGCAAAGCCCGAGTGGATGACATCGCGAGCGCCGAGTGTCGTCGTTCGGACGAAGTGCAGCAGATCGTCGTGGACGACCTCCACCTCATCAGTACCTTCAGCCTCCACGTTCTCGCGGGCCAGTGCCAGCGCGTGCGGCGACAGGTCGACGCCCGTGTACTGTTCGACGGGCACATCGCGGAGCGTCAGCGCAATTTGCGAGGCGTCGCCGCAGCCAAGGTCGAGCAGGGTGAACGGCGTGGACCGGGCCGTCAGCAGATCGCGCACCGCCGCGTGGATGGCGCGGTGGTTCATGTAGTCCTGGGCAATGACCGTCTGGTAGATCTGCCAGCCGTCGAAGAAGGCCTGGATCTCGTCGTGCGCATCCGCCATGGCTTATCCCGGCCCGACGGCTGTACGTTGGATACGATGTGGGCTGTGCATGCTTGTAGCTGGCTGCATGATGGACAGGACGTTGCCATGATACAACCTCAGCACCACGACGCACAGTCCTCAAGATGAGTCAAGCGTTGAACGTCCTTACTTCGTTGGGTAACTCGCCGTAAGCCCTCAGCTTTTTTACGCATTGGGCGGCGCGGCTGTATTTCAGCTAGGCCACCCGTTATATTCGAGGCCTTGTTCTGCCTACCATCCGCGTTACTCCGCTATGGCTCGCCTCGTTCGGCTGCTCGTGCTCGTCCTGCTCTTTGGCTTCAGCAGTCTCGTCTCCGAGAGCCAAGCCCAGGTGCTGGAAGCCCCACAGGTCGTGCTGAACGGCATCCCGTTCGACGTCACCGTGCGCGCCGAGGGCGGCAGCGGTCTGCAACTGCGTGCCGATCAGCGGGCGTATCCTGTCACCCTCGAAGACGGCGAAGCCACGGTCACTGTGACCCTGAGCGATGGCGGAACGATCACGCTGCAACAGAACGGCGCCACCATCGCCGAGACGGCGCCGACGGCCATTCCCAGGTGGTTCTCGATCCTGCCGCCGCTGCTGGTCATCGTCATCGCGCTCGTCACCAAGCGCGTGATCCCGTCGCTGTTCTTGGGGCTGTGGCTGGGCGCGTGGGCAGCGCTTGGCCTCTCCGGCACGGGCTTCCTCAAGGGCTTGTTCGACGCCTTCCAGATCTACATCCTCGGCGCCCTCGCCGACGCCGACCACGGCGCCGTCATCCTCTTCACGTTCATGATCGGCGGGTTGGTGGGCATCATCTCCAAGAACGGCGGCATGCAGGGCGTGGTCAGCAAGATTGCCGGATGGGCCAGCTCGGCCAAGAAAGGACAGCTCTCCACCGCGATGCTTGGCTTGGTGGTCTTCTTCGACGACTACGCCAACACCCTCGTGGTGGGCAACACGATGCGGCCCGTGACCGACCGGCTGCGCATCTCGCGCGAGAAGCTGGCCTACCTCGTCGACTCCACCGCCGCGCCCGTGGCTACGCTGGCCCTCGTGACGACGTGGATCGGCTTTCAGGTGGGGCTCATTGGAGCAGCCGTCGACCAGATCGACGGGCTCGACGTGGCCGCGTACTCGGTCTTCCTCAACTCGCTGCCGTACAGCTTCTACCCCGTGCTCGCCATCTTCTTCGTGCTGGTCGTCGCCAACTCGGGGCGCGACTTTGGGCCGATGTACGAGGCCGAGGTGCGGGCGCGCACCACCGGGCAGGTCCTCGGCCCCGGCGCCAAGGTGGACACCGCCGCCGAGAGCGAAGAGCTGGAGCCCAAGTCGGACAAGCCGCAGCGCGCGCTCAATGCCATCCTGCCCATCGCCGTGCTCGTCATCGGCGTCATCGTGGGGCTATTCATAACAGGTGAGGGCGACACGGTCCAAGACATCATCGGCGATGCGGACAGCTATAAGGCGCTGATGTGGGCGTCGTTGGCGGGCGTGATGACGGCGGCGGTGCTCTCCATCGGGCAGCGCATCCTCTCGCTCGAAGAAACCGTCGAGGCATGGTACGCGGGCCTGCGGTCCATGCTCTTCGCCATGATCATCCTCGTCATGGCGTGGGCGCTGTCGTCCATCACCGAGGTGCTCCACACCGCCGATTTCCTCGTGGCGTTGCTCGGCGACGCCATCGCACCGGGCTTCTTGCCGTTCCTCATCTTCTTGCTGGCCGCCGTCACCGCGTTTTCCACTGGGTCCAGCTGGGGCACGATGGGCATCCTCATGCCGCTGGTGATTCCGCTCACGTGGGCCGTGCTAGAAGCCAACGCCATGACCGACCCCGAGCACTACCACATCCTCTACTCGGCTGTCTCCTGCATCCTAGCTGGCGCGGTCTGGGGCGACCACTGCACGCCCATCTCAGACACCACCATCTTATCGTCGATGGCCTCGGGGTGTGACCACATCGAGCACGTGCGCACACAGCTGCCGTATGCGCTCTTGGTGGGCGGCGTGGCGCTCGTGATAGGTACCTTGCCCACGGGCTTCGGCTTCCCATGGTGGGTGTCGTTTCTCCTCGGGTTTGCCGTGCTGAGCATCGGGATGCGGATGTTCGGCAAGAAGGCCGACGCCGTCACGGCCTGACGCCGCGCTAGTCGGCGTCGACGAAGTGGTAGCCCATGCCGCGCTTGGTGCGGATGAAATGCGGCGCCGCCGGGTCGCGCTCGATCTTGCCGCGCAGCCGGTTGATGTGCGAGTTGACGGTGTGGCTGTACCCGTCGTAGTGGTAGCCCCACACCGCGTCGAGCAGCTCCTGCCGCGTGTACACCCGCCCCGGATGTTGCGCAAACAGCAGCAGCAGGTCCCACTCCTTGGCCGTCAGCTCGATGTCTTTCGAGCCGAGCGTGACGCGCCGCTTCTCGCGGTCAATGGTCAGATCGCCAAACGTGAGCGTGACCATCTGGTCTGATGCACTCCCGGCGTCGTTGGCCGAGCGGCGGAGCAGCGCTTTGACGCGGGCCAGCACTTCGCGGATGCTGAATGGCTTGGTGACGTAGTCGTCGGCGCCCAGTTCGAGGCCGAGCACCTTGTCGAACTCTTCCGAGCGGGAGGTGAGCATCAGGATGGGCACGTCGAGGCCCTTGGCGCGGACGGCGCGGCAGATGTCGAAGCCATCGCTGCCGGGCAGCATGATGTCGAGGATCAGCAGGTCGTAGCGGCCCGAGCAGGCGGCATGGAGGCCCGCTGTGCCGTCGTGGATGAGTTCAGCGCGGTAATGCGCGTCGGTGAGGTGCAGGTCGAGCAGCGCGGCGAGTTCGCGGTCGTCTTCTACGACGAGGACGTTGGAGGCAGCAGCCATGCGAGGGCGTTCGGCAAACGATCAGGGAAACCGTACGGGTTGAGTGTGCCGCGTCGAGTGCGCGTTACACAACCGGGCGGGCAAATCTACATCGGTCACCCGTAGCAAGCCACCTTACCGCGCCCGGAACTCAGCGCGGCCAGTAGCACGTAAGCGCGCGTCCACCTTACCTCTGCTCGGCCCGCCATTGTGCCCATCCGTTTCGTCCTCTTCCTGATGCTCGTCCCGCTGGCCGGCTGCGCTCGGTTCACGGCCTCACAGGAGCTGTTGATTGAGGACGCCATCGCTCTGAGCAACGCTACCGTTGCCGACTCGCTCTTCGGCAGCATCGTGCTGCACATGGGCGAGGCGGATGAGATCGCGTGGGGCCGCCAGCGGGTGCGCCGGATGCCAGCTCGCGCCCGCACTCAGCCGACGCGCTGGCTGCTGAACGAGATCCAAACTAACGGTGTACTCGACTTGGGCGACCTGCGGCCGTGGAAGAAGCACGCGCCCATCGCGGCGCTCACGTCGCCCTGCGAGCCCAACACGCAGCTCAACCTGCTGCAGCTCGACCGCGATGTGTTCGCCCTGGCAGGCACGCTGGTCCATGAGCGGACGCACGCGCTGTGCGTGACGCACCCTCGGTCGCAGAAGCGCCTCGACAACATCTGCGACCCGGCCTACGTCTTCGGCGACCTCACCGAGACGCTCGCTCGCCACCGCGACGCCGATGCTCGACTACGTGTCCTCCGCCCGCTCTGCCCCGCCCTCTGCCAGCGCCTCTACGACGCCGACGTCGTCTTTGCGTGTACGCCGCCGGAGTAGTACGATGTGATGCCCGAAAGCACAGGCTCATTCCGCAAACGCACCCCTACCCGTCTGGCAAAACATGCCCCCTCTCCTATGAGCCAGGAGAGGGGACTTTGGAACATGCAGGGATGGTAGATCGGGGATGGTTGTGATTACTGTATGACGCGACGAGACCACAGAATCCGAAAGCGCGCAGCGCGTCCGAGCCGCGAACCCCGTCACGCCGCGAGGCGGGCGTCCAGGTCGTAGCGTTTGCGCTTTTCCCAGAGCGTCTTCTTCGAGATGCCCAGCTGCTCGGCCACATCGGCGTAGCTCTGGGTAGAGTGCTGCAGCGTGTGGAGGATGTACTCGCGCTCCACGTCTTCTAGGGTCGCGCCTGCGCGGTGCCTGAAGGCGCCCTCAGGCGTTGCGCCAAGCGCTTCGACCTGAGTCCATACCAGTTGGTCGGCATCGAGGCTAGGCGTGCGCGAGAAGATGATGGCGCGCTCCAGCACGTTGCGCAGCTCGCGGACGTTGCCTGGCCAGGTGTGCGCCAGCAGCTTCCGCTCGGCAGCTTCCGTGAAGGTGGGCGCGGCGCGGCGGTAGTCGCGGGCGAGGTCGGCTGCAATGGTGCGGGCGATGTCGAGCACGTCGTCGCCCATCTCGCGGAGGGCAGGCAGGTGCAGGCTTACCACGTTGATGCGGTAGAAGAGGTCTTTGCGGAACGCCTTCTCGGCCACGCGCGCTTCCAGCGGTGCGTTTGTGGCGCACAGGATGCGCGTCGTCACGCGGAGATCGTCCACGCCGCCCAGGCGCCGGAAGGTGCGGCTCTCCAGGAAGGACAGCATCTTCGCCTGCAGCGCAGGGCTCATCGAGTCGATCTCGTCGAGGAAGACGGTGCCACCGTCCGCCACCTCTAGCAAGCCAGGCTTGGCCGAGCGCGCATCGGTGAACGCGCCTTTCTCGTAGCCAAACAGTTCGGCCTCCAGCAGATTCTCGGGCAGCGCAGCGCAGTTGATGTCCACGAAACGCCCGGCGTTGTAGGCCGAGTTGTAATGAATCGTCTTGGCCACCAAGTTCTTGCCCGTCCCCGTCTCGCCACGGATGAGCACGATGGTGTTGGGAATGTGCCGCAGCGTCTCAATCACCGCGCGCGCCTCGTCAATCTTGTCGCTGCTGCCCAGGATGCCGCCGATGGGATACGGCGTGCCCTTGGACGTGGCAGAAGGGGCTGCAGAGACGCCAGCCTCCTCGGCAGGGGCCTGCTCATACAGGTCGATGGCTTTTCGGACGAGCGCCCGCATCTCCTCCATGTTGACCGGCTTCTGGAGGTAATGAAACGCCCCCAGCTGCATCGCCTCCACCGCCGACTTCACCGACGAGTTCGCCGTGATGATGATCACAGGGATCTGCTCGCCGTCGGCCTTGAGCGTTTCGATGAGTTCCACGCCGCTCAGCCCGGGCATCATCAGGTCGGCGAGGATCACATCGGGTTTGTGCCCCGACCGGATGGCCCTGAGCATGCCATCGGGGTGGACGAACGACGTGGCGTTGAAGCCCGTCCGGCGCAAGAGCCGCACGAACATATCGCCAATCTTGGGCTCGTCGTCAACGATGTAAACGGTGTGCTTCACAAGTGGGTGGGGTGTTGAGTGCAATACACGCCGCCGGATGCTGGAAAACATTGCCCGACCACGCGTGGACCCAGCAGGAGCGCAGCAGGCCTGCCAGGATGCGACTTCGGGGCATGAAGGGCTCGTTTCTCAGCGTTTGGAGCTAGCAGCATGCGTTTGATGCACAGTGGGGTAGAGGGGTGAACCGCTGCGACTGGGACCGATGACGCGGCGGTACCGTAGCCTACTGCACTTGGTGTGCCAAACTGATGGCTTGGGGTGTTGGCGTTGTGCGTACGCTTCATCCGCTAGGCACGAGGTGGCGTGCTATCTTGCGGCGCTGGTCCCCTTGTCTCACTTCTCTCGGTATGCGTGTCCTTCTCCTCTTATGCCTCCTTGCCTCAGGGTGCGCCGTCTCCTCCTCAGATACCACGCGGACCATCACGGATGACCTCGGCCGCACCGTTGCGCTCCCCGACTCGGTCAGCCGCATCCTGACGCTCGCGCCTAGCCTGACCGAACTCGTCTACGCGATCGGCGCGGGCGATCGCCTCGTCGGCGCCAGCCAGATCGACGACTACCCGCCTGAGGTCACCGAGCTGCCGAAGTTCTCTACCTACCCGATGGCGCACGAGCAGATCGCTGCGCTGCGCCCGCAGCTCGTACTCGCCACCGATCAGATCAACAAGACGACCGATGCTGAGGTGCTGGAGGGCGTAGGCATTCCCACAGCGTTCCTCTCGTTCAAGACGCTGGCCGACGTGAGCGAAGCCGCCCGAAAGATGGGCGGCTGGATCGGTGTTGAGGCAACCGCCGTGGCCTTCGCCGACGCGTTCGACGCGCAGCTCGCGGCCGCGGCTAGCCGCACCGACACCATTGCCGCTCGCCCCACCGTCCTGGTGCTCATCGGTGAGCAACCGCTCTACAGCTTTGGCTCGGGCAGCTACATCCAGACGCTTGTGGCTTTGGCCGGTGGCACCAGCATCACTGCGGATCTGCCCACCGCCAACCCGATCCTCAGTGCAGAGTTTGTGGTCACACAGCCGCCAGACGTCATCGTGATGAGCGCGCCGCCGCCTTACGACCCCGCCATCCTACTGACGGTCCAGCCCTCATTTCGCCGCCTCCCTGCCATCGAAAACGGGCGCGTCTACGCCATCGCCCCCGACTTGCTGAGCCGTCCTGGCCCACGCTTGCTTGAGGCACTAGCCCAGCTCACTACCTACCTGCACCCCGATCGGCAATAGATTCACCACACGATCCTTCGTGGTGATTTAGCACAGCCCCGGCGTTTTATGCAACGTTGGGGTAAACATATCCAAGGAGAGGCCGTACCAATTTTCAGTTTGGATTGAAAGTTTGATACGCTCCCCTCTCTGACGCCCGCATGCCCTACGTTGACACTGACACGATGGCCCCACCGTCCTCGCTCTCCATGAAAGAGGTGCGCAGCTTCGTTGCTGACGACATGAAGGCGTTCAAACGCTACTTCCGCGAGTCCATGCGGTCGGATGTGGGGCTGCTGGACACGGTCACACAGTACGTGCTCCGGCAGAAGGGCAAGCAGATCCGGCCCATGCTGGTCATTCTCGCCGCCCAGACCTGCGGCCCCGTCACAGAGCGCACGTACCGGGCAGCAGCGCTTGTGGAATTGCTGCACACGGCAACCCTCGTCCATGACGACGTGGTGGACGAGGCCGAGACGCGGCGCGGGCTGTTTTCGATCAACGCACTGTGGAAGAACAAAGTCGCGGTGCTGCTAGGCGACTTCTTCCTGAGCCGCGGCCTCCTGCTCTCGCTCGAGAATGAGGATTACAGCATGCTCCAAACCCTCTCCGACGCCGTGCGCCGCATGAGTGAGGGCGAACTGCTGCAGCTCGAGAAGTCGCGGCGCCTGGACATCGACGAGGCCACGTACACGCGCATCATCTCCGACAAGACCGCCTCGCTGATCGCCGCCTGCACGGCCTGTGGCGCGCTGAGCGTGACCGACGACGAGGAGACGGCCCAGCGCCTGAAGCAGCTCGGCGAAAAACTCGGGCTGGCGTTCCAGATTCGCGACGACCTGTTCGACTTCGGCGTCAAGGACGTGGGCAAACCCATCGGCATCGACATCCAGGAGAAGAAGCTGACGCTGCCGCTGATCTACGCGCTGCGCGAGACCGACAAGGCCACCCGCAAGCGCATCATGAAGATCATCCGCAAGTCGAAGAAGACCAAGGGCGACATCCGCACGGTCTCGGCGTTTGCGTTTGAGGCAGGCGGCATCGACTATGCACGGCGCGCGATGCAAGCCTACGCTAGCGAGGCGCGGGCGCTGCTGGAGCCGTTCGAGGACTCGATGGCCAAGGCCGCGCTCAACGGCATCATCGACTACACGGTGCAGCGCGGGAAGTAGATTCGGTGAAGGCTACCGGGTAGGCCTGCGTTTCTGTTACCTTAACGCGCTTTTTCACCCGTCTCCGCCTTCATTCTGCCATGCCAACCCTGCACCTGCTGGGCACCGGCGCCGCGCTCAGCGAGCCGCACCGCACCACCACCATGCTCGCCTTCGCCGACCAGGGCGAGACGATCCTCGTCGACTGCGGCGGCGATGTGCTGCAGCGCGTGCAACAGGCAGGCCTCGACTTCGACAGCATCCACGGGCTCATCATCACGCACGAGCACCCGGACCACGTCAGCGGCTTCCCCCTCTTCATGGAGAAGCTCTGGCTTTACAAGCGCCAGAAGCCCATCCACCTGTACGGCATCGCGCCCGCGCTGGAGCAAGCCCGACGGTGCTTCGCGGCGTTCGATACCTCGGGCTGGACAAACCTGATGCCGATGCACTGGCACACCGTGGGCGAGACCGAGAACGCGCTCGTGCTTGACACCCACGTGTGGCACATCCGCAGTACGCCCGTGGTGCATTCCGTCCCGACGGTTGGCCTGCGCGTTACCGCGAAGTCGAACCAGGCCTCGGTGGTGTACTCGTGCGATACCGAACCTGCCGACACGCTAGAGCGTCTCCTTCAGCCGGGCGATATGCTCGTCCATGAGGCCAACGGCCCGATCCGCAACCACACCTCGGCGCAGCAAGCCGCTGCCCTTGCCGCACGCGGGCAGGCCCGCCAGCTGCTGCTCGTTCACCTCCCGCCGCAGCTCTCCGATGCCGACTTGCAGGAAGCACGAGCCGTCTTTCCCGACACGGCGTGGGGCGAAGAACTCGGCAAGCATGTACTCGCCCCCACCCCACAGATCGCGCTCTCGGCTTAACAGCCTCGGGCTTGGGCCCGATACTTCGGCGAAAGCAATCGCTGAAGTTTTGAGATGGGAATACCACCAAAGACGATTGCGGTGGCCGTGGCCGTCGCGTGGGTAGGATTTGTCGGAGCCGGATTCGCTGTGCTGGAACAGTACACAGCCGAGGCGGGCGCCTTCGGCACACCTGCCAGCGTGTGGCCCGACGCCACCACCCTGCCCGATCTCGACGGCGCGCCGCGCTTAATCGTCTTCGCGCATCCACACTGCCCGTGTACGCGGGCGTCGATCCGCGAGTTGGAGCGCCTGATGCGGCATGCACAGCCATACCTCACCGCCGATGTGCTCTTCATCCAACCCGGTGACAGCAGTTGGGCCGCCTCCGACTTGTGGCGGATGGCGGAGGCCATTCCCGGCGTCCGTATCACGGCCGACCCGGGCGGGCAGGAGTCGCAGAAGTTCGGCATCATGACGTCTGGGCACGCCTCGCTCTACGCCGCCGATGGGTTGTTGCAGTTCAGCGGCGGCATCACACCCGCCCGTGGCCACGAAGGCGACAGCCGGGGCAAAACCGCGATCCTGGGCTACCTACAGCAGGAGGCAAGCGCCATATCCGACGCAAGCGCAGTTTTCGGCTGCTCGCTCCGCAATCCCGAACGCGCAGAGGTGCAGCCTTGAAGTCAGTATTTGACGCCATCCCTGTCGACCCCGACCTGCGCACGCCAGCAAAGGAGACCTTTCAAGGCTTCATGGACGCCAATAACCGCCGTACGGATCGGCTGTTTGCCGTCTTCATGCCGCTGCAATGGCTGGCAACCATGGTCGCGGCGCTCGTCATCAGCCCGCGTACGTGGGCGGGTATGGAGAGCGCGCTGCACATCCACGTCTATGCGGCCATCTTCATCGGTGGAGCGCTGACGCTGATGCCCGTAGCGCTTGCGACCAAGCTGCCCGGCAAGCCCATCACGCGGCATACCATCGCGGTCGCCCAGCTGTTGATGTCGTCGCTGCTCATCCACCTGACGGGGGGCCGCATCGAGACGCACTTCCACGTGTTTGGCTCACTCGCTTTCCTCGCGTTCTACCGCGACTGGCGCGTGCTGCTCACGGCCACGGTCGTTGTAGCCATGGATCACATGCTGCGCGGCTTCTTCTGGCCGGAGTCGGTATATGGGATTCTCAGCACCGACCTCACGTCGAGCCTTTGGCGCACGGTAGAGCATTCAGGATGGGTCGTGTTCGAGGTCAGCGTGTTAGCCATCGGGTGCCGACGCGCGCTGCAGGACCAGTGGCGCATCGCCATCCAGCAAGCCAAGTTGGCTACGCAGCAGCACGACTTGGCCGAAGCGTTCGAGGCGCTCAGGGTAGAGAAGGCGAGCGTCGATCAGAAGGTGGACGAGGCCGTGGCCGCGTCGGAAGCTGACCGCCGTCGGCTGGCGTATCTCGTCGAGGAGCTGCACGTGGCTAAGGACAAAGCGGAAGCTGCCACCGAGGCCAAAAGCGCCTTCCTCGCCACCATGAGCCACGAGCTTCGCACGCCGATGAACGGCATCGTGGGCATGACGACGATGCTGGAGTATACCGAGCTGGACGACGAGCAAGCGGACTGCGTCGAGGTCATTGCCTCGTGCAGCGAGAGCCTCCTCACCGTCATCAACGACATCCTCGACTTCACCAAGCTGGATGCCGACCAGACAAACCTGTATGCCCATCCGGTTGCTGTGGATGAATGGCTTGAGGAGGTGACTGCGCCTATCCGAGCGAAGCTAGACGGCTCAGGCATCGACCTGTCTACCGATATAGCGCCTGATGTGCCGCGCGCCCTACTCACCGACGGCCCTCGCCTGGCTCAAGCCCTGGGCAACGTGCTCGACAACGCCGTCAAGTTTACGGCCGAGGGGCACATCGCCCTCGTCATTCAGCGCGCGGATGCCCCCCCTGCAGCCGTGGCAGGTGCCGTACCGCTCCAGTTCACCGTGTGCGATACGGGCATCGGCATTGCGCCCGAGCAGCAGGCCGACATCTTCGACCCGTTCACGCAGGCCGACTCGTCGATGGCGCGTACCTACGAAGGCACAGGCCTCGGCTTGGCTATCGCCCGGCAGCTGGTCGAACGTTTGGGCGGGCGCATCTGGGTAGAGAGCGAACCCGGGCAGGGCAGCAGCTTCCACTTCACCATTCTGGCGCAGGCGGTTACGGCTGAGGCAGCGGTGCCCCTTGCGGCTTAGCGGACCACTTCATCCCTTCGCTGATGCATGCGGCCCAACGCTGGTTGAGCACGCCGTTCGGGTGGCCCTCGCCGCGCACGCGCAGGTCGTCCGTCAATGGCTCGGCACAGTCGATGTACGGGATGCTAGCGTCTTCAAGAGCAGCAATATAGGTGGCCTTGATGTCACCCGGTGCGGAGAGGAGCACCACGCGGACGTCGGCGCCGTACTCGGCAGCGGTAGCCTGCATCTCCGCCATAAGCTGCTCCGTCACGGCCTGCTGCTGCTGGCTCCGCCGGTAGGTCACAGCGCGGTGGTAGGCTCGGTTAGCCAGGTTGACAACCGCAGCGTGCTCGGCGAGCGGCCACAGCTGGTACCGCGTCGGCGGAAAGCGGGTGAGGGTGCTGTCGGCGGGGTCAAGTGTGGCGTACGGGACGGCCACGTGGCCACGCCGCGAGTAGGTGGTCAGGGTGCGCAGCCACGGACCAGGCGCCACGTTGCGCGCCGGGTGGTGGTACATGAAGCCGTAGAGGACAAGCGTGGGGCGGCTGAGTTTGGGCAATACCTCTTCCATCGCCAGCAGCGACTGGTACGTGCCGTAGCCGCCTACACCGAAGTTGTGGAACCGGTACTGCGGATGTGCTGTCTGTAGCTGCCACGCGTAGGTCTCGTCATCGCTGATGGCCCACCCTTGCGTGTACGAGCCGCCCACAACGAGCACATCGCCCGAGGAGCCATCGATGGCGTTACGACGCGTGCTGCGCTGCCCGGCCGCGAGGATTGAGATGCGGATGGAGTCATCCTCAGGGTGGTAGGGTGGAATGTGATGCCGCCCGGGCCGGTTCACCCAACCACGCACTGGGTGTGGATCGTGCAAAACGGGCTCGCCAGCGTCGAGGGTTTGGTAGGTCCATGGGCCGTAGCCCATCAGCCGCACGCCCGCCTCGCCAAGCGCCAGCGCTACCAACATAGCTACGACACTCAGCAGACCTGTTTTAACGTGTGCATTCACAAGCATTTGGGTTATTCTGAGCGCTTCCAACCCTCCACAACGCGCTGTGCTCCACCGCTTGCATAGTACCTGCCAACAGCCCGCAGCAGCAACGATTGCTACCTGGTGTTGTACAGTCTTTTTTACTTGGTTTTGTACAAATCTGATGTGCCGAATCAGTATCTTGCAGGACCCACTTGGCTCATCCGCTTCACCATACTGTTGCTTCCCTGCCCCTAGACATGCCCACGCATGCCGAGTCGTTCAGCCAAGCTGTTTGGAAACGCCTGACACATCGCTATGTGTTAGCCCTGGCGTTGGTCGCGGTACTCAGCATTACAGGACACGCGTTTCTCCAACTCCTGATCAAGCAGCAGATCAGCGACGCGAACGTAGTCAACCTCGCTGGGCGGCAGCGGATGCTCAGCCAGAAGCTCACCAAAGCGGCCCTTGCTGCAGAGCGCAGCGCCACCGCGTCCGAACGCGATGCCTACCTCAGTGAGTTGGCGGATGCCCTCATGGTGTGGACCACCACTGCACGGAGTCTGCAAGAAGGGGATGCCGAGATGGGTCTTCCCGGAGCGCCGAGCCCGGCGGTGCAGGCTGGTTTTGCTGCCATCGACACGGCGTACCAGCGCATGGTGAGCGCTAGCGAGCAGCTCCTGGGGGCGGACTCTCTATCGGCGCAACAAGATGCCACAACGGCACTCCTTGCCTATGAGGACGCGTATCTGGCAGGCATGGATGCCCTCGTCTTTCAGTATGCTGCCGAGGCCGCGCAACGCGTGGAACGACTACGGCGCATCGAGATGGCCCTGCTCGCGTTTACGCTGCTGGTTCTTCTTCTCGAAGGCCTGTTTATCTTTCGGCCCATCGCAGCCAAAGTGCGTGCATCGGTGGACCTTGCACACGAGCACACTCGCCTCCAAGCCGACCATAAGGTTGTTGAGGCAGCGCGCAACAAGGCCGAGGCGGTCAGCTTGGCGAAGACGCAGTTCCTGGCCAACGTCAGCCACGAGTTGCGCACGCCCTTGAACGGCATCATGGGCATGACAGACCTGCTGCTGATCGATACCGATGATCACACCCAGCGCGACTACCTGAAGGTCATCGAGCGTTCGAGCGAACACCTCCTGCGTCAGGTAACCGAAATCCTCAACTTCTCGAAGATTGAGGCCGACAATGTTTCGCTAGAAACGCTGCCTGTGGATGTCCCAGATCTTTTGGAAGAGTGCTTGCAGCTTGTGCGTCCCAACGCTGAGCAGAAGCGCCTGAGCTTAACGTATTCTGTTACCAAGCAAGTGCCTGTGCTGGCCTACACCGACCCGACGCGGCTGCGCCAGATCCTGCTCAACCTGTTGGGCAATGCCATCAAGTTTACCGACATCGGATACATCACGGTCATGCTGGACGCGGCACACGTCCGAGGTGACGATTACCTCTTTCGCTTCCGTGTGCAGGACACGGGGATCGGCATTGCGCAGGAGCATCTGGAGACGATCTTCGAGGCCTTCACACAAGCCGACGCATCGACTACGCGCAGGTATGGCGGAACAGGGCTGGGGCTGGCCATCACGCAGCGCCTCTGCCGCTTGCTCGGCGGCGACCTGACGGTGGAGAGCGTTGAGGGCGAGGGGGCTACGTTCACCGCTTCTTTTGTAGCCCCGGCGACGTTTGACCCAGACGCCCCACCACCAGCGCCCGGCTCGCTCGCCGGACTTTCGCTGAACTAGAGGATCAGGGCAGCACGGCCTCGTCGGGCAGTGGGCAGGACTGGCTGGGTAGATCGGCCGTGACCATGTCGAACTGCTCCAGCTCAGCGCGGCTCATGTAGTGCAGGCGTTCGGCGGGGGCCACACCCAGCGTGTAGAAGTAGAAATCGCGCCCGAGCGCGTAGCCGATGGCGGCGAAGTAGTCGAGGTAGAGGTCGTGCGTCTCGTCATCAGGCGGCAGGTCACCGCCTTGCACGCCAGCCTCGTCTTCCCAAGAGTGGACACCCAAGCAGGCGCCTTCGCCCACCGTGCGCTCAATACCAGCGAGGAAGAGGTCCACGCCGCCCGAGGCGATGAGCCCGGCGGCCACGCGCTCGCCCGCGCTGGCACTGCCTGGGTTGAGGCGCAGGTCAGGGACATGGGTGTGCAGGCCGCGTTCATGTACCTGTTGCCCAAAGATGAAGTTGGCGTCGTCATCGTCCGAGCCGGGCACATAGTCGAGCCGCAGCGTGGTGACGCCCGGCGTGGCGTCGAGTAGCGCAAAGAACCGACCCGCCGTGGTACAGTCGATCACGCCGTTCATGGCGATAGCATCGCCGTCGACTTGGAACGTCGCCGAGTCGTCGGTGGCCACGCAGTCCTCCTCGCTCAGTGAACAGCCGCCACCGAGAACGAGGACTGCTGTCAGTACCAGGATGGCCCACCTACCGTTGACCATATGGCCCCCGCAGCATGGGTATCCCGAGCAACATCTTCGGGTCAACGTTGTCTGGCGCCTTGAGCCACATCTTCGGATCGACGTCGGGGCCGGGCCGGAGCCATTGTATCCGCGGCCGTATTTCCTCTTGCATCCACTCTACGGCGTCAGGCATGATCGCCAGCGGTTCTGCACCTGGCATGCTCGCATCGGGCGTGCGCTCTTGCAGGCGTTCCATGTAGCGCTCCAGCCACGCTGTCACCGATGTATCCGGCGCGGCGTCGGGAGTTAGCACCGCGTCGGGTGGGATGACGACACCCAAGCGTGGCGCCAGCGAAGACGACTGGGCACAGATACTCAGCGGAAAAGCCAGGATGATAAGCAGTGTGGCGTAGCGCATGATGATACCCGGAGTTGCATGGATGGGGCTAACGCGGTGGAGCAGGCGGTTCGTACATCAGCGCGCCTTGCTGCCTTCCGGGCCGACTGTTTCTTCGATCAACTTGAGGATGCGGCGGTACTCGTCGGTCCAGCTGGCGGGCTCGGTGAAGCCGTGCCCCTCGATGGGATACACCGCCATCTCCCAGTCTTCCTTGCCCAGTTCGATCAGCCGCTGGGCCAGCCGCACTACGTCCTGAAACTGCACATTCGTGTCGATCATGCCGTGCAGGATGACCAGCGGGTCTTCCAGCCCTTCAGCGAAGTTGATGGGCGAAGAGAGGGCGAACGAGAGCGAGTCAGTAGCGGGCGTGTTGAGGATGTTGGAGGTGTAGCCGTGGTTGTAGTGCGCCCAGTCGGTGACCGAGCGGAGGGCTGCGCCACCGCCAAAGTGCTCGGCCTCGTTGAAGAGCGCCATCAGCGTGATGAAGCCACCGTACGAGCCGCCGTAGATAAACACGCGCTCGGCGTCGATGTCGTATGTCTCCTGCGCGTACTGCGAGGCGTCTACGTAATCCTGCAAGTCGCGCCCGCCCATGTGTCGGTAGATGGCGGTGCGCCAGTCGCGGCCGTAGCCTGCCGAGGCGCGGTAGTCCACATCGAGGACCACGTAGCCCATGTCGGCGAGCATGTTGTGAAACATGTACTCGCGGAAGTAGGTGCTCCACCACTGGTGTACGTTCTGCAGGTAGCCCGCGCCGTGGACGAACAGCACCGCGGCGCCGTTTGGGTCCTCCGGCTCATAGATACGCGCCGGGACCTCTACGCCGTCGGAGGCGGTGAAGCGGATGATCTCGGGCGCACGCCAGTCGTAGGCCAGCCAGTCGTCGGTGGGCGAAGTCGTGATCTGCTCCGGCTCATCGCCTGGGGTGTGGAGGTAGACCTCGGGCGGGCGGTTGCTGAACGAGTAGAGGTTCGCCATCGTCTCGCCGTCGGGGTGGAGCGTGATGCTGTTGTTGCCCGTCATGGTGGTGAGCTGGGTACGTCGTCCGCCGTCGGCAGGCATCCGGTAGAAGTGGCGCACGTGCGGCGAGACCTCGCTGCTCGTAAACATCCAGTGCCGCCCGTCTCTCGACAAGGTAGGGCTGAACACCTCGAAGTCGCCGCTCGTCAGCGCCTCTACGTTTCCCGTCTCTACGTCGACGGTGTAGAGGTGGCTGTAGCCCGTGCGCTCGCTCTGGAAGTAGAAGCGGCGGCCGTCGGGCATCCATCCGCTGCTGCCCGACCACCACGAGATACCGGGTCCTGCGATCCACGCCTCGTCGTGCTGCCGATCCAGCGTTGTCAGGTCGCCCGTCTCGGGATCGAGGCGCACCAGCCAGCGGTCCTTGTTGTCGTAGCTGTTTACGTCGAGGACGGCGTAGCGGCCGTCGGGGCTCCAATACGGCCCAAAGGCATTCAGCACGCGCGCTTTGCTCGAGTCGACCTCCACGCCTTGCTCCGCGAGGTAGGCCGGCACATCGTACGCCCCTTCGATCTGCGTGAGGTCCACCTGATAGGTGGTATCGCGCTCGAGGTCTTGCACCGTCAGCTTAGACGGCACCCCGGGCTCGCCCACCTTGACGCGCGCGTTCAGGTCCTCGGCATAGCCTGACTCGGTCACGTAGTCCTGCACGATCGTCGTTTTGCGCTCGCGGCGCTCGCCAAGGTAGAACGTGACAAAGCGCTCGGCCGGGTCGATCTGGAGACGCTGTACAAACTGGCGGCCATAGTAGTACGGCGTTGGGCCAACGGCGGTGGCATCAGCATCGCGAGTGCGCGCCTCGTTGCGGGCTTCGCGCTGCGCCTTGCGCTGGCGGATGATCTCGAACAGGTCCTCTTGCTGCTCCTCCAGCCACGCATCGCGCTCGTCAGGCTTGCGGTCGGGGCGCGCGCCACTGCCCTGGCGCAGGTCGGTGAGTTGCACGACTTGCCCGGTGGTCAGGGTGTGGCGGTAGAGGTTGTTGTCCTGCGCGTAGACGATAGCGGTACCGTCCGGCGTGAAGCGCGGGCTGCTCTCGAACGCGCGCGTCTGCGTCAGCCGGGTGGTGGTGCCTGCCGCGCGGTCGTGCAAGAACAGGTCGCCGTCATCGGTGAAGACCTTGCGGTTGAAGTCGGCATCGTAGCTGCCATCGCGAGCCCATCCGCGGAAGAACGTGCGCAGCCCACGCCGCTCGTCAGGGCTGACCTGCATGGGGTCGCCGCCCGACTTCGGCACTTTGAATAGGGAGTCGCTGGGGAATTGGCCTTGCGGGTTCCAGTTGAAGTACAGCGTCTGCCCGTCCTCAGACCAGAACGGCTGTGAGGGCCAGTCACCCACCCACGTAGCTGGGTCTTGCATGATCTTCGCCACCGTCAGCGGCGAGTCTTGAGCATGCACGGGAAGAGCGAGGAGGATCAGACAGAGGCCAGCGGCAGACAACAGACGATTCATCGGTACAGTCGGGGGATGAAAGACAACGCGCCAAGATACGCGCTCGTCTGTGCCCGTGCCGAACCGCTCGATAGGGCCTTGGTATACTTCGGCAACGCATCGGTGCTACGATATGGAAACGGCCGTCAAGCAAGGCTACTACACCTGGCGGGAGGTATGCGAAGACCCGCGCCTGCGCGACCTGCCCTTCAAGATCGAACTCAACGCCTACGGCCAGATCGTCATGAGCCCTGTCCGCGTCAAACACGGTGCCTACCAAACTGAAATCAGCTTTCTCCTGCGCCAAGCGCTACCCCATGGCCAGACTAGCGTAGCGACAGCCATCCAAACGAGAGAGGGCACTCGCGTAGCAGACGTCACATGGTTCTCGTCAGAGCGGTGGTCCATCGCTGCTGAGGCGTTCGATGCCCCAGTTGCCCCAGAGATCTGCGTCGAAGTGCTCTCGCCGGGCAACACCGCCGCCGAAATGAGCAAGAAGCGCCGACTCTACTTCGAGGCAGGGCCCGAGGAGGTCTGGCTCTGCGGCATCGACGGGCGCATGCAGTTCTTCACCACATCGGGAGAGGTTGCCGTCTCACCTCGCGTGCCTACTTTTCCTACACGGATTGAGCTTTGAGGCGCTGCACTGGACAGCGGCTTTAGCAACTCGCAGGCGCGATCGCATTCCCACCTGGATAGGCAAAATCCGCATCGACTGTGGACGCTCTCTCAGGCTCAAAAGCACTTGTCCAAAAAGCATGTTCGTTATATATAAAAAGGTATGACACTACGGTGTCACCGCTCGATTTTACGTTGTAGCTGTATCGCCTGAACACCATCTTAAAAGGCATAGCTATGAACACCCTGACCCCCGTCCGGCCTCTGTTCACCCGTCCCTCGCTGGCACCTGCCGCGGCGCTGACGGAACCTGCACACCCGCTCGTGGAGCCCTCCCTGTTCTACGATCCGCCGTATGAGCGTCCGCTCGAAGACGAGTTCGCGTGGCACTTGGTCAAGTACCTGGACCCGGTGGCAGGCCTGCTCTATCAGGAGCGTGTGGAGACCAAGGCGGGTGCGTTCTGGATCAACTTTGTGGTGGAGACCGGGATGCGTCGTATTGGCTTCGAGGTCGGTGAACTGGATCTGGAGACCGATGCCCAGCAGGACCGACTCCGGGATGCGCTCCTCGTGGGCTCTGACGGCCTGGATGTCGTCTACCGCTTGCGCGGACGCGATCTGCTCTACCGCTTGCACGACTGCCTGTACTTGGTGGCCCAGTGGGAGCCGAAGCTGTTTAGCCAGCGCGGGCACATCAACCTACGTACGCTCGCTGCGCCCGAGGCGCATGCCCAGCAGCCACGCCGCAGCGACACGGTGGTCCGCCTCAGCTACGACACTCCGCACGACGACAGCGCTCCCGACCTCGTGTTGCACCGCACCGACAAGCAGAACCCCGCTTCGTGGGTGCGTGCTTACGACCAAGCGCTTGTGTACTTCGGCGTGCAGCCCGACCCGCTCCCGCGTAGCGCTTAGCTGTCAGGAGGCCGCCTTGACTACGGGATAGGCGTTCTGCTTGACCAGTTCGGCCATGCCGTTGCGCTCCTCCTGCTTCTTGAGGGCGCGGAGCTGTTGCTCCAGCGCCTTCACGTGGTCGCTGTACGCGTAGCTCTTGCGCCGGTGGAGGCTGAAGCGGAAGCCCGAAAACTCGTACTGCTCGCCGTCTTCCTCCATCAGCGCCGCCGTGATGAGCGGCTTGAGGGCATTGAGTTCGGCATCGATAGCCGCTCGCTGGTCTTTCAACTCAAGGTAGCGCTCGATGGGGGTGAGGTCGTCGAGATAGCGCATGACAGGGGAACACCGTTCAGATACATGATGAGGAGCCTGCCCACTAGGCGCGCGTGCTTTTGTTCTGGATCGGAGGGGGCGCAGTTCGGGCATAGCCGCAGAAAAGTGCTCCGGGCGTGACAGGTCTCCACGTGTTTTCCTGTAAGGGGTGGGTGAACCGTTTCATTGCTGTCTCCCATCTTGCCCTATGCGCTTCCTCTCTGTCACCGCAGTGCTGCTCGCGCTCGCCTTGCCTGCGTTCAGCCAAACCGTGCCCGTCCAGTTTACCCCATCGCAGCCTGGCGTGCTGGAGGTCCAGTTCAGAGCCGATGACCCCGCCACGCCGCAAGATGAAATCGAGCTTCTGCGCGAGTTTACCAACGACCCGCCTCTCCCGGTTACCATAGATCTCGGGGATGGCAGCAACGGGAATGGGCAATCTTTTGTCATCACCGATGCGCCGTCATGGGCACGCATCAGCTTCATGCGCTTTCGCATCTTGGTGAACACGGATCGCCCAGGAGATCATGAAATCTACCTTTCGTCCAATCCTGATCCATCGTTCATCAATTCAGATGTGCTGATCTGGAACGGCGCTGACATCGCAAATTCTGATACCGATGCCGGCACCGATGATGACACAGAAGACGACACCGATATTCTGCTCGACTGGCGCGGTTACACGGAGTTCAACGGCGAATCCGTCAACCAGCTGTGGGGCTATATCGTGGCCGATGTCACCACGCCGAACGTGAGCACGATCGCGTCGTGGGGGATGCAACTCTTCTACCGCGCCTTCGACAACAGCATCTGCAACGAGGTCACGGAGATTCCCTTTGCGCAGTGCTCAGCTTTGGTTGATCTCTACAACGACACGGATGGCGACAACTGGACCAACTATGATGGCTGGATGACGACCACCACACCCTGCTCGTGGCACGGCGTCTCGTGCCGGAACGGGCAGGTCCGCGGCCTTCAGCTCGTCAACAACAACCTGAGCGGCACACTCCCCGCCTCCCTGGGCGACCTCACAGGACTAGAAGGCTTGGAGCTTGGCACGAATAATCTCACCGGGAGCATTCCCGCCGAGTTCGGCGCCCTAACCAGCCTAGACGTTTTTGCCCTCCAACAGAACAGCCTGAGCGGATCCATCCCGGAATCCCTCGGCAACCTCACCGCACTCACCTTCTTCGATGTAGGGGCCAACTCACTCACGGGAGGCCTCCCCGCTACGTTTGGCAACCTCACCGCACTCACGTGGCTCTCCGTGGCCTTCAACAACCTGACGGAGCCGTTGCCCAGCGAACTCGGGCAGCTGACGAACCTTGGTGTGCTCTCCGTCTGGGACAATGACATCACAGGCCCCATCCCAGCATCACTCGGCAATCTCACCAACCTTGATTGGCTCTACCTTCTGGGCAATGCGTTCAGCGGGACCATCCCGGAATCGCTTGGCAACTTGACAGCCCTTTCTCAGCTCTACCTGAACAACAATGCACTGACGGGTATCGTGCCGTTGGGCGTGGCGCAGCGATGCGCCGAGACAACTACGAAGGACGGGGGTGCCTGCCTCCTCACCGACAACACGGCCAGGCTTTGCATCCCCGACACGGCGCCGTATCAGGCCATCGGCGTCAACCCCATCGGTGGCCTTCCGCTGATTACCAACTGCGGCAACCAAGCGCCCGTCGCGCAGGACGACGCGGTAGCCACCGCCTTCGAGACGGCCATTGACATTGACGTGCTGGCGAACGACGCTGACAGCGATGGTGATAGTCTTACGGTTTCGGCCATCATCCGCGCCCCCAGTAGCGGCACCGTGCTCATCACCAACAACCAGATCCGCTACACGCCCAACGCGGGCTTCGAGGGCACCGACACATTCAGCTATGAGGTGTCGGATGGGCAGGCCGCCGCCGAGGCCACGGTGACGGTGACCGTAGGCAGCAATCCGGCCATTACGGGCAACGTGCGCTTCGGCGTGGATGTCTCGCGCGAGATCACGCTGGGTAACATTCGCTCAGGCCGCTTTGTGGGAGTACGGGGCAGCCTGCCGCCGCTCAGCTGGGAGAGCACCACTCCGCTCTCGGATAACGACGGCGACGGGGTCTTCACGGGTACCATCAGCTTCACCGAGGCACCCGGCACCGTGCTCGAATACAAGTTCGTCTACGAGTCTGCCGATGGCAGCTTGGTGGAATTTGAGGGCAACGTGGGCGACGGCGGCGAATTCGGCAACCGGACGCTGAGCTTCACGGGCAGTGCCACGCTGCCACTGGTGTTTTGGAACAACGTCACGGGCGTCACCACCGAGGATGAGCAGCCCCACAGCTTTGCGCTGGGGCAGAACTATCCCAACCCGTTCAACCCCACCACGCGCATCCGCTACACGCTGCCCCAAACGGGCGCGGTGACACTTCAGGTGTATGACAGTCAGGGTCGGTTGGTACGCACACTCGTGGATGGCGTCATACCAGCGGGCGAGCACCACGCCATGCTTGACGCCCGCAACCTTCCTAGCGGGGTCTACTTCTACACGCTGCGCGCGGGCACAGCGTCAGCCACACGGGCGCTCACGCTGATGAAGTAGCAACTCTGGCGGACAGCCGGAACGCGGCGCGCTATATTGCGTCTCGCTCTAGCTTGCCCGCCGTGCCTGTGACCTACGCCGACGCCCGCGCCTACCTCCTCGCACTGCCCCAGTTCAAGGGCACGCTGCCTGCCACCTACGCGCTCGACCGCATCCAGGTGCTGCTCGAGGCCATGGGGCAACCACATGAGGCGTACCCTGCGCTTCACATTGCGGGGACGAACGGCAAAGGCTCCACCGCATCCATGTTGGCAGCCGTCACGCGGGCGGCAGGCCTGAAGGTGGGGCTGCACACGTCACCTCACCTGTGGTATGTGGGCGAGCGGATGCGCGTAGACGGCGCGCCTGCTTCGGAAGCGTGGCTGACGGAGGCGGTAGCGCAATGGCGGCCCTTGTTCGAGCGCGAGCAGCCGAGCTTTTTCGAAGCCACGGTGGCGCTCAGCTTTCGCTACTTCGCCGAGCAGTCTGTTGATCTCGCTATCGTCGAGGTAGGGCTCGGCGGACGGCTGGATGCGACGAACGTGGTCACCCCGCTGGCCTCGCTCATTACCACCATCGGCCTGGATCACACCGCCATCCTCGGCGACACCCACGCCGCGATTGCCGTCGAGAAGGCAGGCATCATCAAGCCCAGTGTGCCCACCTTTACCACCGTGCAACACCCCGAGGCGCTGGCGACCATCCGTCGCATCGCCGCAGCCCAGGGCAGCCCCTTCCACACCGTGCGCGGCGACACGGCGCTGACGCGGCATGCCAACGGCAACATCACCCTGCAGACGCCACACTGCACGTACGATCACCTGCACATCGACCTGCGCGGTACTCATCAGCACTGGAATGCCGCGCTCGCGGTGTGCACCTTGGAAGCAACGCACCCAGACATCACGCCAGAGCAGGTGCGCGACGGTCTCGCTGCCGTGCGCGCACTGTCGGGCTTGCGTGGGCGGCTTGAGGTACTTCAGCAGTCGCCGCTCGTCGTGGCCGACGTGGCGCACAACGCGGAAGGCATCGCACATGCCTTGGCCTGGATGCACGCGCAAGGGTTGCGCAATCTCACAGTAGCGCTCGGGTGGATGCGTGATAAGGACTTTGCCCCTGCAGGCGAGGCCTTGCGCAGCAGCAGTGCGCAGGTTTTCCCGCTTCGCATCGAAAGCGAACGCGCATGGCCCACAGACACACTCATCAGGCACCTCACTGCAGCACACGTTCCTGTATGGAATCACTCGGGCTCGGCACGAGACGCAGCGGCGTGGTTTGACGTCAACGCGCAGCCCGGCGACGGCCTGCTCATCACAGGCTCGCACCAGGTGGTGGCGCAGCTGCAGCCAAATCGCTTCGGCAGATAGTAGCGGCAGGGCTGTTGCGCCGCTCCGCCGCCTGTGCAAGGCGAACGCATCATTTTTTTACACAAACCCAGTATGGAATCGGCAGCGGTGCTGGACAACAGGCCGGGGCGTCCGCTATTTTGACCATACACACTGCGCACGCCGCGCTTCTGATGGGCGTGCCCCCCTTTCCGTTCAGCCGTACAGGCCCTCACGCTCGTCGCGGCTGACCGCCTCCCGCCTACATCCCGTGGCTCTCCGGTATCCATTGCCTTTAGCCCATACTGGGCGTGCTGTGTAGCGATGAGCACACAGCCGATGGCAGCCATATGCCCTGTGTATACATGACGGACGACGTGGGAGTCCTTGTTGTAACCTGATCTATTGTATATGAACATCGAAGAGCTGCGAGCGAAGAAGCTTGCTGAACTCAAAAGTATCGCACGCGGCATGGGGCTGTCTGGGTACTCGAACCTGAAAAAGCAGGACCTGATCTACCGCATCCTGGAGCAACGCGCCGAAGCCGCTGCAGGCAAAGCCACACCGCCTGCCGAGCGCAAAACGCGCACGCGGCGCAGCCCCCGCAAGACGGACGACAGCGCCCAGACCACGGAAGAGAAGCCCAAGCGCTCACGCAGCCGTCGTAAGACCGAGGCCGCTCCGGCAGCCAGCAGCGACAAGCCTGCCCCTGACGCCAAAGCCGAGCCCAAGGCCGATGCTCCGAAGCGTGAGGCCAGCGCGCCTGCGGACGGGAAAGCCGACGAGTCCAAAGCGGAAGCCAAGCCTGCACCGCGGCGGGGCCGGCGCAAGGCCTCCTCAAGCAGTGACGACAGCCCTGCCAAGGACGATAGCGGCAAGGCCGATGCCGCCGCCAGCAACGACAGTAAAAGCAATGCCAAAGCCAGCGGCGACAAGGGCGAGGATGGCGACAGCGACCAGCGCGACAGCAGGCGTGGCCGAGGACGCCGCAGCCGCAATCGCAACGACAACAACGACGGCACCGAAAACGGCGACAACGACAACCGAGGCAACCGCCGCGGACGCAATAGCCGCAACAACCGCAACGACAACCGAGGCAACCGCGACGATAATCGCGACGACGACAACCGGGGCAACCGTCGCGGACGCAATAGCCGCAACAACCGCAACGACAACCGAGGCAACCGCAGCGACGACGATCGCGGTAACCGCCGCCGCCGCGACCGCCGCGCCAGCCGTGAGGAACGCCGCCAGAAGGCGCTAGAAGGCAAGCCGGAATACATGCACGCGTACGACCCGCACAAGGTCGAACTCGATGCCATGATCCGAAAGATCGGCGTGCTGGAGATCCTGCCCGACGGCTACGGCTTCCTCCGCTCGGCCGAGTACAACTACCTCCCCAGCCCCGACGATATCTACGTCTCGCCCTCGCAGATCAAGCGCTTCAGCCTCCGCGTAGGCGACACGGTAGACGGCGAGATCCGCCCGCCCAAGGAAGGCGAGCGCTTCTTCGCCCTCATCCAAGTCAACAGCATCAACGGGCGGCCACCTGCCGAGATGGAGGAGCACAACAGCTTCGACTACCTCACGCCCCTCTACCCCGAGAAGCAGCTCAAGCTGGAGAACTCGCCTTCCG
>JBCDJT010000011.1:0-61470 GCA_038747545.1 Bacteroidota bacterium
ATGGTTTTGGTTTGTTCAAGTCCAATCTGCAAAAGCTGAAGGCGCACGTTTACGCTCAGATGCGAGTGCGATAAAAAGGCCGTGTGAGACAAATGATATCTTAAAAATTGTTGATCGTCTTTATCGCCAGCGTCGTTTGATGCGAGATCATTTGAAAGTGCTACACCATTATGGTGTGCGTATGATGGCTCCGGATAAAAGACGTGTGAAAGAAATGCGTGCTTTCGATTTATGGCAGGAAGCAATGGGAAGAATTGAACCTATTCTGATCCGTAAAGGTATCGTTTGTAATGAGAACAGGTTTTTAAATTCTCAACCTCGGAATGATTCAACATGGGCTTATGACGCATTGGTATATCAAAACGCATCATGAGTATGCAAAATGCCGCAAGTGCTGATGGCCAAAAGGGAGTTTGTAAAAATGTTCATGTGCAAAAAGCTTGGGTCATTTTTTCAAATGATACAGATCTCAAATGGGTCAGGATACTGAAACGAGATTTTCGCCATTGTTTCGTGATTTGGAATGATGGTCATCACTGGCTCAGTTTTGATCCTCTTTTTAATCATGCCGAAATCAATGTGCATTACCAGGTTCAATCAGAGCAGGATTTGTTAAACTGGCTGCGTTCTCAAAATATGAAATTTGCGCAAGCCAATATCAACCATACACATAAAAAGATGGCGCCTTTTGGTCTGTTTACATGCGTTGAAGCCGTGAAGCGGTTTCTTGGTATTCACCAGATTTCAATTGTGACGCCTTGGCAACTATATCGCCACTTACAAAAAGTAAATTCTTACAAAAAGGAGCTCTAAAAAATGGGCAGTATGACATCAAGACCAAAAGTCCCGAAACCTAAACCTGTAACAGTCACGCAGCCTGTACAAGAACCGGATCCAGGTACATCTGAAATTGATAATAATGATCTTCCTGTAAACGAAGAAGAGGCAAGAAAAGAAGGCCTTTTATCGCGTAACAGAGGTCGTTTTGGAACTGTGCAAACGAGCTTTCGTGGCCTGCTTTCAAGCAAAAATCAGAACAATGAACCAAAAACGTTGCTTGGAGAATAGGATATGAAAAACAGTCGCAAAAAAGCCGAACAAAAATTGAAGTCTGTGCAACAAAGCAATTTTGATATAGATGCTTTGATACAGCGATATAACAAAGCCAAAGATAACAGGCGTGTATGGGAGAATTTATGGCAGGAATGCTATGACTATGTCCTCCCTCAAAGCAGTGGCTTTACCTCAGCCCTTACGCCTGGTGAAAAACGTACCAACGATATTTATGATGCAACAGCAATGGATGCTGCTGATCAACTCGCAGCTAGCTTGCTTGGAAATTTAACGCCGATCTGGTCTCAGTGGTTTGGTTTAAAGCCCGGGCCTGAATTGTCAGGAGTGGAGGCTCAAAAATTAGCGCCTATCTTAGAAAAAGTTTCGCGCACCATACAGGATCATTTGGATCGTTCAAACTTCGCTGTAGAAGTGCACCAGTGCTATCTCGATTTAATTGTTGGAGGTACAGCATCTTTATCATTTGAAGAAAGTGAACCTGGAAGTTTTTCGGCTTTTCGTTTTTCAGCGCTTTCTGCCCGATGTGGACCAGGGCGCGGTAGAAGACGAGCGGGTCGTCAGCGTCAGCGAAGAGAGCCATGTGCGGCTCATAGTTGACCACTTCGGGTGCCAGCGTGTCCGTCTCAGCCTGGGACACGTACGGCGGGTTCGAGATCAGCAGGTCGAGGTGGGGCGAGACGCGTGAGGTGAAGTGCTTGGTGAGCAGGTTGCCGCGAAACCAGCGCACGTCGAGGCCAAGCCGGGCGCCGTTGCCCTTGGCCACCTGCATGGCCTCCCAGCTCAGGTCGCATGCCCAGACCTCGGCATCGGGGCGCTGGTGCTTGATGGCGAGCGCGATGCAGCCGCTGCCCGTCCCGCCGTCGAGCACCTTGGGGGACGGGATATCGGCGATGCGGGACAGGGCGTACTCGACGACTTGCTCGGTCTCGGGGCGCGGGATGAGCACATCGGGCGTGACGTCGATGCGCAGGCCGTAGAAGTCCGTGTAGCCGAGGATGTACTGCAGCGGCTCGTACGCCAGACGCCGCTGCAGCATCGCGTCGGTTGCCGCCGCCTGCTCGGGCGTGACGGTCTCATCGGCGAAGCCAATGAGCTGTGCCCGGTTCACCTGCAGCACCTCCATCAGCATCCACTCGGCCGTGCGGCGCGGGGCGTCGATGGTGGCCTCGGCGAGCCGATGGGCGATGCGGCGCAGGAGGTCGAGGCGGGTCATCGGGTCTGTGGGTTGCTGAATGCAAAAGAGGGACCTCCCGGCTTCACGTCGTGCCAGACGATGGCGTGGGAGATCCCTCGGCTATGCTCGGGATGACAAGATCGAGCCGCGTCAGCCAGCTAGTGCGCTCTTGACGGCGTCGAAGTCGGGCATCTCGCCCGCGTTCTCCAGGATCTCGGCGTGTGCGATGTTGCCGTTCTTGTCCACCACGATGGCGGAGCGCTTGGCGATGCGGTCCAGGCCCATCGGCGTGAAGTCGTTGTCGTACTTGGCGCCGTAGGCCCCGCTGACTTCGGCATTGTGATCGCTCAGCAGCGGGAAGGTGAGGCTGTTGGCCTTCTTGAACTCGGCCAGCACAAACGGCGAGTCGGTAGAGATGCCCACCACCTGCGTGTCGGGGTAGCTCTCCAGGTCGTTGTTGACCATGTTCAGTTCGTTGGTGCAGACGCTGGTGAAGGCGCCGGGGTAGAAGAGCAGCAGCACGTTCTGCTTGCCCTTGTAGGCGGCCAGGTCGAAGGCCTGCATCTGGTCGTCGAAGAGGTTGACGGCGGGCGCCGCCTGTCCTTTGGTTACGCTCATGGTACGTAGAGGGGAAAAGTGGAGTGAATGATCGAGAGGATAACGCTAGAGGCCAGACCGTGTGTTCGATCTTACCCCCAAGCCCATCATCGGAAGCGGATGGCGCGGATCGGCTCGATGCGCGAGGCCACGCGTGCGGGGATGTACGCCGCCACCACGCAGAGCAGCAGACTCACCACGCCGACCAGCAGGAAGTCCCATCCGACGATGCGGATGGGCGCCGTGTCCATGTAGTACGCCTCGGCGGGCAGCGGGATGATCTCAAACTTCTGCTGCAGCAAGGCCAGCACCAGCGCCAGCACCATCCCGATGCCCGTGCCCAGCCCGCCAATCAGCAGGCCAACGCGGATGAACAGCCGCTGGATGGCGCGTCGCGTCGCGCCCATCCCGGCCAGAATCCCAATCTGGTGGGTCTTTTCGAGGATGAGCATCAGCAGCGTGCCGATGATGTTGAAGGCCGCCACGATGATAATGATGCTGATGACGAGCGGGATGATATTTTCCTGTAACCGCACCCAGGCGAAGAGCCCGCGGTAGACCTCGTAGATCGTGTTGGCCATGATCGGGAAGCCGAAGGTGTCCACGATGCCATCGGCCACGGCTACGGCGTCGTTCACGTCGTGTAGCATGAGGTCGTAGCGCGTGACTTCGTCGGCGCCGTAGTCCAGGAGCGCGCGTGCAGCCTCCACATCGGTGAAGACGTAGAGCCCGTCGAAGGTCTGCAGCGATGTCTCGTAGATGCCCCGCACGACGAAAGGTTTAACCCGTATACCTTGCCTGGCATCCCCTGTGAAAGCACGCAGTGACATCAGGATGACTTGGTCGCCCAAGCCGATGCCTAGGCTCTGCGCCAGCGCTTGCCCGATAACGGCGCCATACGTACCCAAGGAATCGGCAGCGAGGCTGGCAGTGCCTTCCCGCACGGTGTTGGCCACGTACGAGGGGATGGCGTCGGTGCCCCACACGGAGACGCCGTCGATGGCATCGCGATCGTGGCGCAGCAGCGTGAACTCGCTGATGACGGGCGCCACGTTGGCCACCTCGGGCAGTGCGCGCAAGCCGTCGCCCAGGCGTGCTGCACCCGTAAGCGGCGCGTCCTGGTAGTTCTCCACCGACACGTGCGCACCAAACCCGATCAGCTTGGCCTCGATCTCGGTGCTGAAGCCGCGCACAATGGAGAGCGCCAGCAGCAGCATTGCTACGCCCACCGCCACGCCGCCAATGGCGATGCGCAAGATGACGCGGATAAAGCCTCGGCCCGCATCCTGACCCTCGGCACCCAACACGTAGCGGAGCGAGACGAGGCGTTCAAACGTGAGCGGACGGCGGGTGTCAGGCATGGCAAGGCGTTCGGCGAGGCGCCCCGCTCACGAGAGATGCCGCCAAATGATCCACTGGCCTGCTGCAATGCTTCACGCTGTCATCCCGAGCGAAGCCGAGGGATCTCCCCTTTAGACGTTTTGCACGACGAGCAAGTGGAAGATCTCTCGGCTACGTACGGCCCGGGGGCCTTCGCTCAGGATGACAACAGCGGAAGGGTGTACTCCTCCGTCAGAACTCGAACTCGACGCCGCCTACCGGGAGCGTGGAGAACTGCGTGCGCGTGTCGATGAATTGCTCGTCGAAGTTCCAGTAGAATTCCTCCACGTTGGCGCGGTTGTAGGCGTTCCAGAGGCTGAAGAAGGTGACGAGGCTGCCGCGCTTGAACGTGAAGCGGCGGTCGAAGCGCAGGAAGAGCGAGTGGTAGGCGGGGATGCGCGGCGTGTTGAACTGCGACACGTCCAGCACCTCCTCGCCCGCGGACTGCGTGGCCACGATGTCGATGGGTGTGTAGGGGCGGCCGCCGAGGTAGCTCCACCGCACGCTCACCTCCCACTCGTCGTTGAGCTTGTACCCGCCGATGGCGCTGAACAGGTAGCGGTTGTCGAACGAGCGGTTGCGCTCTACGCCCTGGAAGTCGGTGTACTTGGAGCGGAAGTAGGACGCGCTGAGCGTGCCGTAGAGCCGGTCGGCGAGCTTCTTCTGAAGCAGCACATCGATGCCGCGTGCGTAGCCCGTGCCCGTGCTGGTCAGCTCGCCGAGGACGGCGCCGCGGCTGTCCAGGCTGTAGCCCGGGTCGCCCAGCGTGTTGCCCGCCGCCAGCTCAGGGATGTGGTCGTAGTCTTTCTGGTAGACCTCCACCGTCAGGCGCGTGTCGGGCCGTAGCAGGTAGGCGATGCCCGCGATGTAGTGCGTGGCCTGCAGGTGCTCCAGGTCCTCGTTGACGGCCGCCTGCGAGGCGATGAACAGCGGCACGCCCTGCCGGAAGACGCCGATGCTGCCGTTCACCGACAGCCGCTCGGTCACGTTGAACGATGCGGACAGGCGCGGCGAGACGTACAGGTCTTCGTTGAGCGAGCCGTAGTCGAGGCGCAGCCCGGGCGTGACCTGCAGCCGCGCCGTGGGCCGAAGCACCGCGCTGGCAAACGTGCCCGCCTTGGTGGTCGTCAGCCCGAGCGCTTGGTTGTAGCCCGGCTGCGGGATGCCCGTGCGGCTCACGTACGACTCACCGCTGTACGTGTAGTCGCCGTCCTCTACCAGCACCTCGGCGCCAAACTCAATTTTGGCCCGGGGCGAGAGGGCGTAGTAGTTGACGTTGCGGATGTTGAAATAGGTATCGTACAGGTCCTCGCGGAAGCGCGCCGCGTTGCTGCTGGCCTGGCGCAACACGAAGTCGCGGTCGCGGAACGAGTACGAGACCGATGTGGTGGAGAAGCCGTCGCCTTGCCAGAGCTGCCGCCACGTGAGCCCGGCCGTGTTCTGGCGGCTTTCCACGACAAAGAACTCGCTGTCTCCGGCGTCGAGGGCATCGGCCGCGGTCTGCTCAAAGGTGCTCTCGCCGTACAGGTTGAGCACGCTCAGCGTGGTGCGCGGCGACAGCTTCACCTCGGCCTTGCCCTGGATGTCGCTGAAGGTGGGCGCGCCGCCCGCGTTGATCGCGTCGGCGATGAGGTCGAGGTAGCTGCGGCGTGCCGAGACGAAGTAGGTGGCGTCTTCGCCAATGGGGCCTTCCACGATGGCCGTGCCGCCCGCAAAGTTGATCCCCACCTCGCCCGTGGTGCGGTTGGCGTTGCCCGTCCGGTACGTCACCGCGCTCACCGACGAGAGGCGGTCGCCGTAGGTGGCGTTGAAGCCGCCTGTCAGAAAGTCGATGCGCTCCACAAACTCGGTGTTGATGAGCCCTGTGGGGCCGAATGATGAGCCGTCGGGCGTGGCGAAGTGCTGGGCGGTGGGAATGTAGACGTTGTCAATGTAGAACGCGTTTTCGAGCGGACTGCCGCCGCGCACGAACAGGTCCTGGCTGGTTTCGCCGCGTGCCGCCACACCCGGCAGCGAGCTGAGCACTCGGGCAATCTCCTGCGCCGAGCCGGGCGAGCGCCGGATCTCCTCGGTAGAGAACGAGGTGACGCTGGTGGCCTCAGTACTGCTAGGCTGGAAGTAGCCGGCTGTGACCGTCACGCCCTCGCCCTCGATGATCGCTTCGCGCAGCCCCACATTGAGCTGCGTGGTGCGGCGCTGCTTGATGACCACATCGGTGCGGTTGATCGGCTCGAAGCCGATGTAGCGGAAGGTGATGACGTACGTGCCGGGCGCCAGGTCATCCAACGCATAGGCGCCTACCTCGTCAGTGGTGGTGCCTTGCGTGGTGCCCGCAATCACCACATTTACGCCCACCAGCGGTTCTTGCGTGTCGGCATCGACGACGGTGCCGCTGAGCGTGCCCGTAGGCGACTGCGCCACGACAGCGGCGGGGACAAGAGCGAAGAGGAGCAGAACAAAGGCAAGACGTGACATGAGAGCCATCCGAAGAATGAGCGAGGAACACCAGTTCGGACATAAGATCCGGCAAGTTGCAGGCAACCCAGCTGCGGCACCGATCAACGGTAAGCGCGAATGACGAGCGGTGCCTCTGCGCCGACGAGTGGTTTGAGCTACACAAGCCGGTTACAGGTGGCCTACAGCGGAAGGGCACACACGCCGGGATGGTCGGGGTCGATGAAGCATGCATCGCCTTGCATCTCGCGCCCTTGAATCACCTCAGTGGTCAGAGCGTCGAGGTAGGCGCGCAACCCGGCCTCGGTGTGGTACACGTAGCGCCCATCGCGCACAGCAGGCAACGTGGTGCCAGCAGGTAGGGCTGCCATGTCTGCGTCAGCTACGACTGCGTGCGCCAGCACGAGATCCTGCAGTGCCGCTTGGATGTCATCGGCAAGTGGCGAAGGGTGGGTGCGGTAGAGCGTGATCAATGCAGCACCCGCTCCTTCTCCAGCACGTAGCTGTAGTAGTCCTCGTATTGCGAGACGATGGCGTCGCGGTTGAACTGCGAGTGGGCGCGCTCCAGGCTGGCGGCCGCCATGCGGGCATGTAGGCCCTCGTCGGTGAGGAGGCGGCGCGTTTTCTCGACGAAGCCATCGAGGTCGCCCAACTCGAAGAGGAAGCCGGTCTCGTCGTCGAGCACCAGCTCTGGGAGGCCGCCGATGTTAGTCGCCACCACCGGCACGCCGCACGCCATAGCTTCGAGGGCGGCCAAGCCGAAGGATTCTGAGCCGCTGGGCATCAAGAAGACATCGGCGATGTTGAGGATTTCCTCAACGGGCTCTTGCTTGCCGAGGAAGCGCACGTCGGCGTAGACGCCCAGGTCGCGCGCCAAGCGCTCAGCGGCGGGGCGGTCGGGGCCGTCGCCCACGAGCAGCAGCTTGACGGCTTGGCCCTCCTCGCGCAGCTTGTGAAACACTTGCACCACTTCCGTGGCGCGCTTCACGGGGCGAAAGTTGGACACATGCACCAGTACCTTCTCGTCGTTGGGGCAGAGCGCCTGCCGAAAGTGCCGCTTGTCCTGCTTCTTGAAGCGGTCGGTGTCGATGAAGTTGGGGATGACCTTGATGTCATTGCAGATGCGGCACCGCTGCTCGGTCTCGGCCTTCAGGTGGGCCGAGACGGCGGTCACGCCATCGGACTGGTCGATAGAGTAGTTGATGACGGGTTCAAACGAGGGGTCTTTGCCGAGGATCGTGATGTCGGTACCATGCAGCGTGGTCACGATGGGCACATCCGCGCCCTCACGGGCCAGAATCTGCCGGGCTAAGACGGCGCTCGTGGCGTGGGGGATGGCGTAGTGGACGTGCAGCAGGTCCAGCTTCTCGTACTTGACCACATCCACCATCTTGCTCGTCAGGGAGAGCGCGTACGGCGGATACTCGAACAGCGGGTACCGGTTGACGGGCACCTCGTGGAAGAAGATGTTCTGCGTGAGGTGGTCGGTCAGCCGGAACGGCATCGAGTAGGCAATGAAGTGAACGCTGTGCCCACGCTCTGCAAGGGCTTTGCCGAGTTCAGTAGCCACAACGCCGCTGCCACCGTAGACGGGGTAGCACGTGATGCCGATGTTCATGGAGGTGCAGGTGGGGGTGGGACAAGAGCCGCTTCGCCAACGAAGCCTCTCGGCACAGGTTGCGTGAACAAATCCAGACGCCTCGGGGTTTGCGCCGCGGTAGACAACGCTGCATCCTGTGATCTGCATCTTCATTAGCTACAACGTGCCATGCCCTCCCAACGTCTTGCTTCGCTCGCCTTCGTCTTGTTGTTTGCCATCATGGCAAGCGTGCCTGCCCAGGCGCAGTTCGTCCTGTTTGGCGGCTTAAACTTTGAGTCGTTCGAGGACATCGAAGTCAACAACGTGAATGTGTCCTACGACCAGTCTACAGGCTTTCACCTCGGCCTACAGCTTAACCTAGCGCTCGGCCCGATCGCGCTGCGCCCTGGCGTCTTCTTCCGCGACGTTGGTACAGTCGAGGGGTTCGACGTCACCCAGGTGGCCTTCGGCAACTCCACCCCGTTCGACAGCTTCGACCTGTCGTACATTGATGTGCCTATCGACCTGCGCTTTCGCTTCGGCACGCCGCTGCTCAAACCATACATCTTCGCGGGCCCTATCCTGAGCTTCCCGCAGGCCGACGGCCTCTCGGAGGATCGGTTTGAGACCTTCAACTTGGCGGGCTCAGTAGGGGCAGGCCTCGAACTGAACCTCCCAGGCTTTGGCCCCACGCTCTACCCAGAGCTCCGCTACGGCCTGAACCTGACCCAGCTGACCGACGAAGATATCAGGGTGGCCAACCGGACGTTTCAGAGCCAAGACTACAACGTCATCATGGTGTCGATCGGCATCGGCCTCTAGGCTGGAGTCTGCGGCGGGGCTGACACGCGGGCTGGGCACGCCTGAAGGGCACGTACAAGGTCGTCTGTACGCACAGGCTTGCTGACGTAGTCGTCCATGCCTGCCGCCAGCAGCCGCTGGCGGTCGCCATCCATCGCTTCAGCAGTCATCGCTACGATATGTGGCCGTGCCTCGCCAAGGCGCTTGTGGATTTGCTCAGTAGCTTCGATGCCGTCCATCTGCGGCATATGGACGTCCATCAAGATGAGGTCGTAGGAGCGGCGGTGCAGGGCCTCTACCGCTTCTAGGCCAGTGCTGACCGCATCGGCTGTGTAACCGAGGCGGCTGAGCAAGCGCATCGCTACTTTCTGGTTGATGCGGTTGTCTTCAGCCAGGAGGATGCGGAGAGGGTGGTGCTCGGCGAGTGGGTGAGCATGATCGAAAGAGGAGGTTGCTGCCAGCATGTCACGATCAAATGATGCTTCGCCCGCAACTGCCTGCATCAACGCGCCGAGCAACGGCGATGCCTTGACCGGCTTATGCAACACGCCTGCAAACAGCGCGGCATCGTCAGGAGGCAGATGGGTACCCAGTGGGGTGAGGAGGACCACAGGCAGGGCCATACATGCTGGGGTGGCACGGATGGCACGCACGGTGGCCAGGGGCGCCTCCACGGCAGCCGCCTGCGCGCTCACCACCACCACATCGTAGCCGGTATGTGCGAGCTGTGCTACGGCCTCCTGGCCAGAGGCCACAGCGTCAGCATGAAGGCCCCACCCGGTGAGGTGGCGCACCAGGAGCTCGCAGTGGGTAGCATGTGCATCTACGATGAGCGCGCGTTGCCCTTCAAGAACCGTAGCATAGTGGGGTGTGCAATCGAGGGTGCTGTGTGCATGGATGGGTAGTGTGAACGAGAACGTGGAGCCTTCGCCCACGGTACTGACCACATGGATCTGTCCACCCATAAGGGTCACCAGCTTCTTGCTGATGGCCAGCCCCAACCCCGTACCCCCAAAGCGACGCGTCGTCGAAGCATCCACCTGGCTGAAACGCTTGAACAGACGATCGAGCCGGTCGGCAGGGATGCCGATGCCCGTGTCGCGCACCGCAACCCGAACCGTATGCTCTCCCCCCGCCTCCACACCCTCATGCGAGACCTGCACCACCACCTCGCCCTGCGCGGTGAACTTCACGGCGTTGCCAATCAGGTTGACCAGCACCTGCCGGATGCGTGTGAAGTCGCCCTCAAGCATGGGCGGTACGTCGCGGTCGATGAAGTAGGCCAGCTCCAGGCCTTTGGCGGCGGCCTTGGGCGCCAGCAGGTCGAGTGCTTCCTCGATGCATTGGCGGATCGCGAACGGCTGGCGCTCTAGCTGTAGGCCGTCGGCCTCGATCTTGGAGAAGTCGAGGATGTCGTTGATGATGGTGAGCAGGGCATCGCCCGAGACGCGTATGGTGTCGACGAAGTCGCGTTGTTCTGTGTTGAGGGGGGTGTCTTGGAGTAGGCTGGTCATGCCGATGACGCCGTTCATGGGCGTTCGGATCTCGTGGCTCATGGTGGAGAGGAACTCCGACTTGGCTCGGCTGGCGGCTTGGGCTTGGTCTTGGAGCGCCAGCGCTTCGTCGCGCTGCTGACGGATGAGCCGCGTCTGCTGGTATACCCTGCGGCGTAACAAATGGACCCAGCCTAGTATCAGCAGGGAGATGAGGATAGAGCCCATCAGCACGCTCAGCGTGCGGGTCGAGTTAAACCATGGGGCCGCCTGCTCCAGCACAAAGTCGTTGGCCGTGCGTGCCAGCAAGCTGATGGTCCGATCGGCGGATGCCTGATGCCCTGCGGACTGCAACACGCCCGTGACACGAAGCAGTGTGCCTGGCTCGAAGCGAGTCACGGGCTCCGTCCGGGCGATGCGGACAGGCACGCGCGCATGCCCTATCTGGAGTTGATACACGCGCATGCGGCCACGGGTAGATACATCGCGTAGGTAGCCCAACAGTTGGACGACTTGGCCGTCGTGCGTGCCGTTCAGCGCGGCTGAGATGCTAATTTCTGGAGGGTGAGGAAAGCCTGCAGGAAGGCTGAGAGAAGAGTCAACGCGCACGACGGCATCTTCGAGGATGGGCAGCCTTGCGATTAGGCCCTCATGGCCTGCCACGCGTACAGAAGTTCCAACAGATAAGGGACTGGGGTCTTCCAAGTAGACCTCGACGCCGCCAGAGGCATCTTCCACAATAAGCGTAGCATCGTTGGGGCGTGCCGTCACCACACCGCGTACCTGCACGGTTTGGCCTCGCCCCTGTCCCGGGCGGTAGCGCATGATATCTTCGGCGGCAATGAGAGGCGAGGAGAACGGGTCGCCGGGCGCAGCCTCTAGGATGACGATCTGATCGGTAGAAGGCGCATTGATGGAGATGCTAGAAAGCTGTCCCCGTGCATTAAATAGTGTTCCCAGCGCACCTTCGGCTGCCACGTACGCGCCCTGGTACACGCTCAGGTCTGGGGAGGCAGCGCTTGGTGGAAGGTTGATGGTAAACGCCCGGATTCCCTGTTTCGCCTCGAGGGCGATATGCCCCTGGTCGCCAATGGTGACACGGCGCACGACGCCCTCGGCACGGCTCCACTGGCTATCATAGTGGCCTGTGAACAGGTCTTCCAACGAACGTCCCTGATGCGCAGGCAACGCAGCCATCTCCTGAGGGTGCGCCGCGGCCGCACGGAGAATAGGCGCAAACTCACCGGGACTGGTGGTGCCCGTAAAGGTATAGTAGCGCCCCACCTCAAGCTGGGCGACCTTTTCGTGTGGCCAAGATTCAAGCGATACGAAGATGGCATCGGTCGCATCTTGAATGAACAGGTAGCGCCATTGGGGCTCGACATAGGTAATCTGTGCAGTCACCCGCACGGCACGGCGCACGTCGGTCGCCTCCGTACGTAGTGTCACGATGGGAAGCAGCGGCGCCGGAGCGGAAGCCTGCGCGCGCTCAGGAGCGTTAACCGTGGCCAACGCAGGCGATGCTTCAGAAAGCACCTCGATATCGGCGGAACGCATTTGGGTGCGTGTTGCTACCAGATCGGTATGCAGCAATTCGCCCCTGGCATTGCGATGGTGATACACTACTCCTCGTACTCGTATTCGGGCATGCTCTAGTTGGTCAAGCTCTGTGCTATACCGCGAGGCAAGCACACGTGTGGTGTCGTTGCCGTTGTAAAGGGCAATGTTGTAGAAGTAGCTGTCGCCGAGCTTGATGGTGCCCACTACCCCTTCTACCTCCACGTACCGCTGGGCAAGCGCAGGCTGTGATAAATCAGCTATAGAGACTGGCTTGGCCTCCACGACCTCCTCAGCAGGCACGATCTCGTAGTTGTCAGCCTCGACGGTAGCCCGCAAACCTAATGGGCGCACGCGTCCTTCCACGGCAATGCGGTCTCCGATATCAACGGCGACGGAATGCGCAGGGAAGATGATACTGATGCCGCCTGTTGCGTCTTGCACCACCATCTCAGACTGGTGGTGGTTCCATCGCGTGATGAACCCCTCTATATGCACCGGCAGCCCGCGTTCTACCTCTTCTGCGGACAAGGCACGCACGTCTGCTACCGACGTGAGCGGGAGTGTCTCTTGGACTTGGCAAGATGACAGCACAGCCGTTAGGCCTGCAACAACCAAGAGGACGCGTAGGTGAGCGATGTGGATGAGAATGGGCACAGGATACCTGTGACGTAACTACTTCTGTTCGCTACGGTATCGGCAGGCGAAGCCAGATTAAAACACGCCTGCGTGGGTAACATGGGCAATCTAACGCCACGCGAAGGCCTGAGGCAGTGCGATATCGGTGCGTTCTGTAACCAACTCGACAACATGCGCAGCGATGGCGTTGGAGGCTTTGAAGCCGTGCCCAGAGCAAGCACTCACGACCCACACTGAATCGGCTGCCGGATGCTGGTCCACGAGGTAGTGCTTATCAGGCGTAACGGTGTAGAAGCACGTCATGGTTTCATCGGAGGGGCGGACGGCATCGTTGAACAGCCGCTGCATCGGCACGACCAGTGCATCCACGTCGGCAGCGGTTACGGTGCGGTTGATGGCGTCGGGATGGGCGGTGACGGCGCCGTGGTAGTGCAGCCCGGCTTTGAGGCCTGCCCCGCGGTGCGGAAATCCGTAGAGCAGTTGATCGGGCGCACATTGCCATAGATACACCGGAAGGTTGGGGTCGCGCACGACCTCGCTTTGCGGCGTGAACCACACGTTGACCTGCCGCTCGATGTGGAGCGGTATTCGTGCGGAAGGCAGCAGGTCGGTCATCCAGCCGCCCGCACAGAGCAGCAGCCGCGCCCCCTCGTACTGTTCGCCCGCTCTGGTCGTCACGGTCACCGACGTATCCGTCGCGTGCCAGCCCGTAATGGGGGTGTCGTAGTGCAGGGTGGCGCCTAGGCGTGTCGCCTCAGTCAGATGGGTTTGGATGCACAACTCAGGGTCAAGCCATCCGGCCTCCGCTTCCCAGAGCGCTACCTGGTCGTCAGGTACGTCAAACGCCGGGTGATGCCGCCGCGCGGCATCGGCGCTGAACATACGGTACGGCAGGTTGTGCTGCTCGGCGGCAGCGCGTGCGCCTGCAACGAGGCCCGCATCGGGCGGCCCGATCATCAGAATACCGGTTTCGTGGAGGAGGTGCTGCCCCGTTCGCGCTTCCAAATCCTGCCACAACGCGTAGGCACGCTGCAGGAAGGGCACGTAGAATGCCCCCTCAAAATAGGCCTTCCGGATGATCCTGCTGCCGCCATGCGAGGAACCGCCCTGGTGAGGAGGCGTGGACGCATCGAAGCCTAACACGGTATCTCCGTGCAGCGCTGCGTGATACGCGGCGGCACTCCCCGAAGCCCCCAACCCCACAACCAAGATGTCTGCTGTCCGCGCCATCGCTCGCCTGCTGTCCATTCTCGTTGTTGGCATGGTAGCGTGGACGGGCTGCGATCGCAACTTTTCAGGAGACGAAGGGACGCTGGAGGTTACCGTGGCTACGCTGGGAACCGACTTCCCGCCCGCCTTCCGTCTTGAGCTCTCTAACAACATCGAGTCGGACGTGTCGCCCAACGGCGTGTACCGTGCTGATGCGTTGGCGCCGGGTAGCTACACCGTGGCCCTCACCGACCTACCGCAGAACTGCGTCGTCGCCAGCGATAACCCGCGCTCGATAACCATCAACGCTGATGAGACGACGGCACTCACGTTCACCGTCAGTTGCCTGCAGACAGGCGTGGCGATGGTGTTTGAGACCGACCGCGATGGCAACCTGGACCTGTATGGCATAAACCTCGACGGGTTTGTGCAGCCGCTCGTGCAGAGCTTATTCCCCGATTTCGGCCTGACAGCCGCTGCCAACAACCCCTCAACGCTGGCGTTCACGCGTTCGTTTTCCGTCACCGATGCCGACGTGTTCACCGTGCGGTCGGATGGGACGGGCCTGGAGAACGTCACCCAGCACCCGGCTCTCGACACCGACCCGGCCTTGTCGGCGGATGGGCGCTTCCTCACTTTTGTGAGTGATCGCTCGGGGGCCCCGAACCTCTTCCTGCTCGATCGCACCTCAGGCAGCCTCCGGCAACTCACCGACGATGCGTTCACCTACGAGAACCCGGCCTTCTCGCCCACCGGGTTCGCGTTGGTCGTGGCCAGTAACCGCTCGGGCAACCTCGACCTGTTCCACTTCGATCTGGAGATCGAACAGGTGACGCAACTGACCGACTTTACATCGGATGAGAACGAGCCGTCCTTCTCGCCTGACGGGTCGGTGGTGGTGTACACGACGAACGGAACCGGGGTGGAAGACATCCACTCGCTGGTTCTGGCCACGCCGGAACTGACGACGCGGCTGACGAACGCAAAGGCCATCGACCGTGCGCCCGTGTTCTCGCCCGATGGCTCCTTCATCGCCTTCGCCTCGGACCGTGACGACGGCACCTTCGACATCTTCTTGATGAAGCCCGATGGCTCGGAGCAGTCGAATTTCAGCGCGCACCCGGCCTTCGACTACGGCCCCGTGTTTATCGGTCAGTGACGGCAGCCGTTCGTGGTGAGGGATTGACGCGTTGCGCGCGGCAAGGCATATTGGCCGCTGCCTAAGCCTTTGCCCAGTCGCTCGCCCATGCCACAGGTCACCGCCCTTTACATCGCGCCCACAGCAGGGGCGCCTATGCAAGCGGTACAGCAGGTAGAGGCTGTAGCCGGGCAGGGCTTGGTCGGCGATCGCTACTTCGCTGGCGTAGGGTCGTTCTCCCGCTGGCCCGGATCGCATCGCGAGGTATCGGTGATTGCTGAGGAAGACCTGGAAGCCATGGCCCAGGTTGGCGTGCCGCTTACTGCTGCCCAGAGCCGCCGCAACATCGTCGTGCGTGGCATCCGCCTTCTCGACGGCTTGAAGCAGCCGCTACACCTCGGCGGCGTGCAGCTGCTCGTCATGCGCAAGTGCCAGCCATGCAAGTACCTCGGCCGCCTCACGGGCCACGCCGATCTCATCCCTGCCATGATCAACCGAGGGGGCATCCGGGCGCGGATCATCACCGGAGGCACGATCCGGGTGGGCGATGCCGTGGTGCGCCCCTAAACAGCAGCAGGAAGAGGATACGGCTAGTTTGAGGCACGTCAGTTGCTTTTGGTAGTTATTATTCGAAGACCGGCTTGGGGCACGGTGCTTGTCTGCAGAGGCGAAATCGCCCACAAACCGCACCACACCTAGCTAAACTCTTCCATACTCATGGTAACTCTTGCCCCCGCAGCAGTTCGTCGCGACACAGGCGACGAGCGGGCGCTCGCTCAAGTCCTCGAACAAGCTATCGATGCCGTCGTAACGATCGACGAGCACAACAACGTGACCTTCTACAACCGCGCTGCCGAGCGGCTGTGGGGCTACAGCAAAGCGGAGGTGCTGGGGCAGAACGTGAAGATGCTGGTGCCGCACATGATCCGTGGTCGGCACGATGACATGGTCAACGCCAACCGCCGTACGGGCGTCAACAAAATTGTGGGCTCGTCCCGCCACGTCGAGCTGGAGCGCAAGGATGGCGAGAAGGTGTGGGTGAGCCTGTCGCTCTCCAAAGTCACCGTTGGCGGGCGCATCATGTACACCGCGTTTCTGAAGGACATCACCGCGCAGCGCGACGCGCAAGAGATCATCAGCCAAACGTTAGAGCAGGCCCTGGATGCCGTCGTAACGATCGACGAGCACAACAACGTGACCTTCTACAACCGCGCCGCCGAGCGGCTGTGGGGCTACAGCAAAGCGGAGGTGCTGGGGCAGAACGTGAAGATGCTGGTGCCGCACATGATCCGTGGTCGGCACGATGACATGGTCAACGCCAACCGCCGCACGGGCGTCAACAAAATTGTAGGTACCTCCCGCGAGGTACACCTCGAACGAAAAGACGGCACGTTCCGCTGGGCTAACCTGTCACTCTCGAAGGTAGACCTAGGCACGCGCACCATGTACACCGCCTTCGTCAAAGACGTGACCGATGAGGTGGACCGCCGCGAGAAGCTGCGCCTGCTCTCGCTCGTGGCCGACCGCACCGACAACTCGGTCATCATCACCAACGCCAGCGGCGAGATCGAATTCATCAACCCCGGCTTCACCAAGTTGACGGGCTACACCCTCGACGACGTGCTCGGCAAGAAGCCTGGCGCGGTATTGCAGGGCAAGGACACCGATCAGACGACCGTAAAGCGCATCCGCGAGCGGCTGGAGGCGCGCAAGCCGTTCTACGAGGAGATCCTGAACTACAACAAAGCAGGGGAGCCCTACTGGATCTCGCTGGCCATCAACCCGGTCTTCGATGACGCGGGCCAGTTGGATAAGTACATTTCCATCCAGGCCAACGTGACCGAGACGAAGACGAAAGCGGTGCAGACGGCCGAGCGGCTGCTGGAGACGCGGACCGCCATGACGCGCATGCTGGACCGCGTCAACGAGATTGTGGGCGGCATCAACACCATCTCACGCCAGACCAACCTGCTCTCGCTCAACGCGGCTATCGAGGCCGCCCGCGCAGGCGACGCCGGACGGGGCTTTGCCGTCGTGGCCGAGGAGGTGCGCAAGCTGTCTGAGAATGCCAACGGCTCAGCCGAGCAGATCGGCGCGTTGACCACCGAGATGCGCACCCACGTCAGCGCCCTCGACGACCTCACATAGCAGCATACAGCAAGGGCGGCCCGCCACGCCGACGAGCCGCCCCCATGTGTTTCAGGGTGACGAGTAGAGCATGCTTGTCATGCGTCTTCTAGCTCGCCCGACTCTTCGACCACCTTCTCCTGCACGTGCCGAGGCATAGCCTCGTAGTGGCTGAAGCTGGCCGTGTGGAGCCCGCGCCCGTGCGTGAGCGAGCGGACGGCGGTCGAGTAATGGTACAGCTCCGTCTCCGGCGCCTGCGCCACGATCTTCTGGAAGGTACCCGCGGCTTCCATGCCCTGGATGCGCGCCCGCCGCGTGTTCATGTCGCCCATGACGTCGCCCATGTAGGTGTCGGGCACCAGCACTTCGACCGTGTAGATGGGTTCGAGAAGTGCCGGGTTGGCCTCGCGGAACGCGTTGCGGAAGCACATGCGCGCCGCCGTCTTGAAGGCGGCCTCGTTGGAGTCCACCGAGTGCATGCCTCCGTCGTACACGACTACGCGCACATCGCCCACGGGGTAGCCCGCGATGGGGCCGCGCTGCATGGCCTCCAGCACGCCTTTCTGGATGGCACCTGAGAACCGCCGCATGTCGATCACGCCGCCCACGATGGCATCGATGAAGTGGATCTTGGAACCCCACCCGGTCTCGATCACCGTCTCGCCGCGCACGTTGATGTCGTCGGGCTTGCTGAACTCCTGGTCGGGGTCGTAGGCTTCGATCAGCATCGAGATGTCGGCGAACTGGCCAGCGCCGCCCGACTGCTTCTTGTGCCGGTAGTTGCCCCGGGCCGAGCCGCGCACCGTTTCGAGGTAGGCAATGCGCGGCTTCTCGTAGACCACCTCGGCACCGAAGCGGTTCTTCAATCGGTACTGCGCGATGGCGAGGTGCATGCTGCCCTGGCCCGAGAGCACCATCTGGCTCAGGTGTGGGTCCTGCGTGAGCACCAGCGAGGGATCCTCGGCGGCAAGCTGATGCAGGCCCTGCGCAATTTTGTCTTCGTCGCCTTCTTTCTTGGCCACCAGCCGCTCGGAGAAGCGCGGCGAGGGAAACGTGACCGGCTGGATGACGAGTTCGCTGCCCTTCTTGTGCAGCGTCTGGTTGGACTGGGAATTCTTGAGCTTGACGAGGGCGCCGATATCGCCCGCCACCATCTGCTGTACCGAGTCGCGCTCGTTGCCATTGATGGCGTAGAGCTGCCCCAACCGCTCGCTGCCGCCCGTCTGCGCGTTGACGAGGTCCATGCCTGCCGTGATCGTGCCGGAGTAGACGCGGAAGAACGAGTAGTCGCCCACGTGCGCTTCGGCCATCGTGCGGTATATGAAGACGACAGGCTCGCCGCCGACGTCCGACGGGAGGTTGCCGCCGCCCGCCAGCGCGACTTGCGGCATCAGGCTGGGCGCAGGGCACACGTTGCCGATAAAGCCCATCAGCCGCGACACGCCGATGTTTTCGGTGGCGCTGGTGACGAAGATGGGGAAGAGCTGCCGCTGCACCATCGCCTCGCGCAGGCCGTCGCGCATCTGGTCTTCGGTGAGCGTCCCTTCCTCGAAGTACAGCTCCATCAAGGATTCGTCGTTCTCGGCGATGTTCTCGATGAGCTCGTTGTGCAGCCGCTCGGCTTCTTCGCGGAAGGCGTCGTCGATCTCGCGGATCTCAGGGTCGCTTTGGCCGTCGGGGTAGTAGAGCTGCTTCATTAGCAGCACATCGATGATGGAGCGTGTGCCGGCGCCGCCTGGGATCTGCACGACGGTAGCGCCGCGCCCGAAGCGCTCTTGGATCTGCTCGACGAGTGCGCGGAAGTCGCTATCGGCTTTGTCGAGGTGGTTAATGACGAACATCGATGGCGCTAGCGCCTGCTCGGCGTACGTCCATGCCAGTTCGGTGCCCACCTGCACGCCCTCAGCGGCGTTCATGACGAAGATGGAGGAGTCGCCCACGCGTAGCGACGCCACCATCTCGCCGACGAAGTCGGGATAGCCGGGCGTGTCGAGAATATTGATTTTATTGCCTTTCCATTCGGCATGCAGCAGCGAGGCGAAGACCGACATCTGCCGCTCTTTCTCGCTGTCGTGGTAATCGCTTACGGTATTGCCTTCTTCTATCGAACCCATGCGTTTGAGGGCGCCGCTGCTATACAGCATGGCCTCGGCCAGCATCGTTTTTCCACTGCCTTGGTGACCCACCAAGACGACGTTCCTGATATGTTGGGCGTCATGGATATCCATGAAGCAATCCTCCGCCGCCTACACGGGCGGCATCTATAATGAACAGGAAACTGATGCTTGAGCGCATCAGGTCGCATACCCCAGAAGCGCTTCCGGCCAGAGCCAATCCGCGCTGCGGCACGGAGGGGCAAGGCAGGGGTAATGTGGCGGAGGCGTAACGGGGGCAGGCAAAATACACGCCTCTACGAAATAGTCAAGAAGCAAAGGGCGCTGCCGCCTGAAGGATTATCTTTTCGTTGCTTCAATTGTGTTTTTGCATGCTGATTGCGTTTGAAACGGCTACCAACACGTGCAGCGTTGCGGTCCACGACGGCACGCGGGTCGTGGCGCATGCAGCCGTACACCGCCCGCGTATTCACGCCGAGCAGCTGATGCCGCTCGCTGAGACGGTGCTCGCACAGGCGGGGATCACCGTGCGTGATCTCCAAGCCGTCGCGGTATCAGAAGGGCCGGGGTCGTATACCGGGTTGCGGATTGGCGTGAGCGCTGCCAAGGGCTTAGCAATGGCCGCGAACGCCGCACTCGTAGGCGTGTCGTCGCTAGCGGCCTTGGCTGAGCAGGCGCGTCCGCTCGTGGAGCCCGGCGCGGGCGTCTGCGCGATGTTCGACGCCCGCCGCACCGAGGCCTTCGCTGGGGCGTTTGTCGCGCAAGCTGATGGCATGCTATCGCTCGCTCAGCCCATCGCGGGCGTGCTGATGGAGGACCTTGCTGAATGGCTACCTAACGCCACACGCTGGATCTGCCTCGGCGATGGAGCGGCGAAAGCCGACGCCGTGCTGCAGGCACTGCCGGGAGCGAGCCGCATCGTGCCGCTGAGCCACGCGGCGCCGTCGGCGGTGACGGTGGCCGAGCTGGGCTGGGCAACATTCCAGGCAGGCGATGTCGAGGACCTGGCGGCGTTCGAGCCGTTCTACCTGAAGGCGTTCGTGGCCAAAACACCGAAGCGGACCCTCTTCGACCGTCTTCCGTTCTGAGGGCCGCAAGCATCAAGCGCGCGAGGGGGGCACTGCCGCTTATCTCGCTCCGCAGCGCCATATACCTCCTCACCATTCACTATCCAACACGCGCCCATGTCGTGGTTTCGTCGGAAGAAAGCCGGGATTCTCACCAACCCCGATGACCAGATCAACATGCCAGAGGGGCAGTGGGTGCGGTGCCCTGAGTGCGGGGAGATCATCAACCGGCGGGAGTTAGAGGAGAACGCCCTCGTGTGCCCCAAGTGCGGTCACCACTTCCGCATGAACAGTACCGGCTACTTCAACCTGCTCTTCGGCCCCGATCAGTACACACTGCACGACACGGATCTCTACGCCGTGGATGCGCTCGACTTCACCGACAAGAAGCCGTACACGCGCCGCTTGGCGTCGGCGTACAAAAAGACCGACATGAACGAGGCCGTCCGCTCGGCCACGGGCATGCTGGGACGGCACGGGCTGTCGGTGGCGGCGATGGACTTCAATTTCATTGGGGGGTCCATGAACTCGGTCGTAGGCGAGATCATCGCCCGTGCCATCAAGCGCGCCTACGAGACCGACCGGGCGATGCTGATCATCTCGCAGAGCGGCGGTGCTCGCATGATGGAAGGCGCCCTCAGCCTGATGCAGATGGCCAAGACGAGCGCGCACCTCACCCGCCTCGCCGAGCGGCGGCTGCCGTACATCTCGCTGATGACGCATCCTACCACGGGCGGCGTCACGGCGTCCTACGCCATGCTGGGCGACTTCAATTTGGCTGAGCCCAAGGCGCTCATCGGCTTTGCCGGGCCCCGCGTCATCCGCGAAACCATCGGCCGCGACCTGCCGGAGGGCTTCCAGCGCGCCGAGTTCTTGCAAGACAAGGGCTTCGTCGACTTCGTGGTGGACCGCCGCGAGCTGCAGCAGCGCCTCACGCACCTGCTCGACCTCGTCGGCGATGAGGCAGCAGCCTAGCGCTCGCCACGTCGTTCGTGCCAAGCCATCAAGGCAAAAACAATCACGAGGCCGTTCAGCCAGACTACGCTGGCACAGATGAGCGTGTGCAGGGTGCCGAGGAAGGGCGCAAGCGCTAGGCCCAGTGCGGTGCTGAGCGCCGTATTGGCGATGAGCAGTACGTCGGAGAGGCGGGTGGCCGAAAGCCACTGCAGCGCGCGCCGGGTAATGCGCGATGTGGGGAAGAGGGATTGCATGTGGGGTGCGGTCTCAAAATGCACAGAAACGTGGGCTCTCCTGCTGCCCATACGGCCTGTCAAGGACCGTACCCATTTGCTTCAGCGTCGTGGGCGCCAGAAACGGATCATCTGTGGGGTATACCCCTGAGCAGTCACGCCCCCCTGTGTGTCCTGTGTGATTGTGCAGCGCTTCACGAGCGCCGTTGCCCGCGCTTGGCCCACCATGCCGCAATCGCTTCTTCGCGTGTGGCATCCGGGTGGGCGGCAAAGTAGCGGCGCATGTGCTGGTTGTACTCCAGCGACGCCGCGATGGGCCGCTTCTGGTTCTTGCTCGCCTCGTACACGCCGATGCCCTCGGCCAGCGTCCGGCCCGCGCTGTTGTGGACAAAGTCGCGCATGGCGGCATTGAACCGAAAGCCCGAGCCGCACACCGAGCGATAGAATGCGCCCAGCTTGGGCGAGCACCGCCAGCCCTCGCCAACCACCGTCTCCAGCGCGAACGTGTCGGGCATGGTGCCCGCGCGTCTGGTGCGCTGCTTCGGCGCAGGTGGTGCTTCGCCTGCGAGGTAGGCTGTGATGCGATCGCGCAGCTCGGCTTTCAGGCCGCTCGTGGGCAGCCCTTCGGCCCGGCAGAACGCCACCAACTCACTCTTGAGCCAGTACCACGCCCGAAACTCGTCCGCGGTGAGGTGGGCCGTGAGGTCAGGGCGCAGGCTGGACATCAGAGGCTCAGAGCAGAGCGAGAGTTCTGAGGATTTTGTAAGCCACTCCACAGATGACGGCATATGCCATTGGCAAGACCATCAGCACAATAGTACCCGAAGGGTCCTGCTCTATGTCCCTTCCCATCTTGAAATGGAGGAGACCAGATAGTATCGCAAAGATAGACCCAGCTGCAGCTATCTTTGCGTTCCCTGACTGAGAGGTTGCGATCCAAAACAAAGTCAGCGGGGCAACGCTTATCGCTGTCCCTATGAGACAGCCTGCTAGATCATTCCACTCTTCACGCCGTCGGAGACTGGGACGGCCTAAGCCAAAGTAGACGCCAAATAACGTGAGTGTCAGATTGGTGAGGTAGGCAGCAGTGTAGAACATGGCTACTTGGCATACGAGACGGAGCGCACCTCGCGGATGACGGTCACCTTGATCTGGCCGGGGTACTGCATCTCGGACTGGATCTTCTGCGAGATGTCCATCGCCAACTGCTCGGCTTTGGCGTCGGAGATGATGGTGTGGTTGACGAGTACGCGAATTTCGCGGCCTGCCTGGATGGCATACACGCGCTCCACGCCGCGGAACGAGCTGGCCAACTCCTCTAGCTTCTCCAGCCGCTTGATGTAGGCCTCTAGCGCCTCGCGCCGTGCGCCCGGCCGTGCGCCCGAGATGGCATCGGCGGCCTGCACGATGGGAGCGATCATGCAGTTCATCTCGATCTCGTCGTGGTGCGCGCCCACTGCGTTGCACACGTCGGGGTGCTCCTTGTACTTGCGGCACAAGTCCATGCCCACGATGGCATGCGGGTTCTCGATGCCGTCCTCCACCACCTTGCCGATGTCGTGCAAGAGCCCTGCCCGGCGGGCTCGTGCAGCGTCGAGTCCTAACTCCGCCGCCATCAGCGAGGCGATGCGGGCGGTTTCGATGGAATGCGCCAGCAGGTTCTGGCCATAGCTGGTGCGGTAGCGCATGCGCCCCACATGGCGGATCAACTCGGGGTGCAGCCCATGCAGGTCGAGATCGATGACCGTGCGCTCGCCGATCTCGATAATCTCCTCTTCCATCTCCTGCCGCACCTTGTTCACCACCTCTTCGATGCGCGTCGGATGGATGCGGCCGTCTTGCACCAGCTTGGTCAGCGCAATACGCGCGATCTCGCGGCGTACCGGGTTGAAGCCCGACAGGATGACAGCCTCGGGCGTGTCGTCCACAATGACTTCCATACCCGTGGCGGCTTCGAACGCGCGGATGTTGCGACCTTCGCGCCCGATGATGCGGCCCTTCATGTCGTCCGAGTCCAGCGTCACCACAGACACGGTGTTCTCGATGGCATGCGCCGCGGCCGTGCGTTGTATGGCGGTGAGGATGACCTTGCGCGCTTGGCGATTGGCGGTCAGCTTGGCCTCGTCCCGAATGTCTTTGATGAGCGACGACGCCTCCAGCTTGGCCTGATCCAACAACTGCTCGCGCAGCTTGTCTTGTGCCTCCTTGCGTGAGAGCCCGGCCACATGCTCCAGCTTGCGGATGTGCTGGCCAATGAGCCGATCAAGCTCCACTTGCTGTCGTTCTACACGCTTCTTTGAGGCCTCAAGCTCGCTTTCGCGCGTCTCCAGGTCTTGTCTGCGCTCGTTGGCGCGTGCCAATACGACCTGTGCCTGAGCGCGCATCCGGTCAGCAGTGCGTCGTTGGTGCTCCGTTTCTTTCTGGAGCGCGTCGAGCGCGTCAGTGGCTTTGTGCAGCACGTTCTCGCGTTCGTTGACGCGTTGCGTGCGGCGGGTGAGTTTGTCGTGCCGTTGATCGGCTTTCTCGCGGGAGCGCCGGAGGGTGCGTTTGGTTTCGTTGAGGTCGGCAGTGGCCTGCTCCAGTGCGTGCCGGTCGGCCACGAGCTGGGCCTCGGCATGCGCGTGTTGCTGGCGCTGCTGTTCAGCGTGGCGTTGGGCGTCGGCTAATAGGCGTTCTGCTTCATGTTGGGCCTGTTTCAGCTGGGCGTCCTGGCGGCGGGCCAGAACAAATCTATCAACAACGAATCCTGCTAGGAACGCGACCACGGCGGCGACTCCGAGTAGGAGGCCTTCCATGTTCGTGGGTCTGTATCTATGGGAGGTGCGTGCCGCCCTGCGGGTCTCAGCATCTGGGCGGTGCTGCACGAAAGTCCGCTCGCCGCTTCATGCTGTTTGTGAGCAGAAGTGCCAGCGGTGGGTTTGGCATCAAAATGAAAACGCCCCGGCAGGTTCCTAGCGCGAGCTAGGCTGCCGGGGCGTGCAGTGGTCCAAGAAGTACAAGCCCGCAACTAGTGGTATGGAGAACCACGCTATCTACACAGTGGGTGCTGCTCGGATTCTTTCGACGTCCCCTGTCGGCCAAGGCCGAACGCGAGGCGTTGGGGCCTGCCGTCCAAATCGTGAAGATCAGCGCCCTTTATGATAATTGTTCGGTTCTCATACAAGGTAGCGCTGCGGGCCTGTACGTGCCGCTGCACAAGGCAACGGTACCGCTTCAATCGGCATCGCGCAGCCGCAGTTCCAGCTTGGTCGACCGGGGACGTGAGGCGTTGGTAAAGATCACGCTGCCTCGTCTGCCGGGACGGCCTGTGCGTCGCGGAGTTGAGCTTCCAGGGTGTCCAACGACGCCGTCAGCTCGTCAAACAACTCTTCGTAATCCCCCTCGATATCCTTTACACGCTTCCGAAGGGCTGCGTTTTCGCCGAGTAGATGCAGCGCCGTGATGATGGCCCCCGTAAGCTCACTTTGCTCGGGGTGCGCCTCCTTGAAGGTGCGCAACCGGCGGTCCAACTCGGCTGCTGTTTTCTCCGTCGCCACCACATGCTCAGGCTGCGCACGGAGCGGATAGGGGCGCCCCAAGATATTAACGCGGATGGAGTGGCTGCTCATAATGGATCCTCACGGTCGTGGCCACCATGGTCCTCACCATCCGCAGGGGACACCTCTTGGCCAAGGTAGGTGTCGATGGCGGCGATGAACTGGTCCACTTTCCGCTTGAGCACTTCCGGGGACTCGTCGAAAGCCACGTACTCGGCGTCGAGGTGGGCCAGCGGGTTGGCCTCCAGCGCATGCAGGCGCTGCGCCAGCGCTGCGTTCTCCTCACGGAGCCGGTTGACTTCGAGCAGCGTCAGCTCCACGCGCTCCTGCAGCCGCTCCAGTGACCGGTTTCCTTTCAGGTGAACCATTTTAGCCCGCTTCGGCTTGGCATCAGCCGACGTAGCTTGACCGCTGCGGTGCCGGCCACGGCCACCAGATCGTTGGGAAGGCTCCATAAAAGTCTCAGGTCATTTCGTGGGTGCGCGCGCGTAGACGCGTCTGTGCATGGGCGAATATACATGGCAATGCTCCGACGTGTCTAGCTCAACGCAAACGCGGACCCTGAAGACGCGATCACGCAGAGCGAAGCGAACGCAATCACGCGTTGACGCAATCAGCCGCGCAGCGTGGCGCCGAATTCCTTGCCGAGCCGCTGCACGATGGTGCGGATGCGCTTGTCCACCTCTTTGTCCTTCAGCGTACGGTCAGCGCCAAAGCGGAGGGCGAAGGCAACGCTCTTCTGATCGCTGGCAATGCGCTCGCCCTGATACACGTCGAACACCGCGACGTCTTGGATGAGCGGGCGGCCAAACTGGCGGATCACGTCTAGCATGGGCCCGACAGGCTGGTCGCGGTTGACGGCCACAGCGAGGTCGCGCTCCACGCTCGGGAAGCGGCTGACGGTCTCGGCGTCGCGGTCGAACTGGGGCGCTGCAAGCTCCACAAGTGCGGCCCAGTCTAACTCAGCGAAGTAGACCGGGTCGCGCAGCGCAAAGGTGTCAGCCACGGCATCGGCGACGCACGCGACCACGCCGACGTGCCGCTTCTTCACGCGCAGGTCCAGGCGATAGCTCGTCACTTCGCCCGGCGTGGGCGTCGCCTCGAACCGGATGCGCCCTTCGATGCGGAGCAGTTCCAGCAGCCACTCCACAGCGCCTTTCACGTCGTAGACGTCGAGCGCCCGCGCCTCTTGGTTCCAGCGTCCCGGCGCAGTGCCACTCATCGCAAGGATAAGTGCTTCGTACTCGTTGTAGCCGGGGACGAGCGTGGAGCGTTTGGGATCAGCGCGGTGCATGATGTGGCCGAACTCCATGAGGTGCAGCTGGCGTTGCCCGCGGTTTTGGTTGTAGCTCATCACCTGGAGCACGCCGGGCAGCAGGCTGGGGCGCAGCGCTGCCATCTCCTGCGAGATCGGGTTCAGCGTCTCCACAATCTCGACGCTCTCGCCGCTGTGCAAGTCACTCCCGGCAAATAAGGCTGCGGTCTCTGCGCGCTGCATGCTGTTGGTGCAGACCTCGCGGAAGCCCAAGCCTGCCAAGCGTGTGCGTACCATCGGGCGCAAGACTTCGATGGCTGCGATCTGAGGCGGCTTGTTTGGGACGGGCGTACGCTTGGGCTCGGGAATGTTGTCGTAGCCATAGAGCCGCGCCACTTCCTCAATCAGGTCGATCTCGCGTTCCACATCGGGGCGAAACAGCGGGACGGTGACGCTGAGCGTGCCCGGGGCAGCGTCTTCCACACCGAAGCCGATGGCGGTGAGCAGGCGCACCGTGTCGGCGTGTGAGATGGCGACGCCGAGGATGGTTTCGATGCGGCTCAGGCGGAGCGTGAGCACGAGCGGCTTGGGCAGCACGGGGTGTGCGTCCACCATGCCATCGACGCGCATGCCCCCGCCCAACTCGGCGATGAGGTCGGCAGCGCGAGCCGCAGCCCACACCTGCCCGTCGCGGTCGATGCCGCGCTCGAAGCGGTACGAGGCATCGGTCTGTAACCCCAGCGCTTTCGCCGTCTTGCGAATCAGCGACGGGTCGAAGTAGGCGCTTTCGATAAGTACGTTGGTGGTGACATCGGTCACCTCTGAATTTTCGCCGCCCATCACGCCCGCCACGGCCACGCGCCGCTCAGCGTCGCAGATCATCAGCGTGCCTACGGGCAAGGTGCGCTCCTGGCTGTCGAGGGTAACGAACGTCTCGGGTGCTGTGGTTTGCTCGACGATGATGGTGTCGCCCGCGATCTGGTCGGCGTCGAAGGCGTGCAGCGGCTGGCCGCACTCGTACATGACGTAGTTGGTCACGTCCACCACGTTGTTGATCGGCCGCAGGCCAATCGCCGTCAGCCGATCCTTCAGCCAGTCCGGCGACTCCTGGATGGTCACGCCCCGCACCAGCAGCGCCACATAGCGCGGACACGCCTCTGGCGAGACCAGCTTCACCGTTACCCGCTCGGCTGCCGCGCCTCCTGCTTCGGGAAGATTGACGTCCGGTCGTCGAACCGATTGCTCGGTCAGCGCCGCCAAGTCACGCGCTACGCCAATGTGGCTCACCGCATCCGGGCGGTTGGGCGTGATCGCGATGTCGTAGACGGTGTCATTCAGCGTCCGGCCTTGCCCGCGCAAGTAGTCTTCCATCGTCTGCCCGATGGGCGCATCGGCGTCCAGCACCATGATGCCGTCGTGGTCGTCACCGAGGCCGAGCTCGTCTTCGGCGCAGATCATGCCGTTCGAGACCTCGCCGCGCAGCTTTGCCTTCTTCAACGTCACTGGCACGGGCTCGCCCGTCTTGCGGTCGGGGAGCATCAGTGTGGTGCCCACCGTGGCCACGGGCACCTTCTGCCCAGCATCCACATTCGGCGCGCCGCAGACAATTTGCACAGGCTCGCCCTCGCCCAAGTCCACTTGGCAGAGCGAGAGCTTGTCGGCGTTGGGGTGCTGCGTGCGCTCCAGGACATGACCCACAACAACGCCATCCAACGTCGGGCCCACGGTCTCCATGCTGTCTACTTCTAAGCCTACCATTGTCAGCATATCGCTGATGGCGTCGGGCGTGAGAGCGGACAGGTCGATGTAGTCACTCAGCCAGTTTAGGGATATCTGCATCGTTAGTCGATTCTAGTATTCGTGATGGTTACAGCACTGAGAGGACGGGCGGTTTTGGGGCTTGGGACGCTTGCTTCGCTCGCTGTGGGTCTTGGGGGCGACAGGCTGAGAGATTGGCCTCAATGACAACGGTAATCAACAGGCTGTAATTCACTGGACACCGAGGGGAGAAGCCGAATTTTCCAAGACCCAAGCCCCAAGACCCAAGCCCCAAGACCTAAAACTGATTGAGAAAACGGACGTCATTCTCGTAGAACGAGCGGATGTCGGCGATGTCGTACCGGAGCATCGTGATACGCTCCACGCCCATCCCGAAGGCATAGCCCGTGTACTTCTCTGAGTCAATGTTGACGCCTTCGAGCACGTTCGGGTCGACCATGCCGCAGCCGAGGATTTCGAGCCACCGCCCGCCGCCCGGCAACTCGGGGTTGGGCCACCAGATGTCCACCTCGGCGCTGGGCTCGGTGAACGGGAAGAAGCTGGGCCGGAACCGCATCTGTACATCGGCCCCGAAGAGGGCTTGCGCGAAGATATGCAGCAGCTGCTTGAGGTCGGCGAAGGTCACGCCCTCGTCCACGTACAGTCCCTCCACCTGGTGGAACAGGCAGAACGATTTATACGAGATGGCCTCGTTGCGGAAGACGCGCCCTGGCACGATGACGCGGATCGGCGGCGCTTGCTCTTCCATCACGCGGATCTGCACGGGCGACGTGTGCGTGCGCAGCACCACGCCGTCACTCTCTTCGGTCGGCGCCTCCACGAAGAACGTGTCTTGCATGTCCCGGGCCGGGTGATCGGGCGGGAAGTTGAGCGCCGAGAAGTTGTGCCAGTCGTCCTCGATCTCCGGTCCTTCTGCCACCGAGAACCCGAAGTGCGCGAAGATGCGCTTGATCTCCTCCAGCGTGTCGGTGAGCGGATGCAGCGAGCCGGAAACGGGGCGGCGACCGGGCAGCGTCAAGTCGAGGTCGGTCGCTTCCTGACGGGCCGCGCTCGTCATGTTGGCCTCGGCATCCGCAATGCGCGCCTCGGCCAGCGAGCGCAGCGCATTCACGCGCTGCCCAAACGCCTTGCGTTCGTCGGCTGCGATGTCTTTGATCTGCTTGAACAGGTTCGTGATAGCGCCGCTCTTCCGACCCAAATACTGGATGCGGAAGGATTCGATGGCTTCGGCCGTGTCCAGGACGGCGTCGTCAATGGCGTTTTTTTTAGTTCTTCTATCATGTGCATTTCTCCATGGAAAGGTCTTCGGTCTTGGGACGCTCACTGGCGTTCGCTGTGGGTCTTAGGGGAGGTACTCCCCAACCTGAGCTTCCGTAGATACGCATTCAACATTTTAGGCAAGGCGTCTAGAAGCGGTTTTATGCCCGCAATCTGTTCGTCGGACAACAAGCCACGTCTATGAGCGCGGCGCAGCCAATTCTTGGTTTCATAGAGCGATCCACGAGCCACCTTAAAGAAGTAGGCACGCTCCTTTGCCGTGCCACGTCCATCACCCTCAGCAATATTAGCCGAGATACTGTCTGCAGCACGCACTAGCTGCTTGCCGACTGTGTACTTTGCGAAGCTATCCCAACGCGCCACGACGTGCCAAACTGCATCGGCTAATTCCTCCGCTTTTTGGTACACCTCCAGGTTCTCGAAATTAGTGCGGCTCATGGCTGGTTGGGTTTTCGGTTTTGGGACGTTCGCTGCGCTCTCTTTGGGTCTTCGGGGTGCTGTCCTCTCACAGTAGCAACTACATGAAACACGTTGACTTCGTGCAAGGGTGAATCTCGGTTTTCGGTTTTGGGACGTTCACTCCGTTCGCTGTGGGTCTTGGGGATGTCAAGCTGAATCGGCAGTATCCCAAAAAGGCGCACCAGCAGACTGAATTCACTTGACACCGAGCGTTGAAGCCGAGTTTTCCAAGACCCAAGACCCAAGACCCAAGACCCAAGACCCAAGACCCAAGACCCAAGACCCCAAAAACGCCAAATCCCGCCGGACCTGAAGCAGGGGGCGGGATTCGGAACAGACGACCGGGAGCGCACCTCGCTCAGTGAGAAGCAGGGGTGCTAAAAAATCGGTGATGCGCGATGGGTCGTGGCATCGGTCTGAGCATCTGGCGCAGTGGACTAGTCGACCTTGGCCTGCTGCACGATCTGCGCGAACGCATCGGCATCATGCACGGCGAGGTCGGCTAGGACTTTGCGGTTGAGCGTGATGTTCGCCTTGCGGAGGCCGCCCATCAGCCGCGAGTATGACATCCCGTTCTGGCGGGCGGCGGCGTTGATGCGGGTGATCCACAGGCGACGGAACTGACGCTTGCGTTGGCGACGGTCCCGGTAGGCGTACTGGAGGCCTTTCTCGACGGCGTGCTTGGCGACGGTGTAGATTTTACTGCGACCGCCCCAGTAGCCTTTGGCCATCGAGAGGACTTTTTTGCGGCGGCGGCGCGAGGCCACCCGGTTCTTAGCGCGAGGCATATTCGTGTACCACTTGGTTTAATCTGACGGAAGGGGGGCGTGAGCCTACATACCCAGAAGCTTCTTCATGCGCGGCTCGTCCGCTTCGTGGACTAGCGTAGCATCGCGCAGGTTGCGCTTCCGCTTTGGCGACTTCTTCGTCAGGATGTGGTTGTGAAAGCCTTTCTTGCGCTTGAGGCGACCCGTTCCGGTCACCTTAAAGCGCTTCTTGGCGCCGCTGTTGGACTTTTGCTTTGGCATTGCTTCCTCGCTTTCTGGGCCGACGCTGGATCAGTCCGGCGTGCGGCGGAGGTGAGTAAAAAAGAGGCCACCCGCTTGACGGATCGCCTCTGTAGTCAGAAGAAATATACACCTGCTGTGGTCGTCGCCCAACTCCCAGGCATGAAAGCCGGGTGGAGAATGGGTTATCGGTATTCGGGATTCGTATTTCGGTTTTCGGGGCGACACGGGGGACAGAATTGCTTCTGGCCGTCATCACCGCTGACCCCAAAAGCATGCGCAGCGTGCGTCCGAAAATCGAACGTCCAACCCCGACCTACTTCTTCGGCATGTTCTTCGACGGCGCCAGGATGGTTGTCATGCGGCGGCCTTCCATGCGCGGGGCTTGGTCGATGGTGGCGTAGTCGCCCAGTTCGAGGATGAAGCGGCGCAGCAGGTCCATGCCTTGATCTTGGTAGGCGATGGCGCGGCCGCGAAACTCGACCCACGCTTTCACTTTGTTGCCCTGCTGCAAGAACTCCTTGGCGTGCTTCGTCTTGAAGTTAAAGTCGTGGTCGTCGGTCTGGGGCCGAAAGCGGATGGCCTTGAGCGTGACCTTCTGCGACTTCTTCCGCTGTTCCTTCTCTTTCTTCTGCTGCTCGTAGCGGTACTTGCTGTAGTCAATGATTTTGCAGACGGGCGGCTTGGCCGTCGGCGATATTTCGACGAGATCGAGCTCAAACTTGCGCGCCATTGCTAGCGCGTCTTCGATGCTATAGATGCCGTGGTTGCCATCGGGAGCCACCACGCGCACCTTAGGCACTCGGATGTCTCCGTTTACACGGGTACGGTCTTCGTTGCGACGGTCGCGGTTGTAGTTCGATCTGCGGTTGGGTCCTGCCATGTAGGGGGTAGAGTCGTTGCAAAAAACAGAATAGGCGCGGCGGATTCGGTGGAACGAGCACAAAAAGGGCCTGTTTTTCCCACGCGAGTAGGTGGGCGGAGTTTCCGCTGCACAACGTAAATCGATAGCAAACACTGCGCCACGCCTGCGTTCCTACCCGTAGAGGCGTCCAAATGATGCAACGATGCCAACTTGTCAGGTGTCCGGCGCGATGCAGCCGCATCCCCTACTTTAGTGCATCACCCGTTCAAGACGGGCACCGCGTCACCGGACCACTAGGCACAGCTGGCCGGAGCACACCACCATGGCCCACGCAATCTGCCTGTCTCCCGCTACCAACGCCGCGATCGATGTGCTGGCGGATCGTCTCGCTGCGCTCTACGCCGACCACGCGCAGCCGCGTCGTCCTGCGTGGCTGCCGTACCCGCTCCGCGTGGTGGACGTAGCGCTCGCCGTTGGGCTTGGCCGAGGCGCCGTGGTTCACGCTGGACCGGACTACCACGCCCGCGTCGTGCCCAGCGTGCAGCAGTTTGCTGAGCAGTATCCTAACGTGCGAACCTTGGGCGAACTCCGGGCTGTCGTTGCGCCCTCGCCCGAGGGGATGGCCGCTAGTTTGTGGGAGGACCCTGCGCGTGGCGCCGTGCTCCTGCATTTAGTCGAGCACCTTCTCCGAGACGCTCCTTCGGGGCACAATGAAGCGGAGAGCTTGACGGAGTGGGCCATGGTCTCGCTCGGTGACCCTGGCGGCTTTTACGACGGCGATTTTGAGTTGGTGGGCGCCGAGGGGTTCCAATACCTCCGTGCGCAGTTTGGCGCGCCCGTGGTGGTGCCCGGTGAGCACGTGGAAGTCTTTGCCCGGGAGATGACAAGCGTCCGTGGGCTCATGCCTGAGGATGACGTAGGCCTCGCAGCGGCTCGGGCAGGTCTAGCGCCGGATGCCGTGGAAGGCGCCCTATGGCGCGACTATGCGGCTGGGCAGGCCTGGGGGGCTGGCGCTGCGCCTGAGCAAACCGAGTGGGTGAGGGTATTCAGTACGCTGTGCCAAGCCATCCGGGAGCGGTCTGATCCAGATAGTGTGGCACAACTCCGCCAGACGCTTCCATCGCTTGGCGTAGCCAGGGGCTACCGCGAGGTCGCAGCGCTCACGCTGGCGGCCCTGGATGACCGAGGCAGCGGCCGCGCCTTCGACGCCGAAGGCCACTTCGTGCGTGCGCACCGCGCAGCAGTGCGGCAGATCCGTGCTTTCCGCGCGGCGCCGCGTCTAGCCACGGCTGCGTTTCTGAGCGTGCTGGGCGACCTGGCACTGTGTACCAGCGAGCAGATCTTCGCCCGCGACCGTCTCATTCCCTGATGCCGCAGGGCCGAGGACGGCGGCTTACCAAAACAGCGCATACAGAGCGGCGGTGATCAGCACGATGCCGTAGGAGGCGAAGGTGAAGACGGGGTCCTTCGACTTGACCTTGCCCTCGAGATGGATCGCGTTCGGGTCGTCCTGACCCTTGCCTTCGACGAGTGAGATCACGACGATCAGCACTAGGGAGGCGATGAAAGCCCATCCCATCCGGTTCATGAACGGCATGGTGTCAAGAAGTGTAGCCATGCCCGCTGAGAGAGGCACACTGGCGATAGCTGCGATAAGCGCGGCGTTGGCAGTCGCTTTCTTCCAGAAGAGCCCGATCACGAAGATAGCGAGCACGCCGGGGCTCACGTAGCCGGTGTATTCCTGGATGAATTGGAAGACCTGGTCGAGTGCAGACAGCTGGGGAGCGAGCAGCACCGCGATGAAGACGCCGACCACGCCTGCGATGCGGCCAATGGTCACGAACTTGGTCTCATCCGCATCCTTGACGAAGTTGCGGTAGAGGTCCATCGTGAAGATGGTGGCGGTGCTGTTCATCATGGACGCCAACGACGACACGATAGCAGCAATCAGCGCTGCGAAGGCCAAGCCTTTGAAGCCAGGGCCTACGAACTCGCCGAGCAGCCACGGGTACGCCTCGTCGCCACGCGTGATGGGGGCGTCCATGCCGTAGGCCACGATGCCGGGGATGACGACGATCAGCGGCAGGAGCAGCTTGAGGTAGCCTGCGAAGGCCACGCCGCGCCGCGCCTCCTTCAGCGACTTGGCCGCTAGGGCGCGCTGGATGATGTACTGGTTGCAGCCCCAGTAAAACAGGTTGGCAATCCACATCCCGCCAATGAGGACGCTGAGCCCAGGCAGCAGGTCGTAGGCATCCTGCGTCACGCCGTCGTCGTCGCTGTAGAGCAGTTCGCCTTCGAACAAGATCATGTTGAAGCGATCTGGGACATCGTTAAGCAACTGGCTGAAGCCTGCGATGAACCCCTCACCGCCGCTGTAGGCATCGAGTGCCACATACGTTGTGAACAGGCCACCGCCAATGAGGAAGACTACCTGCACCACATCGGTCCAGGCCACGGCCTTAAGCCCGCCGTACAGGCTGTAGAGCAGCGCAAAGGCGGCGATGCTGATGACGCCCCACATCAGGGGCACGCCCATGATGCCTTCCATGGCCAGGGCGCCCAGGTAGAGGACGGAGGTCAGGTTGACGAAGACGTAGAGCAGCAGCCAGAAGATGGCCAGCAGGGTACGGACGCGGCTGTCGTAGCGCTTCTCCAGGAACTGCGGCATCGTGAAGATGCCTTTCTCGATGTAGATGGGCAGGAAGACATAGGCCACCACCAGCAGCGTGATCGCCGCCATCCACTCGTACGTGGCAATCGCAAGCCCCAGGCGGAAGCCTGAGCCCGACATCCCGATGAACTGCTCGGCCGAGATGTTGGAAGCAATCAGTGAAGCCCCGATAGCCCACCACGGCAGCGACTTGCTCGCCAAGAAGTAATCTTCGGCGTCTTTCTTGTGCCCATCCTTCTCTCGGGAGACCCAGAGCCCAATGCCCACGATGGCGAGGCAGTAGATCGCAAAGACGATGTAGTCAATGGTGGCAAACGTAGACATGTACAGCGGTGGATTGGTGGAAGCGCACCCGGCTCGCGGAGGGGGCGAGGAGCCGATCCGCCGAAACTAGGGGTTGATTAGCTAAGATGCAGCCCCAATGCGTCGTCTTTTTTCTGCGTAAAGCGTGTGTGATGAATGCGCTGTGCCCTTGCATCGTCTGGGCGCCGGTTGTTTCCTAACCACCCCAATCATGTTGATCACGAGGCAGCCATGGCCAACAAACCCGACCGTGACATCGAGAAAACATATTCTACCGCCGAGTTCGTCGCCAAGCTGCGCCGCTTGGCCGATGCGCTGGAGCAAGGCAAGAAGTTCGAGATTCAGATCGCAGGCGAACGCATCTACGTACCCGTCCGGGCGATCTACAACATCGAACACGAACGCGAGGACGGCGAGGAGGAGATCGAGTTTCAGATCAAGTGGACGCGTGACAGCTGAGCGCAGAAGCCTGAAACGGTGAGGGGAGTGCAGACGTAGAGGTCGCACTGTACAGAGCGGTGCGCTTCAACATGGACCCTCGCCATCCGATAGACCCACACATCCGCGAGCAGATCATGGCATGCCTAGCCTCCATCGAGGCTGAGCACGGGGTGCGTGTGCTGTACGCCTGCGAGTCGGGCAGCCGCGCCTGGGGGTTTCCCTCAGCGGATAGCGATTATGACGTCCGGTTCATCTACGTCCGGCCGCGCGACTGGTACCTGCAGATCGATGTGGAGCGGCACCGCGATGTCATTGAGCGGCCGATAGACGACGTGCTGGACGTAAGTGGCTGGGACCTGCGCAAGGCGCTGCAGCTCTTCCGCAAGTCGAATCCGCCGCTGCTGGAATGGCTCCAGTCGCCCGTCGTGTACCGCGAGGACGAGGGGGTGATGGCTGAGTTCCGGGCGCTGATCCCCTCGTGCTTCTCGCCCAAAGCCGCCGCCCATCACTACTGGCACATGGCCCGAGGCAACTTCCGCGACTACCTGAAGCACGACCGGGTGCGGACGAAGAAGTACTTCTACGTGCTCCGGCCCCTGCTGGCCGTGCGCTGGATTGAGGCAGGCCTCGGCGCCGTGCCGACGACGTTTGAGACGCTGGTGGGGCGCCTGCTAGCCCCCGGGGCCTTGCGCACGGCCATCGAGGCGCTGGTTGAGGCCAAGCGACACGGCCTGGAAAGAGCGCAGGGGCCGCGTATCGAGGCGATCAGCGCGTTCATCGAGGCGGAGATGGCGCGCTTGGAAGCGTCTGGCATTGATGCGCCTCCGGCCCAGCCTGATGCGGAGCGACTCAACATCTTCTTCCGAAGCGTGCTGCGGTAGCCCCGGCTGTCCTCGCGCATGACGTGGTAGCGAGGCCTCAGCTACTGTGCAGATTGCATGAGTGACTTGCATGTAATTGCGCACTTTGTTACGTAGGTATACAATGTGATGACAACGCTGCACCGTCTGTTGTGCGTGCCATGCATGGCCAGTACTCCCACTCGCTCTGAGGAAAGACATGATTCGGAGTTACCTCACGACCGCCCTCCGTAGCCTGACGCGGCACAAGGGCTATACCGCTGTGCATGTGCTCGGCCTCACCATCGGCTTGGCCGCGGCGCTACTGGTCGGCTTATACATCCAGCACTCCACCAGTTTCGACCGCTTCCACGAGCACCACGATCGCATCTATCGTGTGCTGCTCCACGCAGACCTCTTCCCTGAGCATCCCTGGCAACGCTCGATGCCGGACGACCTGAGAGCGATCATGCGGAACCAGGACGCGCAGGTGGAAGATGTGGTCCGCTTCCACCACAGCGATGCAGATCAGGTTGCGGCCCAGGAGCGCACAGCCGAGGGGATTGTGGTCAGGTACACCGACTCTAATCTGTTTGAGGTATTCTCGTTTGAACTGCTCATTGGGAATCCCAAGACGGTGCTGGATGCGCCTCGCACTGCAGTCCTAACTCGCTCAGTGGCCAGACGCCTTTTCGGGGAGAATAATCCAGTGGGCGAGACCATCAGCGTGCCATCAAGTGAAGGCGCGGGCGTGTACGAGGTGACGGGCGTCATGGCAGACATGCCCAGGAATTCTCACTTGGTGGTAGACCTCCTTTTGTCGGGAGCGACGCTTGGCGTTGGCGGCAGCGTTCCAAAGTGGACGCATGAGCCATATTTGTTGCTGAGACCGAATGCTGACCCAGAGGCGGTGGCAACGCGCATCCTCACGTATGTTCGCGAAGTAGAGGAGAAAGAGTACATGGACTTCGCGCGCCTTGAGCCGATCAAGGATGCCTACTTCTCTGACGCCCCGGCTGCTCGGCAAGGCGACATCCGCTACGTATACCTGCTCTTTGGGATCGGCGTGCTTGTCTTGCTGATGGCTTGCGCCAATTACATCAACCTCTCTACAGCGCGAGCAGCGCAGCGCTTGCGGGAAGTGGGGGTGCGGAAGGCGTTGGGGGCCTCCACAGGGCAACTCATGCGTCAGTACCTCGCTGAGACCGTCTTGCTGACGTGCCTTGTGCTCCCAATGGCGTTTTTGCTGCTGATGGTAGTGATGCCCCACTTCAACACCTATGCCCAGGTAGAACTGACTCCTGGCGATGTGCTGAAGGGGGCGTTCATCTGGATGGCGGTTGCCGTAGTGCTGTTCACGGGGCTGGCCAGCGGTGTGTATCCCGCCTTGGTCTTGGCCAAGCAGAACGCATCGGCTACCCTGCGCGGTGGGAAAACTGGCAGGCAGAAGGGCAGGTTGCGAAAAACCCTGGTCGTGTTTCAATTTGCGAGTTCGATTGTGCTCATGGCCGCGACCTTAGTTGTAGTAGCCCAGCTTCGGCACATGAACGACAGACCGCTTGGCTTTACGCCACAGCATGTGATGGTAATACCCATCGAGGATGAGATGCTGCGCGCTCAGCCTGAACCTTTGATGCAGGCTATACGCGAGGTGGCCACGGTCGAGCACGTTGCCTCCGCACTGGGCCTGCCAGGGCAACAGCGTTTTGTTGCTGTCATGATGGGTATTCTGCTGGACCCTGCGGATGAAGATCATTTCGTCGTTCCGCATCCTCCGGTAGACAGCACCTTTCTGTCGGTGATGGGCATACCCTTGCTAGCAGGTAGAAGCTTCGATACGCACTCTGCCGAGAGGTCAGAGATCATCGTCAACGAAAGCGCCGTGTCCATTCTTGGTTGGAACTCTCCAGAGGATGCCCTTGGCAAGATGTTGATGGGCGATCTTGAGGTAGTAGGAGTGGCGGCCGATTTCAACTACCAATCTCTCCATAAGGCTGTGCGCCCTCTGGCCATGCAACCCGGCCGTAGCGCGTGGCAACTGGCCGTCCGCTTTCAACCGGGTACCGAGGCTCAGACCCGAGCGGCCATTGCCTCACTTTGGCCACGCTTTGAGCATACTGAGCCGTTTGAGCCTACGCTCCTCGAAGACGATCTGGCCAACTTGTATGGTAGCGAGACCCGTACGGCCGCCGTGCTAACCGCGTTTGCCGCGCTGGCTATCTTCATCGCATGCCTCGGGCTGATCGGGCTGACCGCCTACACGGCTGAGCAGCGCCGGAAAGAGATCGGTATCCGTAAAGTGCTGGGGGCGCGTATATCGCAGATTGTCACCCTGCTCACCAGGGACGTAGGAGCGCTGCTGCTCGTGGCCGCGCTGTGTGCCGCCCCGCTCGTGTTTGGGTTCATGCCGATGTGGCTGGAGCAGTTCGCCTACCGGATAGACCTGGGAGCCCATGTGCTTGCCCTCGCATGTGGGTTGGTCGGGCTGATCATCCTGCTGCCCATCACCTACCAAGCTGTTCGCGCCGCTGCGCAGAACCCGGCCAACAGCCTCCGGTCGGAGTAAGCGGCGGCCTCGTCAATTTCGCCCCAAGTCGAGGGGTGGTGGGATCCGCTGGAGGGGGATGCGCCTACACGGGCGCTCTGTCCACGAACGCCGCCTGCTATGCTCCTGACGCTGACGAACGTGACCCACGGCTACGGTGGGCCGCCGCTGCTAGACGACGTAGCGCTGCGGCTCACAGCGGGCGAGCGCGTGTGTCTGATCGGCCGCAACGGCACGGGCAAGTCGACGCTGCTCAAGATCCTGGGGGGTACGCTCAGTCCCGATGCGGGGCAGGTGCAGTGGGCGTCGGGGACGAAGGTGGCTACGCTCGTGCAGAAGGTGCCCGAGGACGTGACGGGCTCGGTATTCGAGGTGGTGGCGCAGGGCCTCGGCGAGGTCGGCACCGTGCTGGCAGCGTACCAGCGCGTCAGTCAGCGGATGGCCACGCACACGGATGATGCGACGCTGGCCGAACTGGGTCGTTTGCAGCAACGGCTGGACACGCTGGATGGCTGGACGATGAACGTGCAGGTGGAGCAGGTGCTCTCGCGCATGGACCTGGACGGCGCGCTCGACTTCACCACGCTCTCGGGCGGGATGAAGCGCCGCGTGCTGTTGGCGCAAGCCCTGGCCAGCCAGCCCGATGTGCTGCTGCTGGACGAGCCCACCAACCACCTCGACATCGACGGCATCACGTGGCTGGAGCAGTTCTTGAAGGAGCGCTTCGGCGGCACGCTCATCTTCATCACGCACGACCGCGCCTTCCTGCGCGCCCTCGCCACGCGCATCGTGGAGCTCGATCGCGGGCAGCTCTACGACTGGCCCGTCGATTATGACACCTTCCTTGAGCGCAAGGCCGCGGCCCTCGAAGTAGAAGCCCGACACAATGCCCTCTTCGACAAGAAGCTGGCCGAGGAAGAGGTCTGGATTCGGAAAGGCATCAAAGCCCGGCGAACGCGTAACGAGGGCCGCGTCCGTGCCCTCGAACAGATGCGCGAGGAACGTCAGCGCCGCCGCGAGCAGATGGGCACCGTTAGGATGAAAGCGTTTGAGGCCGACCGCTCGGGCAAGCTCGTCGTCGAGGCCAAGCGGGTGGCGTTCAGCTATGGCGACGGCGAGACTGTCTTCCGCGACCTCGACACCATCATCATGCGTGGCGACCGCGTGGGCGTCATCGGGCCGAACGGCTCGGGCAAGACTACGATGCTGCGCGTGCTCCTGGGCCACCCCGCGCCCGGTGACGGCAGCATCCGCCTGGGCACCAACCTCAGCATCGCCTACTTCGACCAGCACCGCGCTACGCTCGATGAGGAGAAGAGCGTCATCGACAACCTCGACCTGGATACCGACACGCTGGTCTTTGGGGACACGCAGAAGCACGTCATCAGCTACCTGCAGGACTTCCTCTTTCCGCCCGAGCGGGCACGCCAGAAGGTGAAGGTGCTCTCCGGCGGCGAGCGCAACCGCCTGCTCTTGGCGCGACTCTTCGCTCGTCCTTCCAACCTGCTGCTGCTCGACGAACCGACGAACGACCTTGACCTGGAGACGCTGGAGCTGCTGGAGGAGGTGGTGCTTAACTACGCGGGGACGGTGTTGGTCGTCAGCCACGACCGCGCGTTCCTCAACAACGTCGTCACGAGCACGCTGGTCATGGCGCCTAACGGCGCGGTCAACGAGTACATCGGCGGGTACGACGACTGGCTGCGGCAGCGCCCGGCGCCAAGCGTGGTGGCTGAACCGGGGCCTTCCAAGCCAAAGACCAGGACGCCTAAGCCCAAGGCGGAGAAGCCGCGCCGCCTCAGCTTCAAGGAGAAGCGCGAGTTGGAGGCGCTGCCTGCGCAGATCGAGGCGCTGGAGACTGAGCAAGCCGACCACTTCGCCACGCTGGGTGATCCGGCGTTTTACCAGTCCGAGCCCGAACGCGCCGCTGACATCCAGCAGCGCCTGACCGCCATCGAAGGCGAACTGGAAGCTGCGTACGAGCGGTGGGAGGAGCTGGAGGCCCTGGCCTGAACGGTAGCCACGCCCTGCCACCGCTTCAGGGGAGCCTGATGACCGAGGCGGCATGATGGTGCGTGCCCGTGCTGAGCCGCACCCAATACACGCCTGGAGTTGCTGGGAGCTGCCACGTCAGGTGCTGCGCCATTCCCGGTCGCACGCGCTGCATAGCGAGCTGGCGGCCCAGCGCATCGTGCAGGGTCAATACCGATTCATGGACCACAGACGATGGGAAGACCACGTGGATGGTGCTGCTCAACGTGGGGTTCGGATAGATGTGGAAGACCTCATCGGGTAGAGAAGGGCGCCCGCCTGTAGTGGAAGGTATGCGTTCGAACGCGCTCCGTATGCGTTGCTTGAGCTCGCGGTAGATGGGGGACACGTGCTCCACTCGATCCTTGACAGAGAGCACGCCCACTACGTTCTGCTCGAGGTCGATCCAAGGGCTGAACCCGAAGGCGCCCTGGCTCGAGTGGTCTACCACATGGCCTACAGCGTCTACGCGCTCCAGCCAGTTGCCCAAGCCATAGCGTATGTTGGCCAGCATTGGGTCATTCTGATAGGGCGAGCCGACGATGGTCGCACCCCCGGTCTGATCCGATAGCATCTCACGTACGGTCTGCGCAGCGATGACGCGCTGGCCCCCGTACACGCCCTCATCCATCAGCATCTGGAGAAAGCGAGCATAATCGCGCGCTGTAGAGACGGCGCCTCCTCCGATGCGTGGGTTATTGGTGGCCCCAACGGCCAAGCCTTCGCTGACGCTAAAGCGCGTCTCGTAGTCCGTGTGCTGCATGCCCAGCGGCTGCGCTAGGCGCCGAGCAAACAGGCTATCCCACGCCGCACCGCTAGGTTCGGATGTACCGCTGGCGATCTCAGCTATGCGCCCGGCTATGTGCATCGAAAGCCCTCCGTAGTCGAAGGCCGTACCCGGCGCATAGGCCAAGGGGATAGCTGCAATCCGGCTGCTGGCTTCGGCCAAGCTGATGAAGGGGTTGAGCAACGCTGCTGCCGTCTCGTCGCCAGGGAGGCCGCTGGTGTGGCTGAAGAGCTGGCGAACGGTAACGCGGCGCAGCGGTGCCGGGTAATGGGGCAGGAACGTTCCTACCGTGTCGGACCACGCCAGCTGACCGTCACGCACGAGCGTCGCGAGCACCCCGGCAGAGAGCCACTTGCTGGCTGAAGCGATGGGGAGGGCGCGGGTGCTGTCGAAGGCGCCGAAGGTGCGGCGGTAGATCTCCATGCCGTCGTGCAGAAGGATCAGCTCGCCACCGCCAAGAGGAGGCAGCTCGGCCTCCAGGAGAGCCGTCACCGCAGCAAAGTCGAGCTCCTGGCCGTGTGCATTGGCCGGGGGCCACGCCAGCAGTACAGTTATGAGGAGCACCGCGCGCGTCATGGCAAGACCTTGATTGGGAGGCGTAGCTGCAACATAGCGCAGTTGCACTGCTGCAGGCATCACGAAAGTGTGTTGATGTGGCGCATCGGCATAGGCTGGTCGTCCGCTTGATGCGTCAAACCATGCCGCCTTGATAGGCGTGTTGAGCCCTGTGCGCCGCGTCAGTCCCCCTGCATGGCGGTGCCGTAACACCCGCTGGTACGGCACCACTGCACGCAGCATACGGCGCCGCGCCAGCCCCCCGCCCATGGCCATCGAAGGCGGTGGACTGCTCGTTGGACTGCTCGTTGGAGTGCGCGACTGCGGAGGCGACCCAGCGGGCTGTTTATGACTCAGCGGATGTAGTGCAGCTGCTGGGTGCTCACCACATCGTTGCCCACCTGCAGGCGGGCGAAGTAAAGACCTGAAGGTACGGTGCCGAAAAACTGTGACGGGTCAAGACGTACGGTATGCCACCCGGGGCCGAGATGGCTCAAGTCGATCACGGCTACGAGGCGGCCCAGGACGTCGTAGATCTTGAGCAGCGTGGTTGCACTGCGGGCCGTCTCTGGTGCGAGGAAGACGCGGAAGTTGGCGTGCGTGCTGAACGGATTCGGGTACACGCTGGCGATCTCGGAGCGCGATGCGGGTTGCGGCGCTTCGTCGTCCTCCACATCGGTGCTAGCCACGTCGCCTTCTGCGTAGGTGGCCACGTAAGCGGTGTACCGCGAGCGCAGCTCGTAGCGCAGGCTGAGGGCGATCACGCTGTCGCGCAGCGCCTCGGTCTCACCGTAGATCTCGATCTCGCGCTCCAACTGGTCGATCACGTCCTTGGCCCAGAGCTGCGCGGGAAACTGGTTGGTGTCGGCGGCCTGCGTGAAGTTGACGGGAAAGGTGAGGTCCGTACGGCCGCCCACGGCGGTGCCGGTGAGTGTGACCTCGGCGTTGCCGGGCTGACTGTAGCGGCCCGAGACGGCGAAATAGGAGCCCGCGAAGACGGCCGGGTAGCGCTCGCGTGCGATGTCGCGGATGCCGCCGATGCGGAAGAACAGCACGGGCGCTTGGATGACGGGCGCGCCAATCTGCTCGAAGAGGCGCACGAGCCCGCCGCGCAGGTCGCTGTCTTCGTCGAAGTAGGTGACGAAGCCGAAGTTGAGCGCCGCCGTCATCTCCAGCCGCTCCCGCGCCAGCTCATCGCCGATACCAACGGGGAAGATGCCAACGCGGTTGGGGTTGCGCTCGGCGAGTTGGCGCGGGTCGATCTGCGAGCGTCCATCGGTGAAGGGGATGAGCACGTTCACGCGGTCGCCCGCCGCAAACTGGTTGAGCGCGTTGTTGAGGGCGAGGTCCAGCTGATTGCCACCGCTCGCCCGCAGGCTAGCTAGCCATGTCTTGGCGGCCTCGATGTTGGTCTCGGTGGCGGCAACGGGCGCAACGCGCCACTGCGCCACCCCGCTATTGTAGGCCATCACGTTGAAGAAATCCTCTTCCCGCAACTGGTCCAGGCCCTCGCGCAGGGCTTCGAGGCTCTGCTCTAGCTTGAACCCAGCCATCGTGCTCGAGATACTGGCGAGAAACACCACGGTCTTAGGCAGCACTTGTATATCCTGCGCAGTAGTGGGCGGGCGCACGACCAGCGCGAAGTGCCCGTTGGGGTCGGGTTGTTGGATCTCGCTGGCGATGGAGTAGAGGTCCACGCTGAGGTCGGCGCTGGCGGTGGTGTACGCGAAGACAATATCGTCGATGGGGTAGGTGCGCGGTGCAATCAACCGGCCGACGAAGCGCTCCGAAGTAGCCAACTGTGTCGTCATGCCCTCATGGGAGCGCAGCCCATAGTCCACCAGCGGCAGCGAGGAGCGCACGTCGATATCGACCTCCAGGTGGTCGAGCGGGCGAGAGAAGAGGCCATCCGTATCGAAGGGGTAGCGATAGGTGGCGGTGCCCTGGTGGTAATCGAGCAAGCTCACGTAGTGGAGGATGACGCGTTGCGGCTGTCCGGGACGAATGTCTTCTAACCCCAGCCGTAGGCCGTTGCGCCCGATGTATTCGTTGACGAGCGCCGGGATACCTCCTTCGCCTGTGCCAGGATTCGAGGTCTGCTGCTGCACGCGAAGCACCGCCTTGAAAAGGGTGTCGCCGCGCGAGTAGAGCAGCTGTGTAGAGCGCGCATCTGGCGGCAGAGGGAACGAATAGACCGCATCCACAGGGCGGTCCCACTCGTTCTCGAACTCCTGCGTCACAATGGTCTCAGCCACAAGCCCATGGATAATCACCTTGACGTGTGTCGTGCGGTTTTTCAGCAGTCGTCCTGGGTAGTCTTTGTCATCGGCCAGGAGCAGCCCATCGGCCAGGGCGGGGGCAGCCAGGGCAAGCAGCAGCGCAAAGACAAACAGACGTCGCATGGCAGGTAGGGTAAGCAACAGAGCGCGGAGCGGTTGGAACAACATGACGGACACCTCAGCGGTCTAACACGAGGGGCCGCGCGGCAAGCCGCTGCGATCCACCGAGGGCATCGCGCACAGTGGCGCGGACGAAGTAGAGGCCGCTGGCTACGCCTTCAGCAGTCCACGTGAGCTGGTGCTGTTGGGGCCCTGGCGGAATAGGGATGCGGTGTACACGCTGCCCGAGCACGTTAAAGACCTCCAAGGTGCCCCCGCGCTGCGCGGGGGTGGTCAGCTGGAAGGTGGCAGCTTGGTGAAACGGGTTGGGGAAGGCGTCCAGTGTAGCCCGGTCTTCTGGTACCTCGGCCACTGTAGAAAGCCGGTTCGAGGTGGGCGCGGCCACCATGGCGGTGGCCGTCCCGCCAAGCCCGGCCACATGGACCTCAACCGTCGTCTCGAACGGGAAGGTGGTGCTTGGCCGCTGGTAGCTCAGCACATACTGCCCACTGGTCCTGAGGCGCGAGAGCTGGAGCAGGATGTCGCGGAAGTTGCCGTCGATGTCGAAGAAGAGGCCGCCCGTGGGCAGGTAGACGGGGTCGTAGAAGTCCGTCTGGAAGCGGGTGTTGCCAATGCTGTAGAGCGTGATGCCTTCGCGCAGCAGCGTGCCCACGATGCTCTCGGCGGTGTGCTGCGTCCGCGTGTCAGTGGTGCCTTCGTAGTAGTCGGCGTCGGTGATCCAGATGAGGACGCGCTGCGCCGTGGGGCGAAACGCAAACTGTGCGGCGCGGTCGATGGCATCGAGTGAGTTCTCTGGGCGGTCGCCACCGCCGGAGGCCGTCTGGCGGCCCACCACGCCTCTGAAGCTGTCAACGTCGTCCGTGAAGTTGCTCACCTCGGTCACAGCATCGCGGAAGGCGACCAGCCCAAGGCGGTAGTCGATGCCGCGCTGCGTGAGGCTGTCGGCAAACTCGACGATGTTGGAGCGCACGGCTGCGATCTCGTTGCCCATGCTGCCGCTCACGTCGAGCACAAACACCACATCGGCTTGGTTGAGGCTGCCCGTTGAGTCCCTCGCGATGGTGAAGTCGCTGATGCGGGCCTGGTCCTCGAAGAGAAAGACGTTGCGGTCTTGGAGGGTGGGGATGAGCCGCCCCGTCGCTTCTTCGCGCGGCGTGAAAAACACGGAGGCCTCCGTAGCCGTAGCTGCCACCGAGTCGATCTCGATGGTCAAGCCTTCGTCGGAGAACGGTACGCCAGGGATCAACGTGTTGACCTGCAGGCGGTCTACCGCCTGGCCATTGGCCACGGTCGATACGCTCACAGGCACAACCAAGTCCTCGAAGACCTCTGGAGGCATCACGCTGAACAGCGTATAGGTCGACCCGCCCGCCAGCACGCTGAGGTCAGCGGTAGCGGTCTGCGGCTCGAACAGCGTGCCGCCCTCGAACTGCAACGCCACTCCGTTCACTGACTGCTCAGCCGTGTTAATCACGCGCGCCATGACGGAGCGCGGCGACGGGGCCACGCGGTCGCCCGAGAGGGTGAAGTACCGTGGTAGGTCAGCCCGCAGGAAAAGCCCATCGGGGTCATCCGGTGGCAGCAGCGCAAGCTCAACGACGACCTCAACCTCGTCGCCTGGGGCGAGCGTGACGGCGGCCCACTGCGCATCCATCGTCAGGTCGTACAGCGGGTTGCCCGTCGCCGCTCGGCCCTCGTACACATCAAACCAGTTGCCCATGCGAAGCTGCTGGGGCATCTCGCTGTAGCGGAAGTCGAGTTGTACGCCGAGGCCCATCGCCCCCGAGGCACGCTCCCACACCTCCACCAAGGGCGGAGCGCCGGAGGCCCACACGGTGTCTCGCGTAGCCCATATGGTGCCTGCGCGCGCGTGCCCATCGCCCCATTGCCCCAGGGCAGGGTCGAAGACGAGGCCAGGCTGCACGGTGTGGGCCACGGCATCGGCGTTCAGCACAGTCAAACGCAGGCGCGCCCGAGGCTGTGCCGGGGCGATCTCGAGGGCAAACGTCGTGTGCAGCGGTGCCTGCGGGTCGTCGAACACGACGCGCAGCGTGTCGGTGGTGTGGGCGAAGCGCCGCAGCTGGCTGGCATACAACTGGTCGAAGCGCAGCGTGGTGCCGTTGAGGACGACGTACGGAAACGAGGTGAAGGCGTGGGGGTGGCCGAAGGTGAGTTGTGCTCGGTCGTCTAGCAACGATGCGCTGGCCCCTTCGGCTGTGGTGCCCAGAGTAAAGTAGGCGTCCCGGGAGAGGCTGGCCTCTAAGTGCGTGTTCGCGGCATCGGAGAATCCCGTCACGCCTTTGGCGGCCTGCTGTACCTCTTGCCCTGTGGGCAGCGGAGGCTGGACGTCAAACGCTGCTTTGTCTTGGGCAAACCCTGAGGAGGCAAGGCCGCACCCCAGCAGCAGTAGAAACAGTAGGCGCATAGAACGTGAGGGACCGTGGGACAACAACACCAACGACCTGTAATACGCACGTTACAGTTGGTATACGTAAGGGCAACGTTAGGATTTTTGGGATTTTAGCATTCAGGGCCTTCCAGATACACAGTACCCCGCGCTGGCGCACAGACCAAGGCGGGGTAAGGGGTACACGTAGGACGCCGTAGGCGGGTCAGAACGACGTTTCGCCTTCGGGGAGTAAGGTGTAACGGAAGGAGTAGAATCGGGGGTCGCCAATGACGTTGGGGTCGTCGATCTCGCCCTGGTAGTAGCTCAGGAACTCCACCTTGGCAAACGTGCCCTCAGGCGTCTGCACCAGGAGGGTACGGCCCGGGACAGGAGCTACGCTGTGGGTCATAAAATCGTAGCTGTACCATCCTTGGTCACTGCCGCCTGGGATGACGAGGTCGCCGTCGCTGTCCTGCTTGAGCTCGTCTTCGTACACGGTGAACACCTCGTCGAACGCGACGTCGACCAGGGCGCCCATGGCGTTCGGGTTGAGCCGGACGGCTGTGCCTGCGAAGGACAGGTCCCAGGCATCAGTGTCTTTCTGGGCAGCATCAACGAGGCTGTTGGTGCGGAGGCTGAAGTAGGCAGGGGTGTTGCTGCGGGCGTCCACGTCTTTGACGACGATGATGTTGTCATCAGCGGCCATGGTTTCGGCCGTCGCATGATCTGCCGCGTGGTCAACGGCGGTTGTATCGGTAGACTGGGCAACGGCGGGGGACAGGCCCAGCATGAACGCAGCGGCCAGCATGTAGAAGCGGTGTGTGCGCATGGGGAGATCGATTTGGTTAGGTTTAGTCGGCACAACGCTTAGGTTTGCCTAGATTCCTGGGCTTATCGGATGTAGGGATTCCGGTTCCCTTGGATGGCATAGATCCGCTCGTTGCGCTCCCGTTCGCCGTCGTCCACCGGGTCCAGGTTGCTCCATGCATCATAGAGCTGGCGGTCTTGATCGGAGAGGCGCAGGCCATAGGTGTCGGCCATGTAGAAGTAGATGCGTGCGATGTCGCCCATGCGATCTTCGGGCGGCTCCACGCGCCGCAGGTTCGACGCCACCTCGAAGTTGCACGCGCCGTACTCCCGTGCTTCGCCCTCAATCATGCCCCAGTTGTAGTTGCTGCGGTCGCCGTTGACTTCGCCTACGGCGGGCACCAGGTTGTGCAGGTCGTTGTGGGCGCGCTCAAAGACGGGGTCGATACGCTCGCAACAGCTACGCCCGCCGAAGCGGCTCCCGTCGCTGCGCTGGCAGAGGTCCTCGCGCCAGCACGCCCGCTGCTGACCGAACTGCGAGGCGGGAAACACGTGCTCGGCCTCTACACGCCCGGCGCGCTCGGCGTTGTTGCGGGTGCGGTAGGCGCAGCTGCGCGGGCGCACGTCGCGGTCCGCGTCGAAGTCGCAGCCGCAGTAAAACGTGACGCGCGCGCCCTCGTAGACCTCGTCGTAGAGGCGCCGTTTGGACTCGGAAAAGCTGGACGGCGTGTTGGGCAGGCCAGCGAGGTCTACGTCGTCATAGCCCAAGTCTGTCTGCTCGGTTGTGGTGCCGTCGAACAGATCAGTGCCCAGCACTTGATCGATGAGCGCGCCGAAGGGCGGCCACACGTAGCCCACCACCAGCAGCCCTACGGCCACCACGACTACTTTCCACGAGAGTTTGCCTCTGGGTTTGGATGGCCGTGCCATGGTCTTACTTCAGCAGGGTCAGCGTGCGTGTCGCCTCGTAGCTGCCCGCGCTGATGCGGTAGAGGTACGTGCCACTGGGCAGGTCGGCAGCGTTGAGCGTGACGGTGTGGCGCCCGGCCGGACGCGTCTCGTCCACCAGCGTGCGCACCTGGCGGCCCAGCGCGTCGTGTACCGTCAGGCGGACATGCGCGGCTTCAGGCAGGCCAAAGCGGATGGCCGTGACCGGGTTGAACGGGTTGGGGTAGTTCTGGTCGAGCTCGTAGCTTGTGGGTAGCGTCTCCTCGGCTGTCGAGGTGAGCGTGCTGCGCGTGAGCGTCACCGATGCTTCTGGCCCTGTCGTGGTGTCGGTGCCGTCGGTGGTGAGAACGCGGTGGAACAGTTCAATGCTGCCCTCCAGGTCTACGCCGTTGTCTGTCAGCAGCGGGCCTACGACGCCGAACGTAGTCTCAAAGAAGGCATCGCCGCCCGTCTCTACCGAGAGCAAGGGATCGGCGAAGTCGTTCGTGACGCTGAGCTGCCAGGTGTACGTCACGTCGTCCCCGTCGGCATCGGTCGAGGCGTCCCACTCGGCGCGGAACGGAGTAGCCGGGTCGCCTGTGATGGTAGCGCTCGCCCCCGGCGTGGGGGCGGTGATGGTCGCCTCGGTCGGCGCATCGTTGATGGCATTGACGGTGACGGTCACCGTGCCTGTGCTCTCCGAGATGCCATCGCCCACGGTGTAGGTGAAGGTGTCGGTGCCGTTGAAGTCAGCGTCAGGGGTGTAGGTGACCATGGTGCCATCAAGCACCGCGGTTCCACCAGCGGGGTCGCTCAGGTCGCTAATGCTGAGCGTGTTGCCCTCTTCGTCTGAGTCATTGCTCAGCACATCGATGCTTACCGCGTTGTCTTCATCCGTAGTCGCTGCGTCATCGACCACATCGGGCGCGCTGTTGCCTACGCCAGTGAGCGCGATCTCGATGGGCGAGGTCCTGAAAGGGTCGTTGTGAACAATGGAGAGCGTGCCTGTGGCCTGCCCCGACGCTGTGGGCGTGAACGCGACGGTGAGGTCAGAAGACTGCCCCTGTGGCACGATTAGAATGCTGCTGCCGTCGAACGAGAAGCCATCGCCAGACACCGAGACCGTACCTGAGAGGCTGGCGTCGCCTGCGTTTTGCACGGTCAGCGTTTGTGTGGCCTCGCTCCCCACGCCAATCTCGCCAAAGTCCTGGTCGCCATCGGGAGAGACGGTGAGGATCGGCGCCGGGTTGGAGACGGTAATGGTGCCGTTCGTCACAGCAGCCATAGGCGTCCCGCTGTTAAACTGCAGCCGAGAGAAGACAAGCTCCGTGGAGCCTTCGGCATCGTTGCTCACCTCTAACTGCATGAGCACGTTGCTGCTGGGCACGAAGTTCGGGTTGGCGCCTGCTGCCGCCACACGGACCTGCCCAGGCGTATTGAGGTTGGGAATGACGGTGAAGCTCTGCGTGGCAGTGTTGTTCTTGGCAACGCTGGTGATGGTGATCACGCTCGGATCGTACTGCAGCGTGAACTCCAGCGCGAAGAAGCCCTGGCCCTTCCAGTCGGGAACGCGGATGTCGAGCGTCGATGTCGTTCCGGGGCGGTTGCGCACAGTCGGTAGGATGACTTCAATCACGTCACTGCTTTCTACCCCGGTGCCTGTCAAAGCCACGGTGGCTGGGGACGCCTCGTTGGCGGCGTCGTGCGTTATGCTGAGGCTGCCGGTCTGTTCAGCCAACGCTGAGGGCGTGAAGGAGACCATCACGCGTTGCGAGGCCCCTGCGGCTAGGGTGTAGTCACCGCCGCCGCTCACGATGGCAAAGCCCTCCCCGTTGGCCGCAATTGTCCCCGTGATCGTGCCGCCGCCCGTGTTGGTGACATCTACGCTCTCTGTCTTCGTCTCGCCTTGGATAACGACGCCAAAGTCGATGGCGGTGCGGCTGAGTTCGAACGTAGGCGTCGTGGCGGCTAGGTTGACCTGAAGGCTGCCGTTGACAGGCGTGGCAGCAGGGGTCCCTTCATTCAACGTAACGCTGCTGAAGGTGAGAGAGGAGGTGCCTTGTGCCAGGTACGAGACGTTCAGCTTGATGAGCGTTCCGGCTCCCGTCAGCGCAGCCGCGCCAGCTGCCGCCACCGTAACCTGACCTGCGATGCCCGTTTCGGTAATAATGTTCATGTCACTGGAGAGGGTACCTGTAGCGGTAGCATCAGTGATCTCCAGCACGTTCTCGTCGAACTCAACGACGAATTGGTAAGAGACTACGTTCAGGTTCGACACGTCATCCACCGTCACGTCAATGGTGGCCGTTTCGCCTATGGTGCCTGTCGTAGTGGGAAGGGAGACGTCAATTTGGGCGAGGGCGGGCGTAACCAGCAGCCCCATCAACAGGGCAAACGTTAGAGGAAGGCGCAAAGAGGACATGAGCGTGGGGTGTGAATCCGAGAATAGGTGTCGAGGCCTGACGGGTGCGTATGGTGGGGACGGCACACCAAGACCTTAGTAAGTACGAGGCAAAACAGATGGATATGCGACGCTAAAAGCCGCACCTAAACCCTAGCTGTCGGGTTTTGTTTGTCCATCGGCTGTGGCCTAGCCAAAATACATGCTCTATACAGCGGATACGTAATGGCGCTCGGGTGATTTCTTGGAGCCTAGGGCCTCTGCTCGTCAGTTGGACTGCAGGCCCAGGCGGCTAAAGCCGTCCCACAGCGTGCTGTGGATGCGGTTCAACTCAACCAAAGCGGTTTCGCCTTTGGGGGTGAGGCTAAACAGCCGCCGCCGCCGGCCGCCGCGCTTACCCGTAGGCGGTGCATCGGTGGAGCGGATGAGGCCGTAGTCCACCAGTCGGTCCAGCGGGACGTATACCGAGGCGATGGGCCAGTCGCGCTCCGTCACCTCAGAGAGGTACTGGCGGATGGGCACGCCGTACGCGTTGGGCTGGAGCTTCCAGACGGCCAGGAGCAGCATTTCTTCAGAGCGAAGTAAAGGGCGCATAACAGACAAAGTGGCGAAACAGGTGGGAGGGACGCTTACTCGTAACGGATGGCATCTGAGGGGTTGATGCGGGCCGACCGCCAGGCTTGCGAAACCACGGCGCCCAGCGCTAGGCTCCCGACGAGGCCGAGGGCCAGGATAAACACAACGGGCGTCAGGTCGGTATGGTAGGCGAAGCGCTGGAGCCACTGCTGGCTGCCCCAAATCACGAGCGGTACGGCCACGACGAAGCCGAGGAGCACCAGCGCCGCGTACTCGCGCGCCAGCATCACCACCAAGCCCGGTGTGGAGGCGCCCAGCACCTTGCGGATGCCGATCTCTTTGGTGCGCTGCCGCGTGAGGAACGCCGCCAGCCCGAAGATACCGAGGCACGCGATCAGCAAGGCGAGCCCAGCGAACAGCCCGAACACTTTCGCCAGCCGCTGCTCGGCTTGGTACTGCTGCGCGATACGATCAGAGATGAACTGGTAATCCAGCGGACGCTCGGGCATAAAGCGATTCCACACGGTCTCCAGGTGAGAGAGCCCCGCCGCAATCTGCCCGGCTTGGAGCCGAACAAGCACCTCGTAAACGCCGTCCGTGTCGGGATCCGTCTCACGCGGGAAGAATGCGATAGGCTGTACACCTTCGTGGAGCGAGGCGTTGTGAATGTCGGCCACGACGCCGATGATGGTGAGACGGCCTTGCATCCCCACCGAGGTCTGCTGGCCAATCGGGTCGCCTTCAACGTCCAGGGCGCGAACCGTCGATTCTGTCAGCACAACGGCATCGGTCCGATCGGTAGGTCGATCCTCCGAGAACCAGCGACCGGCCACCAAGCGCGGCCGCATCACGTCGAGGTAGTCCGTGTCAATACCGATGCCACTGAGTTGTAAGCGGCCAGGATTGTCTCTGTCAAGGTCCATCCTGTACATAACGTACTCAAAGCCGAGTGGTGCGCCCGTGCTCGTGCCCACGATGGTTGGCGACTCGAGCAACGCCGCCTTGAAGGCGCTGTACTGCGTGCCCAAGGACCGTGTGCTGACGATGACCACCTGATCCTGGTCGAAGCCAAGGTCGCGGTCTTGGATGTAGCGCAGCTGCTGGTACACCACCAGCGCGCCGATGAATAGCAGCATCGACATCACGAACTGAAACACCACCAAGCCCTGCCGCATCCGGCTGCGCCCTGGGCGTGACGCCCGGCCCTTGAGGACGCGGACGGGCTGGAACCGCGAGAGGAAGAGCGCCGGGTAGCTCCCTGCCCCGATGCCCACCGCCAGTCCCACCGCTAGCAGCAGCAGCAGCACCGTGCCCGTACTCGTGCCGAACGTCAGTGAAAGCCGCTCGCCTGTCATCTGGTTCACCCACGGCGTGACGAGGTAAACTAGCCCGACTGCTAGGACGAGCGCGATGCCCACTACCAGCACGGACTCGCTCAAGAACTGCTGCACGAGCTGCCCGCGCCGGGCCCCCACGGCCTTGCGCACGCCCACCTCGCGGCTGCGCTCCACGGCCCGCGCCGTCGCCAAGTTGACGTAGTTGATGCTGGCCATCAGCAGAATGAGCAGTCCCACGGTGCCGAAGAGGTACAAGTAGCGGATGTCGCTTTGCGGCGCCACATCGCGGTCAAAGTGGCTACTGTGCAGGTGAATGCGGGTGATTGGCTGGAAGGCGAAGGCATCGTCAGGCACGTACGCGGGTTTCTCAGCGTTCTCTTCAAAGGCGACCCACTGCGCCGCCAAGTCGGCTTCCGTGGCGCCCTCTCGGGCCTTCACGTAGACCGACCGGTGATACCGACCCCAAAGGACAGACCTGCCTCGCTCGCTGGCGGCGGCAGTGCTCAGCGAGAGGATCACGTCGAAGTCAAAATGACTCGTGGGCGGCGGCGTGGCCGCGACTCCGGCGATGGTGTAGCCCGTCTCGCCTCGGAACAGCAGCACCTGTCCCATCGGGTCGGCCTCACCAAAATGCCGTTTGGCAAAACGCTCGGTCACGATCATCTGCCGCGGAGCGCCAAGTGCATCGACAGTGTTGCCACGGAGCATCCGAAATCCGCTGAACACCTCGAAGAAGTTAGAGTCGGCCGAGACCGACGAGGCGTAGAGCGGCGTATCGCCGTCCATGAACACCGCCTCGTTGGTGAAGACGGCAACCTCCGTGACGACCTCGGCAGCAGGCATGTGCGTCTCAATCGCCAGGGCGGTTCCTACAAACGGGCGCACCATGGTGGAGCCATCGCTCATGGTGTAGGTAACGCGGTAGATGCGGTCGGCGTCGGGGTGGAAGCGGTCGTAGGCCAGCTTTTGCACCACAAACAGCCCGATCAGCAGGCATGCCGCCAAGCCCACGGCCAAACCGATGATGTTGATGGCGCTATAGCCCGCGTGCCGCTTCAGGTGCCGCAGGGCGATGGTGAGGTAGGTCTTGAACATGCGAAGATTCCAGTCGGCGAAGTCGTAGGAGAGGTTGGGGAGTGAGCGTAGGGTTTGGCGCCAGTACCAGCGTCGGGCCTCGGTGCGTCCGCTGCGGCGCAGGATGTCGTCGAACTCTTCGTGGAGGTCGCCGAGGAGGAGGTCGAGGTCGCCGCGTGGGCGGAAGTGGCTCAGCAGCCAGGTAGCCAGGCGTGGCGGGCGTGAGGAGCAAGGCATAGCGTTGCGTGGCAGAAGCCTGATGGCTACTCGTGGCGTAGGGCGTCGGCGGGGTTGAGTTGCGTGGCCCGCCAGACCTGCGTGCTCACGGCAAGCATCACGAGCAGCCCAACGGTCAGCAGCGTGCCGGCAAACAGCCAGGGACTAAGCTCAACGTGATAGGCGAAGCGCTGCAGCCACTGCTGCGCCGCCCAGAGCGCCAGCGGCAGCGCCACCACCGAGCCCACGAGTAGCAGCACTGCGTACCGCCGCGAAAGTAGGCTGAGCAGCCCCAACGAGCTGGCGCCCATCACCTTGCGGATGCCAATCTCCTTGGTGCGTTGCGCCGTGCTGAAGGCCGCCAGCCCCACCACGCCCATGCAGGCGATGAGCAGAGCTAAGCCGCTGAACAAGCTAAACAACTGCATCAGGCGCTGGTCGGCTTGGTATTGCCCGGAGATGTCGTCCTGCAGGAAGCTGTAGTTCAATGGCCGCTCGGGCACGAAGGCATTCCATGTAGCCTCTAGGTGCGCGATGCCCGCCTCCACCTGGCCAGGGCGCAGCCGGACGAGGGCATTGACCACCTTGGAATCGGTGGGCAACGTGAAGAAAGCGGCGCGCACGGGCGTGTAGAACGAGGCATTGTGTACGTCTTCCAGTACACCGATGATGGTCCGTTCACCGTGCATGCCCGTGTCGAAGGGTTGCCCGACGGGATCGCCTGCTACGTTCAGATCGAGGAGCGCCTGTGCCGTCACCACGACGGCCTCGGTCGAATCCGTTGGGCGATTGATGTCAAACCAACGGCCTGTGAGAAGCCGCGGGCGCATAACGTTGGCATAGCTGTGCCCAGCAGTAAATCCGGTCAGTTGTACGGCATCCGGCGTATTCGCATTGAGACCTATAGTGAGGTCCCGTATGGATACCCCCAGTGGCGCTCCTTCGGCTATGGCTTCAACGGCAACAGAGCCGCGTACCTGTTCGGCAAACGCCTCGAATTGCTCGCCGAGCGCTCGGGCCTGTACATGTACCACACGCTCTGGGCTGAATCCGAGGTCTTGGCTGTTGATGTAAGTCAACTGCGCACGGACAAGCCATACGCCAGTGACCAAGATGAACGCCGCAACGAACTGGAACACCATGAGCACGGGGTTGAGCACTCGCCGCTGCGTCAGCACAGCGCGCTTTTGGAACACCGACGACGGCCTAAAGCCAGACAGGTAAAACGCCGGGTAGCTTCCGGCGCCCAGAGCAACGAGGGCACCCACGGACAGCATGATCATCACCACGAGAAGCGAATCCACCCCAAAAGCCAACGAAAGCTCGGCGCCCGTGATTTGGTTAATCCACGGGGTAGCCGCATAGATCAGCCCCACAGCCAGCACAAGCGCGATGCCCACCATCAGCACGGACTCGCTCAAGAACTGTTGGACGAGCTGCCCCCTGCGCGCTCCAATAGCCTTGCGCACGCCAACCTCTCGCCTCCGCTCCGTACCGCGTGCCGTGGCTAGGTTGATGTAGTTGGTGCAGGCCATCGCTAAGATGAGTAGCCCGACGGCGCCAAACAGGTAGAGGTGACGCACGTCGCTTTGCGGGCCTATGTAGTCCGAAAAATCAGCACTGTGCAGGTGGACGCGTGTGAGTGGCTGCGTGTACACCGTGGCGAGGCTGTCCTGCATCCAGGTAGGTTTCTCCGCAGCCGTTTCAAAGGCCGTGACCTGGCGTTGGAGTGCATCTGCCGTTATCCCTGGTGCAGCTTTGATGTACATGGCGCGGTCTCTGGCCATCCACATCACATCCATGCTCCGCGCCGACCACTCGCCGTCCGAAAGGGACAGAACGGCGTCGAAGTCGAGGTGGCTCACAACAGGCGGATCGGCGAGCATGCCGACCACCTCATAATCCGCTCTCCCGTCAACGCGAACGACTTTGCCGACCGCCTCCGCGACACCGAAGAGACGTTCAGCGAAGCGCTCGGTGACTACCAGTTGGTTTGGCGCCGTCAGTGCCTCGGCAGCGTTGCCCCGAAGCATCTGGAAGCCGCTAAAGACATCGAGAAAGCTAGAGTCTGTGCGCAGTTGAGGAGCGAAGAAGCGCTCGCCGTCATACTCGAATAATCCCTTCGCCGTCACCTTCACCTCGGTCACATGCTCGGCAGCAGGAATCTCTGCCTCAAGCGCATGCGCTAAGCCGAGCGGAAGCTGCGGACTCTTCGGTCCTTTGCCATCGTCGAGGTAAACGCGGTAGATGCGGTCGGCGTCGGGGTGGAAGCGGTCGTAGGCCAACTTCTGCACTGCGAACAGCCCGATCAGCAGGCACGCCGCCAAGCCCACCGCCAGGCCCGTGATGTTGATAGCGCTGTAGCCGGGATGCCGCTTGAGATGGCGCAGGGCGATGGTGAGGTAGGTCTTGAACATGCGCAGATTCCAGTTGCCGAGGTCGTAAGTGAGGTTGGGGAGCGAGCGCAGGGTTTGGCGCCAATACCAGCGCCGTGCTTCGGTGCGCCCGCTGCGTTCGAGCATGTCGGCGTACTCCTCGTGGAGGTCGCCGAGGAGCAGGTCGAGGTCGCCGCGTGGGCGGAAGTGGCTCAGCAGCCAGGTAGCCAGGCGAGGAGGGCGCGTCATGGCAAGCGTGGATATTAGTATCCGATATGAGAACTAATAAGCGGAACGTAGTGACAGAAGAGCAATTATCCAAGTCGGAAAGAAATGAAAAACCCAACAGCCGACGCCATAATTCGGAGGGCCTATCCGTTACAAACGGGCAAATCCCGGCACCACACTGCCGTGCTGCGGGATCCGATGCGAGCCGCATATGTAAAGGCTCTGTTAACAACCACCAAGCGGTAGCGCGCCGCCCTTCTCCTACCGACTCTCGAAGACCCGATGCAAATCAAAAAGATCTATTTCTTCCCCGCCGTGCTCATCCTGGCGGTAGGAGTAATCCTCGGCATGCAGATCGACGCGGCTGACTCCAGCGACGATGTGCGCCAGAACGGCATGAAGATCCAGGAGGCCTTCTACCTCATCAGCAAGCAGTACGTAGATGACGTGGACACGGGCCGCGTGGCTGAGTACAGCATCGAGGGCATGCTCAAGCAGCTCGATCCACACTCGATCTACATCGATGCCGAGGACATGAAGGAGGTGCAGGACGAGTACCGCGGCGAGTTCGGCGGCATCGGCATCTGGTTCCAGATCATGAACGATACCGCCCGCGTCGTCTCCACCATCTCGGGCGGACCGAGCGAAGAAGCCGGCGTGCTGGCGGGCGACCGCATCATCTCCGTGGATGGCACTGAGGTCGTAGGCGAGACCAATCTGCAGAAATACCTCAAAGGCCCCATCGGCACCGACGTGCTTGTGACGATGCAGCGCTTGGGCGAAGCCGAGCCCATCGACATCAGTATCCGCCGCGACAAGATCCGCCTCGTCAGCATCGACAGCGCCTACATGCTGGACGACGAGACGGGCTACATCCACATCGAGCGCTTCTCCGCGAAGACGCACGAGGAGTTCGTCGAGGCCGTGCAACGCCTCCGCGCCGACGGCATGGAGCAGCTGATGATCGACCTCCGCAACAATGGCGGCGGCGTCATGCAGTCGGCCTTGGCGATGGTCAACGAGATGGTCGACGGCGGCAAGGTGATCGTGTCCACGCGCAGCCGCATCGCCGAGTACAACGACCGCGTAGTCTCGAACGAGCGCGGCATCCTCAAGAACATGCCCGTCATCGTGATGGTGAACGGCTCGTCGGCCTCGGCCAGCGAGATCGTGTCGGGCGCGCTGCAGGATCACGACCGCGCACTCATCGTGGGGCGCCGCACGTTTGGTAAGGGCCTCGTGCAGAAGCCGTTCTCGCTCAGCGACGGCAGCGTGCTGCAGATGACCATCTCGCGCTACTACACGCCCTCGGGCCGCCTCATCCAGACACCCTACGAAGACGGCGACAAGGAGGACTACTACAAGGAGAAGTTTGAGTCGCTGCAGAGCACGTACTTCAGCCTGGATGAGTACAAAGAGAGCATCCCCGACTCGCTCCAGTACGAGACGTCGCACGGCCGCACCGTCTATGGCGGCGGCGGCATCCTGCCCGACTTCTTCCTGCCGCTCGACACCACCGTGGCGCCCGTCATGCGTGCGCTCAACCGCAATGCCACCTACATCACCTACATCCGCGAGGTCTTTGACAAGAACGAGCAGGACCTGCGCGATCGCTGGGGCGACCGGAAGGATGACTTCGCTACCGCCTACACCATCAGTGAGGACATGTGGACGGGCTTCTGGGATTACGCCGCCGAGAAAGACGACATCACCGTGACTACCGACGACGCCTTGGTCAACGCCAAGGAGAAGGTCTTCCCCATGGCGCAAGTCACCGAAAACCGCGACCTCATCGAGACCTACCTGACGGCCTACATGGCGGGTCGCCTCTACGGGCAGGAAGCCTCTATCCCCATCTTCAACAGCGTGGACGACGAGCTAGCCTCGGCCCAGCGCTTCTGGGACGAGGCGCGCAACCTCGCCGAGACCTATCACATGGCGGGCAACTACTAGCGCCTCCACCTCGCCAACCCTCAAGCCCCTGTGTCACGCCGACGCAGGGGCTTTTTTTGTCCCCAATCAAAATTATCGGATGGCCCTGTTGGCATAATACTAAAAATATAGTATTATGATTTTAGGATGTTGATTTACACACAAGCCAGCTCATGCGAAAACCACTCAACCCGCTCGGGCAGACCGAGATGGAGGTGCTCAACGAAGTGTGGGACCTGAAGGAAGCCACCGTGGCCGAGGTTCAGGCCCGCATTCAGACGCGCCGAAAGGTAGCCTACACCACGGTGATGACGGTGCTCAAGAACCTGTGCGAAAAGGGCTACCTGACGTATCGCAAGGAGGGCGTCACCTACGTGTATTCGGCCGCGCGAGCGGCGAGTAGCGTGAAGTCGGATCTCGTGGAGGGCTTGCTGGACCGCGCCTTCGGAGGGGCACCGCTCGACCTCGTGCAAGCCCTCGTGCGCCGCCGCCCGATGACCGAAACTGAGCGCCAGCAGCTGCGCGACGTGCTCGATGCGCTAGACACCAACGATCAGGAGGGCGACGATGCCTGACCTCTATGCCATCTGGGTGCCGCTCGTCCTCTGGAGCTTTGCCGCAGGGCTTGGCGCCTGGAGCATCGACCGCTTTCGCCATCGCCTGCATGCCCAAACACAGCATTGCTTCGCCTGGACGCTTCTGCTCGCGTTGCCGCTGATGATCGGGGTGGCGCTGGCGTTGGATGCCTTCCCCAACGCGCATCCGTTGCGGCCGAGCATCGCCGTGATTCCAACGGGCGTGTCAATCTATCCGGGGCAAGCGTTGGTCCAGGACGCCACCGAGGCGGTGCAGGCCGTGCAAGTGTTGGCTCAAGATGTGGACGAGACGCTGCCGCGCCTCGGGGTGACGTGGCACAACGTGGGGTACGTGTTGACCGTAGCCGTGTGGCTGTGGATGGCGGCGGGTGCGGCGCTCGTCGGGTGGCGCTGGCTCCGGCTGCAGCGCTGGCGCCGCACGCTGCGCTCCGCCGAACCGTACCATCTTGGCCCAGCGGTACACGCCTGGGAAGATGCGGCAGCCTTGGCGAAGCCCATCGCCTACGTCATCTCCGATGACGCAACCACGCCCCTGACGTTTGGCTGGCGGCGCCCTGTGGTGGTGGTGCCCAGTACACTCCTCGACGACCCGAAGGCGCTCCAAGCTGCGCTCGCGCACGAGTACGCCCACATCCGCCGAGGCGACTACGCCGCTGGTCTTGTGCAACGCGCCGTCTGCGCTGCGTTCGGCTGGCACCCTGTCGCCCGTCGGCTCAGCGATCAGATTGACCGCAGTCGCGAGATCCTGTGCGACGCCGACGTGCTGCGGGCGCACGACCTCAACGCCCACGACTACGCCACGCTCGTCTATCAGATGGCCGTTGGCACACCGCATGCCATGCCCGTCGTGTGCATGGCCCAGTCGCGTTCCTCACTCCTTCTCACTCAACGGATTCATGCCATGAAGCACACCATCCAACCCCTCGCTGTCGCCACCGTGCGCCGCTCCGCACTCATCGCTGCGACAGCTGTTTTCCTTCTCACGGGAGCTACCGTCCTCACGTCGGGACCCGCCGCACAGGCGCAGCCCACTTACACCACCATCGCTCACAACGTGCAGGACGTGATGGTCTTCGATGAGGAGATCAACAAGCTCCTGCGCGTCTACGATGAGCAGACGCTGACTTGGGATACATTCGACTTGCTGGGCGCACGCATTGGTGAGCCTCAGACCGTGACCCTCCAGCCAGGCATCTATCAGGTGCAGTTCGAAGAGCCCGAAGAAGACAAGGGCGATCAGCAGATATTTAAGCTCTCTTGGGAGGAGGGCGCCGTTAAGACGTACAACGGCTTCGACCAGCCCAAGCCCAGGCGCGTGTTCATGCGGTCGTCCAAGGCCATACCTTCGTTCCAACGCGTGGAGGTGAACGTAGACATCATCGGTGTAGATCAAAACTGAGTGTGCCCCACCGTCTGTATCAAGCGAGACGCCGTTTCTTCGGGAGCGGCGTCTTTGCTTTTGGGCGGATCGCAACACGGGCGGATTCGTTCATCCGCCTGCTCAATAGATCCCTGCCCTGCTGCATACATGAAGCTCACCGATTGCCAAGCCGAGGCACTCAAGGACATCAAAACGGGGCTGCTGAAGGACAAGCTGCCGATGATGAAGCTGACGGGCTTTGCAGGGACGGGCAAGACGACGCTGCTGGCCAAGATCGCGGATCAGCTCAAAGGCCCCGTCTACGCCTGCGCGCCTACGCACAAGGCGGCGCAGGTGCTCGGGCAGAAGCTGAAGCGTCCCGCCGTCACCATCCACAGCCTGCTGGGGCTAAAGCTGGAGCGCGACGGCAAGGGCGGCTATGAGCTGGTGCAGGACAAGGACAAGCTGGGCGACCTGCCGGACGAAGGCGTGATCATGCTCGACGAGTCGTCGATGGCGGGGGCGCTGCTGTGGGAGCACATCACCAAGACCGTTGGGTGGCTCGATAACCGCATCCAGTGGCTGTTCGTGGGCGACCCGGCGCAGCTGCCGCCCGTGGGCGAGGCGCCGTCGCCCGCGCTGGAGCAGCCGGGGCCGATGCTGACGGAGGTGGTGCGCCAAGCGCGTGACAACCCGATTCTGGACATGGCTACGAAGGTGCGTGAGGGCGAGCCGTACCTGATGTCGCGCTTCGAGAACGGCAAGGGCGTCGGTGTGACGCGCAACGCCGACGGCTTCCTCGCCAGCGCCATCGACGCCTTCAAGCGCGGCGACGACGCCCGCGTGCTCTGCTACCGCAACCGCACGGTCAACGCGTACAACAACGCCATCCGCACGGCCGTCCACGGC
>JBCDJT010000012.1:0-61294 GCA_038747545.1 Bacteroidota bacterium
GCCAAATCATGACAACCCCCAGCCTACTAAAACGCACATGATCTAAAGCGACAACGCCCAAAGACCTTCGACCCACACGCCTCAACGCGCTCACGCGATAACGCACCCACGCGCCCACGCAAAACCGCATAGACTCTAGCCCCAACCATGACCAAGATCGAACTCTTCGACACGACGCTGCGCGACGGCACGCAAGGCGAGCACGTCACGCTTTCGGCACGGGACAAGATTCGTATTGCGAAGCGGCTGGATCGGTTTGGGATTGACGTGATTGAGGGCGGATGGCCTGGCTCGAACCCGAAGGACAAGGCGTTTTTTGAGTTGGCGCAGGACGTGCAGTGGCAGCACGCCCAGATCTGCGCCTTTGGCTCTACGCGCCGCGCCCAGTTTGCACCAGAAGACGACCCCAACCTGCGTGGCTTAGTCGAAGCCAACACCCCTACGGTCTCCATATTTGGCAAGAGCTGGACGCTGCATGCCCTCGTGGCGTTGGGCGTCACACTGGAGGAAAACCTAGAGCTGATCCGCTCGTCGGTGGCGTACATGCGGGCGCACGGTCGCCGCGTGATCTACGATGCCGAGCACTTTTTCGACGGCTACAAGGACGACGCGGGCTACGCGGTAGCTACGCTCGAAGCTGCGGTGGAGGCGGGCGCGTCGGTGCTGGTGCTGTGCGACACGAATGGCGGGACGATGCCGCACGAGGTCGCTGCGATCACCGAGGCGATGGCGAATCGCTTCGACGTGCCCATCGGGATGCACACGCACAACGACGCAGGCTGCGCGGCGGCTAACGCGCTGATGGGCGTCCAGGCGGGCGCCACGCACGTGCAGGGCACCATCAACGGCATCGGCGAGCGGACGGGCAACGCTGACCTCTGCTCGGTCATTCCGGCACTGCAACTCAAGATGGGCTACGACTGTGTGCCGCCCGAGCGGCTGGCTGAACTCGCCGACCTGTCGCACTTCGTCAACGAGCTGGCCAACCTGAATCCCATCGACCGTTCGCCGTTCGTGGGCCGGAGTGCGTTTGCACACAAGGGCGGCATCCACGTGAGCGCCGTGATGAAGGAGCCGCGTGCGTATGAGCACATCGACCCGGCGCTCATCGGCAACAAGCGTCGCGTGCTCGTCTCCGACCTCTCTGGGCAGAGCAACGTGCGGTACAAGGCGCAAGAGCTCAATCTCGACTTGGGCGAGGGCAACGCGGCCAAGCGCGCCGTGCTGCGCATCAAGGAGATGGAGCACATGGGCTACGAGTTCGAGGGCGCCGAGGCCAGCTTCGAGCTGTTGCTCCGCAAGATCCAGGGCGAGGACACCGACTTCTTCAGCCTGGAGCGCGTCCGCGTACGCAGCGAGAAAAGCCTGAGCCAGTTCGACTGCTCAGAGGCAACGGTCGTCATCCAAGTGGGTGGCGAGCGCGTGCTCATGGCCGCCGAGGGCGACGGCCCGGTTGACGCCATGTCGAAAGCGCTGCACCGAGCGCTCAGCACGTCGTACCCCAGCCTCGACAGCCTGCGCCTTACCGATTACAAGGTGCGCGTGCTCACGCCCGAGGACGGCACGTCGGCGTCAGTGCGCGTGCTCATCGAACATGCCGATGGCGAGCGAACGTGGAACACCGTTGGCGCCAGCGAAAACATCTTGGAAGCCAGCTGGCAGGCCCTGGTCGACGGGCTCCGCTTCCATCTCCTCCGTGTACGCGATGCTGCCACCACAGCATCGGCGGCTACCACCTCTGGAACGACACCTCACGCGCTCGCTGTCCCCGAGCCTACTCCGTTCTGACACGGTAAGCGGGCCCTGCATTCCCGATGCACCCTGCTGAAGTTACCCCCTGAGTGCGCCGAGCGATTCCCGGCGATCCGCGTGCTCCTCCCGCTTGCATCGAGGCCATGGAAAACGCCCCGACCAGCGTGAGCTGCGCCCATACCGCATTACGGATCCCACCACCAGAACCCCTGCTACATGTACTACAACCGCTCCGCCCACGGCCTGTATGACCCCTCGTTCGAGTCTGACGCGTGCGGCGTCGGCATGATCGCCCACTTCAAGGGCGAGCGAACGCATCAGATCGTGCAAGACGGCTTAACCATACTCCGTAACCTGGATCATCGGGGAGGCTGCGGGTGCGATGAGGATACGGGTGACGGCGCAGGCATCTTGGTCCATGTCCCCGACGCCTTTATGCGCGATGCGTGCGCAGCGGAGGGCGTCAAGCTGCCCGAAGCGGGGGCATACGCCGTGGGCATGGCGTTTTTGCCCCTGGCAGATAAACTGGCGGCGCAATGCCGACCCTTGGTCGAGTGGGTGGTGCGCGATGAGGGGCAGCGCTTCCTCGGATGGCGCCGCGTGCCGACGAACAACGAGGGGGTAGGCGTCTCCGCGCGGGCAATGGAACCGTCGGTGTGGCAGTTCTTCGTCGCCCCAGGCCAGACACTAATGGATGCTAAGGCGTTTGAGCGGAAGCTGTACGTCATCCGCCGGGTGCTGGAGAAGGCCGTACGCAACACACCGCTAGAGCGCGACTTCTACGTGTGCAGCCTCTCCACGCAGACCATCGTCTATAAGGGTATGCTGACCACCCATCAGCTGGGCAGCTACTACCCCGACCTCAACGATCCGAGCTTTGCCAGTGGTTTGGCGATGGTCCACTCGCGCTTCAGCACGAACACGTTTCCACTCTGGAAACTCGCACATCCGTTCCGCTACATCTGCCATAACGGCGAGATCAACACGCTGCGCGGCAACGTCAACTGGATGCGGGCGCGCGAGGGGAGCTTCCGGTCGGAGCGGTTCGGAACCGACATGCAGAAGGTCGTGCCGATCCTCCAGGAGGGCTCTAGCGACTCGGCCACGCTCGACCAAGCCCTCGAACTGCTGCGCTTCACGGGGCGCTCGCTGCCGCATGCGATGATGATGGTCGTGCCCGAGGCGTGGCAGCACCACACCGAGATGGACCCGCGCAAGAAGGCGTTCTATGAGTACCACGCGTGTATCATGGAACCGTGGGATGGGCCGGCTACCATCCCCTTCACCGATGGCCGCTACATCGGCGCCGTGCTGGACCGCAACGGCTTGCGCCCCTCGCGCTACACCATCACCAGAAGTGGGCTGTTGATCCTGGCCTCCGAAACGGGCGTGCTCAACGTCGATCCAGCCGATATCGTGGAGAAAGGACGCCTCCGCCCCGGACGCATGCTCCTGGCCGACCTCGCCGAGCAGCGGATCATCAGCGACGACGAGGTGAAGCAACGCATCAGCCAGCGCAACCCGTACCGCTTCTGGCTCGACCATAACCTGCAGGCCCTCGAAGGGCTGGCCGATGGGATGATCCCACCACGCATCAAAGGCGCCGAGCTGCTTAAGCTCCAACAGGCGTTCGACTACACGCTCGAAGACTTGAACATCATTCTGGCCCCGATGGGCGCGGAGGGCAAAGAGGCCGTCGGCTCCATGGGCGACGACACGCCGCAGGCCGTCCTTTCGCAGCAGCGCCGGTTGCTGTACGATTACTTTAAGCAGCTCTTCGCCCAAGTCACCAACCCGCCGCTCGACGCCATCCGCGAGGAGCTGGTCACATCCATCCGCACGTATCTCGGCCCCGAGGGCAACCTCTTCCACGAGTCGCCGCGCAACTGCCGCCGCATTAAGCTCAAGCAGCCCATCCTGACCGAGCGCGAGCTGTCGAAGATCGCCACGCTCGACAATGCCACCTTTCGCACGAAGACCCTGCCGATGCTTTACCCAGTTTCGGAAGGCGGTGAGGCCCTGGAAGTAGGGCTGAAGCAGCTGTGCGACAGCGCTATCGAGGCCGTCAAGTCAGGCTACAACATCCTGGTGCTCTCGGATCGTGGCGTGAATGAGGCGTTGGCTGGCATCCCGGCCCTCCTGGCGATAGGCGCTGTGCATCAGCATCTGACCAAGCTGCACAAACGGACGCAGATCGGCCTTGTGATCGAGTCGGCGGAGCCGCGCGAGGTACACCACTTCGCGCTGCTGCTTGGCTTCGGGGCAGCGGCAATCTGTCCCTATGGCGCGTTGGCGACGGTGCGGCAGCTGGTCGATGACGGCGTCATTGCGGGCGCAGACCGCACACGCGCTGTGAAGCACTATGTGAAGGCGGTAGGGAAGGGGCTACTGAAGGTGATGTCGAAGATGGGCATCTCCACGCTGTCCAGCTATCGGGGGGCGCAGATCTTCGAGGCGCTCGGGCTGCACCAGGAGGTCGTGGAGGCGTACTTCACGGGCACGCCGTCGCGCCTGTCTGGCCTCAAGCTGGCACAGCTCGCCGACGAGGTGGCGATGCGGCATGCGCGGGCGTATCCGCCCGTCGAGGTGCCTACCGCACTGCCGCTGGATGTGGGTGGACAATACCAATGGCGGCGCGGCGGCGAGTATCACCAGTTTGGGCCGCTCAGCGTGGCCAAGCTCCAGCAGGCGGTGCGGCAGAAGGACCAGGGCTCGTATGCCACGTTCGCCCAGGAAATCAACGATCAGAATCAGCGCCTCGGCACGCTGCGCGGTTTGCTCGACTTCAAGCGGACGCGCCAGCCGGTGCCGCTCGACGAGGTGGAGCCGTGGACGGCCATTGCCCAGCGGTTCAAGAGCGGTGCCATGTCGTACGGGTCGATCAGCCAGGAAGCGCACGAGACGCTGGCTGAGGCGATGAACACCATCGGCGGGCGCAGCAACACGGGCGAAGGCGGTGAGCAGCCGGAGCGCTACCAGAGCACCAGCCCCAGGCGTAGCCGCATCAAGCAGGTGGCGTCGGGGCGGTTCGGCGTCACACTCCCGTACCTCGTCAGCGCCGACGAGATCCAGATCAAGATGGCGCAAGGCGCCAAGCCAGGCGAGGGGGGGCAGCTACCGGGCGAGAAGGTATATCCTTGGATCGCCAAGACGCGGCACTCCACCCCGTACGTTGGCCTCATTTCGCCGCCGCCGCACCACGATATTTACTCGATTGAAGACCTCGCCCAGCTCATCCACGACCTCAAGAACACCAACCCCGAGGCTCGCATCAGCGTGAAGCTGGTGTCGGAGGTAGGCGTAGGTACTGTAGCCGCTGGTGTCACCAAAGCCAAGGCTGATGTGGTGCTGATTTCGGGCAGCGACGGCGGGACGGGCGCCGCGGCGCAGACGTCGATCAAGCACGCCGGGCTGCCATGGGAGCTGGGCCTGGCCGAGGCGCACCAGACGCTCCTGCGCAACGGCCTCCGCAGCCGCATTGTAGTCGAAGTAGACGGCCAGCTCAAGACTGGCCGCGATGTGGCCATCGCCGCGCTGCTCGGCGGCGAGGAATTTGGCTTCGCTACCGCGCCGTTGGTGGCGAGGGGGTGCATCATGATGCGCAAGTGCCACCTCAACACGTGCCCTGTGGGGGTGGCGACGCAAGATCCGCACCTGCGCGAGAAGTTCGTCGGCCTGCCCGAGCACGTGGTCAACTACTTCTACTTCGTGGCGAATGAGCTGCGCCAGATCATGGCCGATCTCGGCTTCCGCACTGTCGATGAGATGGTTGGCCGCGTGGATCAGTTGGCGATGCGCGACGCTTCGGGCTATTGGAAAGCGCAGCACCTCGACCTCTCGCTCATCCTCGAACAGGTCGAGGTGCCAGCATACCTGACGAGTTTCCAAGTCGACACGCAGGACCACGGCCTCGACCGAGCGCTCGACCATGACCTGATCGCCCAGGCCGAACCCGCGCTGGCATCGGGCGAACGCGTGGTCATCCGCACATCGGTCTCCAACGTCAACCGGACCGTTGGCACAATGCTGAGCGCGGCGGTTATCAAGCGCTGCGGCAATGCCGGGCTGCACAAAGACACCATCGTCGTGGAGGCGACAGGCTCAGCGGGGCAGAGCTTCGGCGCCTTCGGCGCGCCGGGGGTCAGTTTCTACATCGAGGGTGACGCCAACGACTACGTGGGCAAGGGGCTGTCGGGCGCGACCATCAGCCTGCGCCCTCCAGCGGCATCGACGTTCCTCGCGGAGGACAACATTATCATGGGCAACGCCGCGCTCTACGGCGCTACGGCGGGCGAGCTGTACGTCCGCGGCATCGCCGGCGAGCGGTTTGCCGTGCGCAACAGCGGGGCGCGAGCCGTGGTGGAGGGCGTGGGCGACCACGGATGCGAGTACATGACCGGTGGCCGCGTCGTCGTGCTAGGCGGCACGGGGCGCAACTTTGCAGCGGGCATGAGCGGTGGCATCGCCTATGTGTTCGACCCTTCGGGCGCCTTCGCCCAACAGCGATGCAATACGGAGATGGTTGAGCTGAGCGGGCTCACGCACGAGGACGAGGACGAGGTGCAGCAGCTTGTGCAGAACCACCTCCAGGCGACAGGTAGCGAAGTGGCCGCCTGGGTGCTAGATCGCTGGGCCGAGCAAGCACAGCACTTCGTGAAAGTGATGCCCACCGAGTACCGCAAGGCACTGGAGCGGATGGCGGCGAAGCGAGCCCGCGTGGTGACCAAGAAGGTGGTTGAGCCCGCCACAGTATAAACCTCCGCTTATGGCATCCCGAGCGGCGCCCGCAGGCCAAAGCCGAGGGATCTCCTCCGATTACGAATTGCATGACGGGAAAGTGGGAGATTTACGTGACGTGAACCTTCGGTTTACTACGTGAAGCTACGCTTTCTCGACTTCGCTCGGAATGACAATCATGAATGACGATAGACCAGATAGACCCAGATACCCGATGAGCCGAATCAGAGGCTTTATGCAGGCCGACCGCGAACTACCACAGAAGCGTCCGGTGGCCGAACGGCTACGCGACTATAACGCAATCGATAAGCCGTACGACGCTGAAACGCTGCGCACGCAAGCCAACCGATGCATGGATTGCGGCGTGCCGTTCTGCACATCGGGCTGCCCGCTGGGCAATGTGATTCCCGACTGGAACAACCTAGTTGCGCGTGAGGATTGGAAGGCGGCCTACCATCGGCTGCGGGCAACGAACAACTTCCCCGAGTTCACCGGACGCATCTGCCCGGCGCCGTGCGAGTCGGCATGCGTGCTCGGCCTGTACAGCGACCCGGTCACGATTGAGCAGATTGAGCAGACGATCATCGAGCAAGCCTTCGACAACGGCTGGGTTCAGCCGATCATCCCGGCGCGCCGCACCGGGAAGCGCGTGGCCATCATCGGTTCGGGACCAGCAGGCCTCGCCTGCGCCGATCAGCTCAACCAGGCGGGCCATACCGTCACCATCTACGAGCGCGACGACCGGGCCGGGGGCTTGCTACGCTACGGCATCCCCGACTTCAAGCTGGAGAAGTGGATCATTGAGCGCCGCCTCAGCATCTTGCGCCGCGAGGGCATCCGGTTCGAGCTGGGCGTCGAGGTCGGCGTGGACGTGCCCATCGACCAGCTAGAGCGCGAGCATGACGCGGTCGTCATCTGCGTTGGTTCCACCAAGCCCCGCGATCTGCCCATCCCAGGCCGCGAGCTGTCGGGCATTCACTTCGCGTGGGACTTCCTGTGGCAGCAAAACAAGCGCGTGGCGGGCGACGACCTGCGGGCTGCTGGGATTCCTGAGCTTACCGCGACTGGCAAGCACGTCATTGTGATTGGCAGCGGCGACACGGGGAGCGATTGCGTCGGAACGTCGAATCGCCAAGGCGCCGCCTCCGTCACGCAGTTTGGCATCGGGCAGCGGCCCTTCGACCACCGCACCGAGCGCGATCCGTGGCCGTACTACCCGATGACGCTGCGTACGAGCACCTCGCACGAGGAAGGCGGCGACCGTGAGTGGCAGGTGCTGACCAAGCGGTTCATCGGCGAGCGCGGCGTGCTCAAGGCCGTCGAGACCATCCGCGTGGTGCGCGGCGTTGACGATGAGGGGCGGCTGACGATCACCGAGATCGAAGGCACCGAGCAGCGTTTCCCAGCCGACCTCGTGCTCCTGGCCATCGGCTACACCGGACCGGAGGCGAGCCACTTCGTCGGGCAGATGGGCCTGGAGCTAGACCGGCGCGGCAACATCGTCACCGATCCCAACACATATGAGACGAGCCGTCCCGGTGTGTTTGCTGCGGGCGATGCACGGCGCGGGCAGAGCTTGGTCGTGTGGGCCATCTCGGAGGGGCGCGAAGCCGCTCGGGCCATCGACATGCAGTTGAGCGGCTTCATCTCGCTCCCCACCAAAGGCGTCGGCGACCTGCCGATGCGGGCATAAGCTTCGATTCACGAACGATTGCCTTGTAACAGCGATGATACGGCGTAGTTTAGGCGTGCTTCATCAGTATGACGATTACCATGGATCTACATCCGATAGGCGAATGGACACACGCGTTCGGTCCGGCGTCGCTCTCTAACCTGGGCCCCGGCTTCGACACGTTGGGCCTGTGCGTATCTGCGCTGGGCGACGTGGTCCGCGTGCGGCCCGTTGAGCAGCCAGGCGTACACGTTACGGCGATCACGGGTGACGGCGGTACGCTCTCAAAGGCGACCGCGCAGAATACCGCTGCGACAGCTGCGCTGTATGTGCTGCGTCAAGCCGACGTGCGGCACGGGCTAGAGCTGACCATCGGTAAAGGTATACGGCCAGGGTCCGGTATTGGCAGCTCGGCAGCCAGTGCGGTGGCAGGCGCCTGGGCAGCTAACCTCGCGCTGGGCTCGCCCTTCGCGAAAGCTGGCCTCGTAGAGGCCGTGCTGCGCGGCGAGGCGGTGGCGTCTGGGAGTTTGCATGGCGACAATGTGCTGCCTGCGCTCTTCGGAGGGCTCGTGCTCGTCTCCGCGACCGAGCCCACGCGCTACCGTTGCGTACAGCTCCCGCGCGCGCTGCACCTCGCCGTGATCCTCCCGCAAGTGCAAGTGCTCACCAAAGAAGCGCGCGAGATGCTGCCCGATCAGGTGTCGCTGTGGGATGCCGTTCACAACACCTCGGAGCTGGCCTTCATGCTCGACGCGTTCCACGCAGGCGATTGGGAGACCATCGGCCACGCGATGATGCAGGACCGCCTCGTAGAGCCCGTGCGCGCCAGGCTGGTGCCCTGCTACCCCGAAGTGAAAGCGGCCGCGCTCGACGCAGGCGCGCTCGGCTGCGCGCTCACCGGTTCCGGGCCAGCGATGTACGCGCTCACCGACTCGGCAGCCGCCGCCGAAGTCGTTTTGGGCGCTATGCTCGCTGCGAGCCGCCACGCCGGCACCCCAGCCGATGGGTTGGCGACCACAGTGGATGCCGAGGGGGCACGGCGCGTCGCGCCGGACTGGCAGCGCGTCCGCCTCGTGGATGCCACTGTCTGATTTGCCACTGTGTGATTTGCTACCTCAGCCCTGCCGACGTGCGCCTCTCTTACCACAGTACCCGTTCTGATGCCGAACCCCTTTCGTTTGCCGACGCCCTAATTCGGGGCCTCGCTCCCGATGGTGGCCTCTACATCCCCGATGCGGTCCCCAACCTGGGTGCGACAGGATGGGAGACGGCCAGCGACTTCACCACGCTGGCGAAGCGCGTGCTTCGCGCCTGGCTCGCCGACGAGGTGCCTGCCAACGTGCTTGACGAAATCGTTGCGGATGCGTTGGACTTTCCCGTACCGCTCGTGTCGTTGTCGGGCGAGTGGGAGGGAATCCACGTGCTTGAACTCTTCCACGGGCCCACGCTGTCGTTCAAAGACTTCGGCGCCCGTACCATGGCGCGCTGGATGGGGCACTTCCTACGCCAACGCGGTGAAGAGCGCACCATCCTCGTCGCGACCTCGGGGGATACCGGCAGCGCGGTCGCTGACGGCTTCGCGGGCATCGACGGTATCGATGTCGTCCTGCTCTATCCAAAGGGCAGGGTGAGCCCAACGCAGGAGCAACAACTCATCGTAGAGCGCCCAAGCGTGCGGACGTACGCCGTGGACGGGGTGTTCGACGACTGCCAGCGCATGGCGAAAGCCGCCTTTCTCGATCCTGACCTCGCGGATGCTGGGTTTTCATCCGCTAACTCCATCAACATCGGTCGGCTGCTGCCGCAGATGCTCTACTACATCTGGGCGATCAAGCAACTCGGCCCTGCCACGGTGTGCGTGCCTAGCGGCAACCTCGGCAACCTCACGGGGGGGCTCTTTGCCCAGGCAGGCGGCGTGCCCATCCTACGCTTTGTGGCAGCGCACAACGCCAACGATTTCTTCCCGAGCTACCTCGCGGCGCACCCAGACGCGGCCTTCGCGCCGACGGTCGCCACACTGTCGAACGCCATGGATGTGGGCGCACCCAGCAATTTCGAGCGGCTCGCCTCGATCTTCGGTGCAGACCAGCTTAGAGAACGCATCCTCGGCTGCTCCGTGGCTGATGACGAGACCGTAGCAACGATGCGTGCAGTTGCCGAGGCCACGGGCTACGTGGCGTGCCCGCACACGGCAGTTGGGCTGGCTGCCGTCAAGTGCTTGCGTGAGGTCGGACGCGTGGCATTACCTACCGTGGTGCTCGCCACGGCGCATCCCGCGAAGTTTCCAGCAGTGGTGGAGCGGGCCACAGGGAGGCGCCCACCTGTCCCACCTGCGCTGGCTGAACTCGCCACGCGGCCTACGCGTGTTACGACCATCGCGCCCACGCTAGACGCACTCAAAGCCGCCCTCGCTTAGCCCCCTTAATCTTCCGCTTATGCTTCTCGACGCCAACGCTGTCCCGACGTTCACCGTCCCGGAGACACTGGAGTTGACCTTCGATGGTTTCGGCGAGGACGCCTTTGCCATCCTCGACCGCCTCAAAGCCGAGCCGCACATCGGCCAGTACCGCAAAGAGAAAGAGGGCATCAAGCAGTACCTCACACAGCCCTTCAAGCGTTATCGCGACGATCTCGTGGTAAACGGCGTCTTGCCGAATCGGCTTAACTGGGAGACCGAGCGCAACGTGTTCAGTCGGCTGCTCAAGAACGACTTTGGCGCAGGCGGCTGTCACCATCACCTGTGGATGGCCATGTACCGCCCTGAGCGCAAGCGGCTGAAGGACTACCAGCTCTCGCACAGCCTCAGCCCCGATGGCCTCAGCTTCGGCTTCTACGTTGGGGACTACGCCACCGACCTCATCCGCCGCACCCGCCAGACCATCATCGACCAGCCCGCGGCCATGCAGCTGCTCATCAACACCATCCTCGACCGGCCCGAGTGGAAGCTCGCCATAGGTACGAAGCAGGCCCGCTATGAAGTCACAGGGCGCCTCGATGCGTGGCCTAGCGACGTCGAACAGATGCAGTGGTTGTGGGTACGGACGCTGCTACCCCGTGCCGAAGTGCTTCGCCTGCGCGGCGAGCTTGTGGGGTGGGGGCTAGCGCAGGTGCAGCATGTGTGGCCTTGGTACCATCGTTTGTTATGATCGAACCCGCTTTTTGGACGCGCGAAGGGCGCATCGCCCGCGTATCGATGAACCGTCCCAATCAGCGCAACGCCCTCAGTGCTGCGATGGTGGCCGCGCTCATGCGTTGCTTTGACGAGATCGAAGCCGACGAGGCTGTCCGGGTGGTCGTGCTCCAAGGCGAGGGTAAGGCGTTCTGTGCAGGCGCTGACCTCAAGGCGCTCCAAGATCTGCAAACCGCTTCATCAGAGGCGAACCTGCGCGACTCCGCACAGCTGGCGGCCTTGTTTACGCGTATCAGCACTCTCGCTAAACCCGTTATTGCAAAAGTTCACTATGCCGCCGTGGGCGGCGGAGCCGGACTCGTAGCTGCCGCCGACATTGCCGTGTGTAGCACGACGACCCGGTTTGCCTTTGCCGAGGTACGGCTGGGGTTCGTCCCGGCCATCATCCTGCCGTACGTATTGCGCAAGATTGGCCAGACCTATGGGCGTCACGTGTTATTGCGCGGTCATCGGTTCGACGGCGCCGAGGCGGCGCGCATCGGTTTGGTCCTCGACGTCGTGCCCGAGGCTGACCTCGAGATGCATGTTATGACCATCGCCAGGGATATTGCCGATAACGCCAGCCCGACGGCGCTGGCGCTCACCAAACGCCTCCTCGCCGATCTGCCGTCGATGGGCCAGCAGGAGGCCCAGCAGGTCGCCGTGCAGGCCAACGCCTTCTCGCGCACTACCGCTGACTTCAAAGCGGGCATCGCGTCGTTCCTCGACAAGACTACGCCACCTTGGCGGCCCAATGACGATGGCTGAGTCAGATACATTTGCCTTAGCCGGGTGGCCCGTTCCGCTTGCACCAGAGCGGTGGCCCAAAGCCGATCAGCCCATTGTGAAGGCGATATGGGAGTGGCTGTTTGCACTCAAGAAGGCGGCGCAGACCAAGCGGCTGGACGAGAAGGGGGCTGCTGTCGTGGCAGACACTGTTGCCAAGGCAGCATCTACCACTGGGCTCGGGTTGACGGTGGATGGCCCATATCGCCAACTCCTCGTCGACAAGCGTATCCCGAAGGGCGAGCTCGTTGCACAAGCCTCATCCGTTTGGCGATGGTACGGCGCGCAGCGCTTTGAGACCATCGCTGACCTGAATGCATTCGCCGATGCCTGGAGTGGGAGCCAAGCGCGCATCCTGGCCTCCATCGCAGGCGTCAACACGCGATGGACGCAAAGCGTGCTGCGCGAGTGGGGGCGGGCGTACTTTTTCACCAGCCGCCTGCTCACCCTCGACGACGACCTGGCCCACGACCGCTGCTACTTCGCACTCGACCAGTTGGATCAGCATGGGGTGAGCGTACACCTGCTCCGCCGCGACCGCGATCACCCCGATGTCAACAAGCTGCTCTGGAAGGCCGTCATTCGAGCGCAGGACGCCTATGCCCAAGCGCTCCCATTGGTGTATGACCTAGAAGGTGGTCTGCAGCGCGCGCTCAAAGAAAGCTGGCTGGGCGGGCTTGAGGCCTTGCGATTGATCCAGAAGCACAAGTATCGTACAGAGGACGGTATGCTCCCGTTGCCCGTGGCGGTACGCGCTCAAGTGTGGTACCAAGCGCGGTTCGCCAAGACCACATTCAAACGCCGTTAACGCTCGCCTCTTACATGCTGACTCGTTTTGCCTTTGCTGTCGTTCTGGTTGCGGGCCTCGCCGCCTCGCCTGCTTTTGCTCAGCAGGTGTTGACCGATGACTTGTCGATCCGTGAAATCCTCACCCTGCCCAGCGACGGCAACCAGCGGCCCGTGCGGTTGGTCGCCAACCCCGCCTCAAATACGCTGTTTGTGTTGATGACCACGGGGCAGATCTACGAGATCACGCCACGAGCTAGCGGTCGCTTCTTCAATGTACGGGAGCGCTACACGACCGACGATCACGGCATTGAGCGGCCTGCTGGGCTCGTCTTCGATGCGGACGGGACGCTGTTTCTGCTGGGCAACAACGACGGCGAGGACAATACGACCGTGGGTGTACTGAAGCGCGCCACGCTGACCGGGGGGGGCGATGCAGCGCGGACATGGACCACGGCGATGACAACAGAAACGTATCGTCTGAGCCGCACGTGGTTCGACCATCGCATGAACGGGCTTGAGATAAGCCCAGACGGAGAGACGCTATACATCAACTCAGGCTCGCGCACCGACCACGGCGAGATCTACGGCGGCATCCGGGAGGAAGGCCTGACGGCCGTGATCTTGCGCATCCCGTCGGGTGCGACCGAGCTCGTTTTGCCAAACGACCGCGAGGCGCTGCGCACCCAGGGCTACCTGTTTGCCGAGGGCACGCGCAACCACTACGACCTTGCCTTTGCTCCAAACGGCGACTTGCTGGGCACCGAGAACGCCGGCGACCGCGACGACAACGAAGAACTCAACTGGCTGCGCGAGGGGCACCACTACGGCTTCCCGTGGCAGATTGGCGACAGCCAGACGCCGCAGCAGGCCGTCCCGTACAACCCTGCCAACGACCCCTTCGTGCAGCCGGATCGCAACACCAACAACGTCTCCGATATCGGCTGGTACTTCAGCGAGGACCCGACCTTCCCGGCGCCCCCTGCGGGCGTCACCTTCACAGGTCCCATCCGCAACGTCGGCCCCGATGGCGACAAGTACCGCACGCCCTCCGGCGCACTGCGTGATGCCAGCGACGAAGGCACCTCCATCGGCACCTTCACGGGCCACCGCTCGCCGCTGGGTCTCACGTTCGACGCCGACTCAATCTTTGCCGAGCCGTACCGAGGCCACGCGTTCATGCTCAGCTGGACCGACGGCGACGGCGATCTGCTGGGGCGGCTTGGCGGCGACGGGCAGGATTTGCTGATGCTTGATCTCAACAAGAGTTCAGGCGGATACACCCTTTCCGCAACACAGCTTGCCGTGGGCTTTCAAAATCCCATCGACGCGGCGATGCTCGATGGAAAGCTGTATGTGGTGGAGTACGGCAGCCGCCGGGGCGTGTTTGAGATCCAGTTTCCCCTTCGCAGCGTCACCAGTATAGATGACGAAATGCCGCTGCCTGCGCAGGCTTCGTTAGATGTCAACTACCCCAACCCGTTCGCCACGAACACCACCATCCGCTACAGCCTGCCCGAGCCGATGGCGGTTCAGCTTATCGTATACGATGGGCTCGGTCGCGAGGTACGGACCGTCCTCAACACGACACAAGCGGCGGGCCATTGGGCCGTTCCGTTCGATGCCAGCGGGTTAGCCGACGGGCTGTATCACCTCCGCCTAGTAACGCGACACGGGGTCTCCACACAGACCATGCACGTGGTGCGCTGAGGCTGCTGTCGGTGCGCCGACCGCAGATTCTGCTAATCTTGCACGGCGCTACGCAGGCTGGGCGTGTATCTTGCGCCGACCTTTCACCACCGCAAGTCCGCCATGACTACCTACCGCGATGCTGGCGTCGATATCGAAGCAGGCGAACGGACCGTGCAGCAGATCAAGCCGCTCGTCCGCTCCACGTTCACGCCCGGCGTACTCACCGACATCGGGGCGTTCGGCGGCTTCTTTGAGCTGGATCTTTCTAAGTATCAGAAGCCGGTGCTGGTATCTTCGGTAGATGGCGTGGGGACCAAGCTGAAGGTGGCCTTTCGGATGGGCCAGCATGACACGGTGGGGCAGGACCTCGTCAACCACTGCGTGAACGACATCGCCGTCTGTGGCGCCGTGCCGCTCTACTTTCTCGACTACTTCTCGACAGGCAAGCTTGAGCCGGACGTCGCTGTTGACGTGGTGCGGGGCTTCGCGACGGCGTGCAAGGCCAACGGCTGCGCGCTCATCGGCGGCGAGACGGCAGAGATGCCCGATCTGTACAGCGAGGGCGAGTACGACTTGGCCGGGACCATCGTGGGCGTGGTCGAGAAGGACAAGATTTACAACGGCGACCGCGTAGAGGCCGGCGACGTGATCCTTGGCCTGCCTTCGACGGGGCTGCACACCAACGGCTACTCGCTGGCGCGCAAGGTGCTGTTTGCCCACTACGAGGTGACCGATACGCCCGACGTACTGGGTGGCGTATCGGTGGGCGAAGCGTTGCTGGGCGTCCATCGCTCGTACCTCGCCCCGATCCAGGCGCTCATCGATGCCGATCTCGCGCATGCGTTCGCTCACATCACAGGCGGCGGTATCCCCGGCAACACCAAACGCGTCATCCCCGAAGGGTTAGACTTCGCCATCGATTATGGCGCCTGGGAGCGGCCCGCGCTGTTCACGCTAATTCAGGACCTCGGCGGCGTGCCCGAGGATGACATTCGCCAGGCGTTGAACCTCGGCATCGGCCTCACCATTATTGTGGGGCGCGAGCATGCCGATGCGGCCATCACGCTGTTGCGGGAGCATGGCGAAGAACCCGTTGTGATTGGCGAAGTACACGCCCGGTAAGCCGCCTCATTTTTTTAAGCGTACCTCCGCGTATCAGCACACCCCATGCTCAGCCTTCTCGTCATCCTGCTCCTGAGCTACCTCGTCGGGTCCATCCCCGGCAGCATCTGGACGGGCAAGCTGATGTACGGCATCGACGTACGCGAGCACGGCAGTGGCAATGCGGGGGCCACGAACACCTTCCGCGTCCTGGGGTGGAAGGCGGGCATCGTAGCTACCATCGTAGACATGGGCAAGGGGTTCGTGGCGGCTGGGCTGATCTCGCAGATTCGCATCGATGGCATCCCATCGCCGCCGATGTGGGACCCCGAGAGCTTCATCAAGATGATGGCTGGATTGGCCGCGATCTTCGGCCACAACTTCCCTGTGTTCGCCCGCTTCAAGGGGGGTAAGGGCGTGAACACATCGGGCGGCGTGCTCTTCGCGCTGACACCCATCTCTATGGTGCTCACCTTGGTGGCCTTCGCTGTTGGGCTCTTTGCCACGCGATACGTCTCGGTCGGGTCCATGGTAGCGGCGCTGGCGTTCCCTTCTATCGTAGCCATCCGCAAGTACGTGTTCAACGTGGAGTATCTAGATGGGAGCGTGCTCATCCTGAGCTTGATCATGATGGCCAGCATCTTGTGGATGCACCGCGCCAACATGGGGCGCTTGCGCCGGGGCGAAGAGAATCGCGTCAAGTCGTTCGCGTTCACGGGCGGGATGCGCGGCAAGGGCGAGCTTGAACCGGAGGACGCATGAACACGCAGCCTGTCACCGTATTTGGCGCTGGAAGCTGGGGAACCGCGCTGGCGATTAGCCTCGCCGAGCAAGGCCACCCCGTGCTGCTGTGGTCGCGGCGGCCCGAGCATACGGCCAAGATGGAGGCCGATCGCGCAAATCACGACTACCTGGACGATGCGCCATTCCCCGACGCGCTGCAGGTCACGAGTGACTTTGAACACGCCATTGCCCACGCCACATTCTGGGTGATTGGCGTGCCCTCGCAGGCGGTACGTCTGCTGGCCGAGCGGCTGGCGCCGTTCGTCACGGCGGAGCACGTCGTGGTTTCGTTGGCGAAGGGGATCGAGAACACTACGCTGCTCACCACCTCGCGTGTGCTGACCGACGTGTTTGCTGCCGTGCCTGGTGTCAACATCGGCGTGCTGTATGGCCCGAGTCACGCCGAGGAGGTCGCACTCCACAAGCCGACTACGGTCGTGGCAGCCGCCTTCGACATGGCGACGGCGCGGCACATTCAGGACGTGTTCATGTCGCCGTCGCTGCGGGTGTACGTCAACGACGACTTGCTCGGCGTTGAGATTGGCGGCTCGGTGAAGAACATCCTGGCCATCGCCGCAGGCATGAGCGACGGCATCGGCTTCGGCGATAATGCCAAGGCCGCCATCGTCACGCGCGGGCTGGCCGAGATCCGGCGCCTCGGCCTCGCGATGGGCGCCAAGCCCTCCACGTTTGCCGGTCTCGCAGGCATCGGCGACCTCGTGGTGACGTGCATGAGCGGCCTAAGCCGCAACCGCTACGTGGGCGAACAGGTGGGGAAGGGGCGTTCCCTCGATGACATCCTCAATGAGATGAACATGGTGGCCGAGGGCGTACGCACGACGGCGTCGGTTCATGCGTTAGCATTGGAGTTGGGCATCGAGCTCCCCATCACCGAAGCCGTCTACACCATCCTCTTCGAAGGGAAAGAGCCGCGCGCCGCTGTCGCCGAGTTGATGAGCCGATCCGCCAAGCACGAAGACTGGCTCCCCGACGACCTGCAGGCCTGACCTGCGTATTGCCGACCGTTCCACCACCGCACACCTACGATGAATCAGCGCGAGCTTACGCAACGCGTCGCCCTCGGCGAAGGACGGTTTCAGGAATTCAAACGCCGCGTGCCGCAGCCCGAGCGGATCGCCAAAGAGGTGGTGGCCCTAGCAAACACGGTGGGCGGCACGGTCTTCCTGGGCGTGGATGACGACGGCACCATCGTGGGCCTCCGCGATGCCGAGGAAGAAGAGTATGCGCTCAAAGAGGCGCTAGAGATCCACTGCACGCCGCCCGTCCGCCTCCGCATCGAGCGCGTCTCCATCAGCCGCAAGCGCGACGTGATCGTCGTCTACGTGCCCGACAGCGATGCCAAGCCGCACTACGTGCAGTACGAGGCCAAGCGCACCGCCTACATCCGCGTGGACGAGGTCAGCCGCGAAGCCAGCCGCGAGGCCGTCCGGCTCATGAAGACGCAGCACCGGGGCGATGGCGTCCGCTTCGAGTTCGGCGACAAAGAGATGCTGCTGATGCGCTACCTCGATCAATACGGGCGCATCACGGTCGAGAAGTTCGCCCAGATCGCGCACGTCCCCAAGAAGCGCGCCTCCCACACGCTGGTCCTGCTCACCCGAGCGCAGGTGCTCGAACTGCACTCGACCGAGGACGGCGACTACTTCACGGCGGCAGCGAAGTGACCACGGCGTAACTACGCTGTTCGCGTCAACATGCGGTTCTGCGACAAACGATCAACAGATTGCGACATACGGGCAAGCCCCGAATGGGCAGATGCAGCAGCTTGCGGGAAGCCATCCTGAACTGCTCCTCCCGTTGCCATGCCTACGCGTTCTCGCTCCTCCCGAGCCATCCTGCGCCATTTCATCAACGCATTGTCGCTCGGCATCGTGGCTGTCATGTGGGCCGCAGGTACGACAGCGCATGCCGATACGATCTACGTGGATGCCGACGCGAACGGCGCCAACAACGGTACATCGTGGGCGAACGCCTTCACCAGCTTGCAGAGTGCGCTGGCTGTTGCCACGGGGAGCGATGAGATATGGATCGCAGGCGGAACGTACTACCCGACCTCGGGCAGTAGCCGAACGATCAGCTTCACCATCACCGGAGACCAAGATGGGCTGAAAATCTACGGCGGGTTTGCGGGCACCGAGACCCAACGCAGCCAGCGCGACATCGGCGCCAACCAAGTGGTCTTGTCCGGCGACATCGGCAATCCGGGAAGCATCAACGACAACAGCTTCCACGTTGTCCTGTTTGATGGCGGCACGGCACTCGGAACGAGTTACACCGCCAACGTGACCACATCGACAGTGCTGGATGGCGTCATCATCACGAACGGTCACGCCAACGGCTCGAACGCCAACGCGGCGGGCGCAGGCATCTTTTGCGACGGTCGCGGCAGCGGCAATGCGTGCAGTCCCACGCTCTCCAACGTCGTGGTGGTTGGCAACATCGCGTCAGTTGGTGCTGGGCTGTTCAACAACGGGTCGTCTGGAGGAGACAGCAGCCCCACGCTTATCAATGTGCTCGTTACGTCCAACAGCGCCAGGCGAACGGGGGTGGCATGCTGAACCTCGGCACTGCGGGCGGGACGAGCAGCCCATCGCTCACCAACTGCACCATCGCACGTAACACGGCGACGCAGAACGGCGGCGGAGTATTCAGCAATGGTTCCAGCAGTGGCACCAGCACCCCGTCCATCGTCAACACCATCATCCATGGCAACACGGCGAGTAACGGCGCACAACTCGCCAATTCCAGCGCTTCCCCGGTGATCAGCTACAGCCTAATCGAAGGCTCGGGGGGGAGCAGCAACTGGAGTGCGGCTCTCGGCACGGATGGTGGCAACAACATCGACGCCGATCCCCGCTTCGAAGATGCCAGCGATCCCAATGGCAACGACAACCGCTACGGCACCGATGACGACGGCCTACGGGTGTTCAGCAACAGCCCTACGTTAAACGCGGGGAACAACGCCGCGACCGGGCTACCCAGTGTGGACCTTCGGGGCGAAGCACGCATCCAGTTTACCACGGTGGATATGGGCGTGTACGAGGGCGGGTTGACGCGCATCATCTATGTCACCCCGCTACTCGCCAAGGACAGTAATGAAGACGGGACCTCATGGGACGACGCGTTCGTGCGCGTAGAGGATGCCCTGGCGGACGGCCGAAACGGCGACGAGATATGGATCGCCGCTGGCACGTACAAGCCGACATCTGGTACAGACCGCACAGCGAGTTTCACCGTGACCGGGCTTCAAGACGGGCTGCAGATCTACGGCGGCTTTGCTGGGACCGAGACGCAACGCACGCAGCGCGATGCCGGTACGAACCCCGTCATCCTGTCGGGCGACCTCGGCACGCTCAATGACGCCTCCGACAACAGCTATCACGTCATGATCTTCGACGGGGGCGATGCGGTAGGCGCGAACGTCGATGTACCCGTCACTGCCGCTACTGTCCTCGACGGCGTGGTGATCACAGGAGGACAGGCCGATGGCACGGGCGGCAACGCGGCGGGTGGTGGGGTCTACCTCGACGGCTCGGGCAGTGGCAACGCCGCCAGTCCCACGCTCTCCAACGTTGTGTTCACCGGCAATGCCGCCACCGTCGGTGGCGGGCTGTACAGCAACGGCAGTGCATCGGGGGCGAGTAGTCCCGTGCTGGTCAACGTAGTGTTCACCGCCAACACGGCCACACAGGACGGAGGCGCCGTGGCCTTCGATGGCTCCAGCGGCGGCACCAGCAGCGGGTCGATCACGCACGGCACGCTACAGGGCAACACGGCGGGTCAGGATGGCGGTGGAATCCACACCAACGGAACGGGGGGCACCGCTGCACCCGTCATCGTCAACAGCATCCTCTACGCGAACACGGCGACCAACGGCGCGCAGGTTTCGAACGACGGCGCCACGCCGAGCTTCCAGCACAGTCTCATCCAAGGCTCGGGTGGCAGCGGAAGCTGGGATACCAATCTCGGCACCGACGGTGGCAACAACCTCGACGCCGATCCACTGTTCGCAGACGCCGCTGATTCCGATGGCGCGGACGGGCGCTTCGCCACCGCCGATGACGGCCTCCGTATCCAAGGCGCAAGCCCTGCGCTCGATGGCGGCACGGCTTCGGCGGGGCAACTTCCCAGCACAGACATCACCGGGGCCAACCGCGTCAACAACATGGCGCCGGATATGGGCGCGTACGAGGGCGTGCGTTCCGCTCAATTACTTTACGTGGATCGCGACGCGACGGGTGGCGCCAACAACGGAACGTCCTGGGGCGATGCCTTCACCGATCTGCAGAGCGCACTTGCGCTCGCCTCCGGGCTCGACCAGATATGGATCGCTGAAGGTACGTACCGCCCCACATCGGGCACCGACCGAACCGTTAGCTTTACCATCACGGGCGATCAGGACGGGCTTAAGGTCTATGGCGGCTTTGCCGGGACGGAGACGCAACTCAGCCAGCGCGATGCCTCGACGAACATGGTCACGCTCTCGGGTGACATCGGTACAGCGAACGATGCCTCCGACAACAGCTACCACGTGGTGCTCATCGACGGGGGCGATTTGCTGGGCGCAAATATCGCCGCGAACGTGACGCCTGCTACGGTGCTAGATGGCGTCACCGTCACAAAGGGTAACGCGAATGGCGCGTCGCAAGACCGGAACGGCGGGGGCATCTTCTGTGATGGAGGCACCCCGGGTGACACGTGCAGCCCGACGTTGGCAAACATCAGACTTGAGGGCAACAACGCGACCAATGGCGGCGGCATGTATACGGGAGGGGGGAGCCCGGTCATCACACAGGCCGTCATTTCGAACAACACCGCATTTTTCAGCGGTGCAGGAATCTACGCCCTAGGGCTCACTTCGGGACAGGGTAGCACGCCTTTTCTGACGGATGTCGTATTCGAAGGCAATGCGGCGGGAAATGGTGGAGGACTATACCTCATCGGGGGAGCGTCTAGCCCAGTGTGCAGTAATTGCGTGTTTTCAGGTAACACGGCGACCGATGGTGGTGCCATCTACATGCTCACCTTTAGTTCGTTCAGCGCCGACGTGGTGACGCTCACGAACGCCCTATTTGTGGGCAACAGTGCGACTGATGAAGGCGGCGCCCTCCATATCCGAGGTGGAAATCGGAGAGGTACAAACCTGACGTTCACCAACTGTACCCTGTTTGGCAACACGGCTACCCAACGTGGCGGGGGGATCTACACAACCACGGTCTCGACAGGAGTAGTCAGTAGCTCACTAGCAAACACGATACTCTACGGCAACACGGCGGGAAGCGGCAATCAGGTTGAAGGAGCAGGCAGCAGCACCTTTGCTTTTGCGCATGTATTGGTGGAAGGCTCGGGCGGCAGCGCGAACTGGGATGCAAACCTCGGCACCGATGGCGGCAACAACCTCGATGCCGACCCCCAGTTTGCCAACACAGCAGACCCTGACGGCGGCGACAACCAGTTCTTCACCACCGATGATGGCCTCCGCCTGCTGGCCGCTAGCCCAGCTCGCGAAGCAGGCAACAACGCCGCTACCCACGTAGCCGCCACCGACATCGCGGGCCAACCTCGCATTCAGGATAGCACCGTTGAGCTGGGCGCATACGAGTTTCCAGGCGTGCCGCTTCCCGTAGAGTTGACCACGTTCGAGGCTGTTGTAGATGCAGAGAGCGTTTACCTACGCTGGTCAACGGCGAGTGAGACCAACAACGCCGGGTTTTACCTGGAGCGCCAAGGGCCGTCGGGCAGAACGTGGAACGAAGCGGTGTTCGTCGAAGGGCACGGCACCACGCTGGTGGCGCAGCACTACACGCACACCATCGCCACACCCGAAGCGGGCACCCATCGCTTCCGGCTGCGGCAGGTAGATCTGGACGGAGCGTTCGCGTACAGCCCGGAGGTAGAGGTTATCGTCGAGATGGCGCAGGCCATCTCGGTCACCACGGTGCATCCCAATCCGTTCACCACATCGGCTGCGTTCACTGTCGGTGTCCGCCGCACGCAGCAGGTGAACGTCGGCGTGTACGACGCGCTTGGTCGGCGGGTGGTCGTCTTGCACGACGGGTCGCTGGCATCAGAAGCGCGTCATCCGTTCAGCATTTCAGCGACGGACGGCTGGGCGAGCGGCCTCTATTTCATTCGCGTCGAGGGCGAGCAGTTTATCGAGACACAATCGCTCGTCCTGCTGAAGTGATGGCCACCAGCCCGACGCGTCATCCACGGCCAAGCAGTCCGGCGGATGTTGTAGATTGGTAGCATCATGCGATCCCTGTTGTTTGTCATCCCCATGCTGGCGGCCTGTGCCGTGCTTGCCAGCGCCTTGGCCCCGTGTGCGCTCGCGCAGATGGAGGTCGCGCAGGGGTATGTACACGACAAGTGGGGCAGTGCCGACGGGCTGCCGGTGAACACGGTCAATGCCATTGCGCAAGGCCACGACGGCTTCCTGTGGATGGCGACCTTCGGCGGGCTGGTGCGGTTCGACGGGCGCACGTTCAAGACCTTCACCACGGCCAACCTGCCTGGGCTTCCTTCGAGCCGCCTCAGCCAGCTGGAGATCGACCGTGCCGGACGCCTCTGGTTCGTGGCGGGGAACGAACACGTCGGGTACGTGGAGGAGGGGGAGGTAACCGTCATGGAGGGTCGGTTTGAGGTCCCGCTCAACCTAGTGCGCGCCGCAGATGGTACGGTGTGGCTAGCCGCTAACAAGCAGGTGTGGCAGAATCAGTCAGGCACGCTTGTCCATCGGTGGACCTCTGAGCAGGCCACGCTGCCCGTCACGCTTTACCCGGGGGCGGATAGCGGCGTCTGGGCGCTGGGAAGCGGCGATGCATACCTCCGCTACATCAATGCAGATCGCATACATGATGTTGATCGAACAGACATGGGGTACATCGTAGATATCTACCCAGACCCGCTCCGCTCCGAGGTGACATGGGTTGCTGCAGAGCGCGGGGTCTACCGCCTCACCGGACCACACGGCAACGTGACGCGCGTTCTCGATGCGCTAAGCGACAAAGGCGGGCTGCACCGCGATGCCCACGGGCGACTGTGTACAACGAGTGCCAGCCAGCTGTCGTGCTTTCTGGCCGATCCCGCGCAGCCCGCCTCACCGCCGCAAAGGATCACCCTTGCAAACGAAGCGGCGCCAACCGACTGGCGTACGCAGTGGACTTGGCTGAACGATTCCTTGAACCACTGGGTAGCAGGCCCGCGTGTGGTATTGCACAACGACAAGCAGGTCGTCACGCTAAGCGGCCCCAATGCTTTCCTCAGGGATGCGACGCTTGATGATGAAGGCAACGTATGGGTCGCCATCAACCGCGAAGGCCTCCATCGCATCAGCCCCAGCCTGTTCACCACCTATGGCGCAGCCGAGGGCGGCCTCAGCGACAACATCTACGCCATTGATGAGGCGGCTGACGGAAGCATTTGGATGGGGTCACAACGCGGCGGCCTCTCGGTCCTTCGTGAGGGCGGCATCGAAAACTGGTCAGACGACAGCGGTCGTCCTACAACAGTCCTCGACATCCACATGGCCTCAGATGGCAGCGTATGGTTGGCAGGTGACGACCTGCGCCATACAAAGCAAGCCGCGTCGCCGATGTGGGTGTCGCGCCGTGAAGCCATGTATGGCCGGCAAACCGATCCGCTCTTGCAAACCCGCGCCATGTACGAAGACCGGCAGGGCTGCTTGTGGATCGGTACCCGAGGTTCGCTTTTCCAGTCGTGCCAAGGGCAACGCCGGGAGTTTACCGTAGCCGACGGGCTCTCGGCCAACCAGGTCCAGGCCTTTGCTGAAGCGGAGGACGGCACGCTGTGGCTGGCGACGATGGGTGGCGGCATCATGGCTTACCGAGCAGGCACATTTACCCCGGTCACGACCAAGGACGGGCTGAGCAGCGACAACGTCCGCTGGATCCATATCGACGGGAACGGGACGCTGTGGCTGGGCTCCGTAGATCGCGGCCTCAACCGCTTCCATCCCGATGCGCTGTGGCGCGGCGAGCCGCTGGACGTCACCGTGTACACGACGCAGACGGGCCTTTACAGCGACGGCATCCACGCCATCCTCCACGACGGTCAAGGGCGGTTCTGGATGAGCAGCAACCAAGGCCTGTTCTGGGTGCCCATCGACCAACTCGAAGCTTATGCGAGTGGTACGGTTGAGCGGGTCTTCTCGGTCAGCTACGACGAGCGCGCGGGACTCCGCGACCGTGAGGCCAACGGCGGTGGGCAGTCCTCGGCACTGAAGGCCAGCGACGGGCGGCTGTGGTTTGCTACGCAAGGAGGTGCCGTGGTCGTGTCGCCCAGCGAGGTGCAGGCACAGTCCACTGAGGTACGGGTTTACATCGACGAAGTGCAGGCGCAAGGCCAAGCCATGCCCCTTGCTACGCCAGGGCTGATTACATTGCCCAAGGGCGTCCGCGACCTGGAGGTTGCCTATGCCAGCATCCACTTTTCCCGACCCGAGGCCGTACGGTACCGCTATCGCCTGCGCGGGCAGCGCGACGCGTGGACCGATGTGGACGACCGCACCGTTGCCGTCTTCACCAACCTCGACCCTGGAATGCATACCTTTGAGGTCGTCGCCTCCGTGTATCCTGGGCAGTGGCCTGACCACGGGGCGGCTGTAACAGTCGAGGTGCCGCCGTACCTCTACGAGACGCGCCCGTTCAGGCTGGCTGCAGGCCTAGCTGGTCTCCTGGCACTTGGCGGTGTAATGGGGTGGCGAAGTCGTAGGCAGCGCGAGCGCGTAGTAGAACTCAACAGGCTCGTCGAACATCGCACCGACGCATTGCGCCTCGAAACAAGCCGGTCCCGGGCGGCAAAAAATGACGCGGAAGCCCAGCGCGTGATCGCAGAAGAGGCCCTGCGCGTCGTGTCTGAGCAGGCCGAGCAACTGGCAGCGCTCGACGCATCCAAAAGCCGATTTTTCGCCAACATCAGCCACGAGTTTCGAACGCCACTCACCCTCACACTAGGTCCGTTGGCAGATCTCCAGGAGGGTCTATTCGGCGAACTCACGGATACGCAGCAGCAGCAAGTCACGGTGGCACATCAGAACACGCAACGCGTCATGCGTCTGGTCAACCAACTGCTCGACCTATCGCGTCTCGAAGCTGGTGCGGTGACGCTTGCCCCGGAGCCCGTCAACCTCACGCAGGTGGTCGGCGCGACCGTCGATGCGTTTGGCGTACTCGCCGACCGGAAGGGCGTTGAACTCCTCACCCGATGGCGAGAGGACCACTACTGGGTCCACGGCGATGCCGAGCGTTTGGAAGAGATCGTCGCAAACCTGATCGGCAACGCCCTGAAGTTCACCCCAGCTGGTGGTCAGGTGGCGGTCACCATGCGGCTCGACGGCGATGCGGAAACGGTGCGCGTGATCGTGGCCGACAGCGGGATCGGTATCGCGCCGAATGAACTGCCGCACGTCTTTGATCGCTTCTATCAAGCCCGTGGCGGCGAAGACGTGCTTGAGCCCGGCACGGGCATCGGCCTGTCGCTCGTTAAAGAGCTGGTTGAACTCCACAGCGGCCAAGTAGAGGTGGAAAGCGAGATCGGACGGGGCAGCGTCTTCACGGTGACCTTCCCAGCAGGTGCCGCGGCGGATTCGCCTGCTCCTCCACGTGGTCAACCCGCCGAACAGGCAGACGCACGGTATACGTCACACGCTTTCCTGCCCGCCCTAGCCGACGCTGAGCGATCTGGCGGTCAGCCCACAGATGAAGCCTTGCCCCCCGACGTGACCACCGTGCTCGTCGTAGACGATCACCCCGACATCCGTGCTTACATCCGCCGCCATCTCGAAACGCGGTACGCGACGCTTGAGGCAGGCGATGGCGAGCAGGCGCTAGCAGCCATTCGCCAGCACATGCCCGACTTGGTGATTTCGGATGTGATGATGCCGCGACTTGACGGGTTTGAGCTCATGGCGGCCGTACGTGCGGACCCCGAGCTAGCGTTCATCCCTTTCATATTCCTGACAGGGCGAGCGGGGCGAACGGACAAGATGGAGGGCTTGGGCCGAGGCGCCGATGACTATCTCGTCAAGCCTGTAGATCGGCATGAGTTAATCGTTCGCGTCCGCAACCTGCTTGAGCAACGCCAACGGCTGCGTCAGCTCTGGCAGCAGCCGGGACGCAAGCGTACACCTGCAGAAGGCGCCCCGCCAGCATCCGCATCTTCGCCTTTTGTAAACCAGCTTCGCGCCACGGTGATGCGGCACCTCGGCGATACGGCGTTCTCGGTGGAGGCGTTAGCCGACGCGATGGCGCTCAGCCGTAGTCAACTGCACCGGCGCGTGCGACAAGAGGCTGGGGAGACCCCCGTGGTCTTCATCCGGCATGTCCGGCTCGATGAGGCCGCGCGGCAGCTGGTCGCCAGGACCGGCTCGGTGAGTGAGATTGGGTACGGCGTTGGGTTTAACAGCATGGCGCACTTCTCGCGTGCGTTCAAAGGGCGCTTTGGAACCCCGCCGTCGGCATTCAAGGCTGGGCAGGAGCGCCGAGGAGGGCGGATCTAGGCCATTCCAGCGTCCTCAACCGCTGCATGGTGGCACACGAAGAGGCGAGCCCCATAGCTGTGGATGCACATTTAATGCACACATGCCCGGTGACAGTACGTTGACACCGTTCCTGTCGTACATTAGGAGCGTCGAGGTCATGTAGAAGCTGTTATTGCAAAACCAAAAATGCCTGTTGTAGACGTCATCTCCCTGCAGGAAACGGCCCGCGAGCGGTATCTGAACTACGCGATGTCCGTTATTACAAGCCGCGCTTTGCCCGACATCCGCGACGGCCTTAAGCCCGTGCAGCGGCGCATCCTGTACGCGATGTACACGCACCTGCACCTGTACCCTGACAGCCGCTTCCGCAAGAGCGCGACCATCGTGGGCGACGTGATGGGCAAGCTGCACCCGCACGGCGACTCGGCGATCTACGACGCGATGGTGCGGATGGCGCAGGACTTCTCGCTCCGCGCCCCGCTCGTCAACGGCCACGGCAACTTCGGCTCGCTCGATGGCGACAAGCCCGCTGCCATGCGCTACACCGAGGCCAAGCTGCGTCCGCTTGCGGTCGAATTGCTCTCCGACATCAAGAAGAAGACGGTCAACTTCCGGCCCAACTTCGACGGGACGCTCTTCGAGCCCATCGTGCTCCCCGCCAAGCTGCCTAACCTGCTCGTCAACGGGTCGAGCGGCATCGCCGTGGGTATGGCGACCAACATCCCGCCGCACAACCTGGCCGAGGTGGTGGATGCACTGATCTACATGATCCAGTCGCCCAACGCGCGGGTTCAGACCCTGGTGGAGAAGTTTATCAAAGGCCCCGACTTCCCGACGGGCGGCGAGATCCTCAATAGCCAGGATGACCTCGTCAAGATCTACGAGAAGGGCGAAGGGCCAATTGAGATGCGCGGGCAGTACGTGCTCGAAGGCAAGAAGCACATTGTCATCACGTCAGTCCCATACACCGTCAACAAGGCCGACCTGATTGAGCAGATCGCGGTCCGCATCGAGAAGGGGAGCGTGCCGCAGCTGGTAGACATCCGCGACGAGTCCACCGATGTCGTGCGGATCGTGCTCGACCTCAAGCGCGGCGCCAACGCCGACGCGGCGATGGCCTACCTCTACAAGCACACGTCGCTCAAGTCGCGCTTCAACGTCAACCTCACGTGCCTCGTCCCGACGGACAACCCCGACGTTCCGGCACCGAAACGCGTCAACCTCTCGACGGTGCTGAGTGAGTTTCTGCGTTTCCGCATGGATGTCGTCGTGCGGCGCTTGCGATTCGAGCTGGAGCAGCTGGAGAAGCGCATCCACATCCTCAAAGGCTTCGAAATCATCTTCAACGCGCTGGACGAGGCGATCAAGATCATCCGCGCCTCAAAGAACAAGAAAGACGCGGCGCAGCGGCTGATGCATCGCTTCCGACTGGACGACGTGCAGACCGATGCCATCCTCGAAACGAAGCTATTCAAGCTCTCGCAGCTCGAAATCGAGGCCATCCGCGAGGAACTGGAAGACAAGGAGCGTCAAGCCGCCGAGATCCGAGCGCTGCTGGCCGACGAACCGGGACGGTGGGCGCTCATCAAGAAAGAGCTGCGGCAGCTGAAGAAGGATTATGGCGAGCCGCGCCGCACCAGCGTGACTGGGCCGGCCGCCGTGCTCGAATACAGCGCTGAGGACTACATCGTGGCAGAGGACGTCAACCTCATCGTGACGCAGGACGGCTGGGTGAAGCGGCAGCGCTCGTACACTGACGTCGGCAGCATCCGCGTACGTGACGGCGATCAGGTGCGCTGGGCTATCGGCTGCTCCACCCGCAGCACGGCCACGTTCTGCACCAACATCGGCCGCGCCTACACCGCGCTCGTGGACCAGCTGCCCAGCACAACAGGACATGGCAACCCGATCCAGAAGCTGTTCGACTTCTCCGACGGTGAGCGCATCGTCGGCGTGATCGTCCACGACGATCGCATCCTGCCCAAGGCCGTCCCCGTTCCCGACGGCGAACCCCAACTCTTTGGCGACGGCGCCCCGCCCGACCCTGACACGGAAGGCCTGTGCCTCGTCGCGCTCACCGAGCAGGGTAACGCGCTGCGCATGCCCCTGAGCGCCTTCGCCGAGCCGAGCAACAAGAACGGCCGCCTCTTCACGCGCCTCCAGCGCGGCGACCGCGTCCTGCGCGCTGTGGCCTCGGCGGGCGACGAGAACGTGTGCATGGCCTCCGAGCAAGGCAATGCGCTCATCTTCCCGGTCCAGCAGATCTCGATCTTCAAGAACCCGGCCAAAGGCGTCATCGCCATGCGGCTGGGCGCCCGGGATCGCGCGCTCGGCTTTGTGCTTTCCAACGCCGCACGGCAGGGGCTTGAAGTGGAGACCAGCCGGGGCCGTCGCGAAATCATCCGCACCACCAAGTTCGACGTCACCAACCGGGGCAACAAAGGCAAGTCGATCATCCAGCGTGGCACCCTCACCGCCATCGTGCAGCCCCCCACCGAGATCAAACTGTAGGTGGCGAAGCCGTCTGACGTGTGACCTGAGACCTTAGACCTGAGACCTCAATATGGCCGAAGTAGCGACCTATACTGGAAAAGACATCCAAGTGCTCGAAGGGCTAGAGCCCGTTCGGAAGCGCCCGGGGATGTACATCGGCGGGACGGGCAAGCCGGGCCTACACCACCTCGTCTGGGAGATCGTGGACAACGCGGTGGACGAAGCCGTTAACGGTTACGCCAGCCAGATTGATGTCACGCTCCACGCCGATGGGAAGAGCGTCACCGTGAGCGACAACGGGCGCGGCATTCCCGTAGACAAGCACCCCGTCAAGAAGGTCTCCGCACTTGAGGTCATCTTGACCACGCTGCATGCGGGTGGCAAGTTTGACAGCAGCAACTACATCACCTCGGGCGGGCTGCACGGCGTGGGGTCGTCGGTGGTGAACGCGCTGTCCGAGCAGCTAGTCGCCACCATCAAGCGCGGCGGCAAGACCTACGAGCAGGTCTACGAGCGCGGCATCCCCAAGACGAAGCTCAAGACGACGTCGCGCTCGTCGCGAGGCTCGGGGACGTCGATCTTCTTCCGGCCCGACGCCGATATCTTCCAGACGACCACGTTCGACGCGGCGCTCATTCACGAGAACCTGGAGATCAAGACGTACCTTAACCGTGGGCTGAAGATCGTCTTCAAGGACGACGTCAACAAAGCGCGCCACGAGTTCCAGCACGAGGGCGGGATCGAGGAGTACCTGACCTCCTTGCTCAAGGATCGCGGCGCCCGGCCGATCCACGCGGAGCCGTACGTACATGTGCAGGACGAGATGGTGGACGGCTGTCGCTTCGAGGTGGTCTTGCAATGGACCGAGGCGCCGAAAGAGTACATCCGCTCGTACGTTAACGGCATCCCCACCCGCGACGGCGGGACCCACGAGCAAGGCGTCAAAGACGCCGTGCGCTCGGCCGTGCGCAACTACATGGAGACGCACGAGCTGATGATCAAGAAGCTCGACATCACCGCCGATGACATCCGCGAGGGCATGTACGCCGTCGTCAACCTGTTCATGGTCGATCCTCAGTTTCAGGGGCAGACGAAGGACAAGCTGAACAATCCTGAGGTCAAGAGCACGCTGTCGTCGCCGCTTCGCATTGGGCTGGAGCAATACCTGAACCGCAACCCCTCGACGGGCGAGGCCATCGCCGTGCGCGTGGTGCAGGCGGCGCGGGCATGCATGGCGAGCCGGGCAGCGGCGCAGTCGGCGCGAAAAAAGACCAAGACGTCGCGGCGGCTCAACCTACCGGGCAAGCTGGCCGATTGCTCGTCGTCGAACGCCGAGGACACGGAGCTTTTCATCGTCGAGGGCGACTCGGCGGGCGGCTCGGCCAAGCAGGGCCGCGACCGTACGTTTCAGGCCATCCTGCCGCTGCGTGGCAAGGTGCTCAACGCCGAGCAAGCCACGCTCAAGAAGGTGCTGGCCAACAAGGAGTTGGGCAACGTGGTGCAGGCCCTCGGCTGCGGCATCGGCGACAAGCTGGAGGTGGGCAACCTGCGCTACCACAAGGTCATCCTGCTGATGGACGCCGACTCTGACGGCCACCACATCGCCACGCTATTGCTCACGTTCTTCTACCGCTACATGCGCGTGCTTATCGAAGAAGGCTACGTCTACATCGCGCAGCCGCCGCTCTACCGGATGGACGCAGGGAAGGACACCTACTGGGCGCTCGACGACGCCGACCGCGAGCGCATCGAGAAGAAGATCCGCAGGAAGCGCCGCACGGCTAAGATCGAGATCCAGCGGTTCAAGGGCCTCGGCGAGATGATGCCCGCTACGCTCAAAGAGACGACGCTCGACCCCGACAAGCGCAGGCTACTCCGCGTCTCCATCCCCGACGCCGAGCGCATGCTGACCGAGCAAACGATGATGGATCTGATGGGCAAAGATCCTAAGCCCCGCTACAACTTCATCGTCAACAACGCCAACGCAGTAGACGATCTGGACGTGTGATCCGGGCAGCATGGATCAATTGACCGACAGAAGGTTTGATGGTGGAAAATCCACCACCCAGTGGTCAATATTACACCATGCTGCCTCGGAATATAGCCTCTGAAATTGCAGAAGCCCTCGCTGACACGCCTGTGGTGTTGCTCAACGGTGCCCGGCAGACGGGCAAGTCGACGTTGGCGCGCACGCTTGCGGAGGCTTCGTTTCCTGGTGCTACTGCAACTTACGTGACACTGGACGACGCCACGGCGTACGCGGCGGCTCAGGCCAATCCCGATGGCTTCATTCGCAACCTGAACGGGCCTGTAGTGCTCGATGAAGTGCAGCGCGTTCCCGATCTCTTCCGCGCCATCAAGCTCGCCGTTGATGAAGACCGTCGCCCGGGCCGCTTCTTACTGACAGGCTCCGCCGATGTGATGCTGTTGCCCATTGCCTCAGAGTCGTTGGCGGGGCGTATGGAGATTCTGACGCTTTGGCCCTTTTCACAGGGCGAGTTGGAGAAACGAGACGAGCGCCTCATCGACACGGTTTTCCAGGCGAAATTGCCTAGCGTGGACTACGGCGCAAACGACGACGTGTGGGGTCGCGTGGTGCGCGGAGGGTACCCCGAGGCCGTCGAGCGAAGCACAGCACGCCGGCGCGGTAGGTGGTTCGAGTCCTACATCACGGCTATCCTCCAGCGCGACGTCCGCGATCTAGCAAACATAGAAGGCCTCTCGGAGATGCCACGCCTGCTTGCGCTCTTGGCTGCGCGCACAGGGACACTGTTGAATACCTCCGAGGTGTCGCGTTCTTCGAGGCTGCCCGCCACGACGCTCAAGCGCTACATGACGCTACTGCAAGCCACGTTTCTGGTCCGCCTGATCCCGGCATGGTCCACAAACCGATCCAAGCGGCTCGTCAAGTCACCAAAACTGATCGTGACCGATACCGGCTTGGCGTCGCACCTCGTTGGCTTCACCGCGGATGGGTCCGTACCGCCTGCCTTAGCCGATATGCCGGGGACGCTGCTTGAAACATTCGTCTTGGCTGAACTCCTCAAGCAGATGGAGTGGAGCGAGCGCCGCGTGAGGCTCCACCACTTCCGCACGCAGCGAGGCCGTGAAGTGGATGCGGTGCTGGAAGACGCGGCGGGGCGTGTAGTCGGTGTTGAAGTGAAAGCAGCGCGCTCTGTGAGCAACCGCGATCTGCGCGGCCTGCGCGCCCTTCGTGACGAGAAGCCATCAGCATTCTACCGAGGGGTGGTGCTATACCTCGGGACGGAGCAGATTGCCTTCGACGATCAGATGAGTGCTGTTCCGCTCTCGGCATTGTGGCAGTGGTAGCTGTGTCACTTGCGTGCCGCCAAGGCAATGCCCATGCAAATGACAACCATTCCCGCAAGGGTGGTAAGCGGAGGGACCTCGCTGAAGATGAGCAGTCCCCAGAGCGTGGCGAATATGATCTGCGCGTAGCCGCCTGTGGTGGCTTTGGTGACCGTAGCCTTGAGCAGCGAGTACGTCATGAAGACTTGGGCGATCTGCGTGAAGACGCCGATGCCCAGGAGGATTAGCCACTCCAGCGGCGTCGGCCAGACGAAGATCGGCAGCAAGAACGGCACCGAGGCGGGAACGGCCACGAGGGGGAGGTAGAGCACGATGAGGAGCGGCGGCGTCCCCTTGAGTGCGCGGATGGCGGTGTAGGCGAGCGCAGCCAGAAAGGCAGCGAGCACACCCGCGCCCACTGCCATCGTGCCGAGCGATGCCCCATCGAGACCTGCAATCCCCTGTGGCGCTATGATGAAGGCGAGACCTGCCAGACACAGCGCCAGCGCGAACAGCACGCGTGGGTGTGTGGGCTCGCCGAGCAGCAATGGGGCGAGGATCGCAGTGAAGACGGGGTAGAGGAAGTGCAGCAGCGTGGCCTCAGCCAGCGGTAGGCGGGGGATGGCGTAGAAGAACAGCACCAGCGCCACGAAGCCGAGCAGGCCACGAACAAACAGCAGCCCATGCCGCTGACCGCGCCACGGTGTGCGCATGCGCCAGAGGTACCAGGCCGTCACTCCAAGCGAGAACACGTTGCGAAAGAACACCACTTCTAACGCAGGCAGCCGTGTGCCGATCAGCTTGACGCACAACGTCATCAGGCTGAAGAAGAACGCCGCCCCCACCATCAGGAGGACGCCTGCACGATGATCCGACGTCAGCGATATGCTAAACGGTTGACGCATGGCAGCAACTTAGGCTTCGTCGGCGCGATTCAATTAAAGCGCCGGCGAAGCTGTGGGTAAGATTCAACGGGTAGCTACCATCAGGAAACCACGCATTAAACGAGCAGCATGATGAAAACCCTATCTGAAGCCTTCCAGCACGCCCTCAGCTACACGGAATATGTTGAGGCATGGCGTGCGCATCTCGCCATCCCCAAAAAGGAATTGGATAAAACGGGGCGTATCTACCAGTATTACGCGCTCTACAACCAGGGCCGCTCGACCGATGTAACGGGGGCGTTTGCGCCTTCGGAAGCTATTCAGCAAGCGCTTAAGCGCATTGATACGCCCGTGTACTGGCTCGTGCTCACGGAAGATTGGTGCGGTGACTCGGCCTTTTCGTTGCCAGTAATTGTGGCCTTAGCCGAGCAAAGCGAACACGTGACGCTACGCATCCTACTGCGTGATCACAACCTCGACCTAATGGATCGCTACCTCACCAACGGCACACGCAGCATCCCTAAGCTCGTTGCCTTCGACCCGGAAACCGGACGCGAGCTGTTTCAATGGGGCCCACGTCCAGCCGAATTAGCCGAAGCGCGTACCACCTGGAAAGCTGAGGGCGCCGATGGAAAAGAGATCACCAAGCGTGGCGTGGCATGGTATGAAGACGGCGGATGGCGGCAGGTAGAAGAGGAGCTACTTGCCCTCCTCACAACGACGACGAATCCTGTCGCGATCACGTAATAACGAGGCCACAGGTGGCACATGCGCGGTTTCGACTAGACAGGGGAGAGGTTCTGCGTTAAGTTCAGCGAACACACTTCCATAACCGAACGCACGCTCCATCCATGGCGCACCGCATCGATGACTCGTGGACTCGCACCCACGACCTTGCCTTTATCTTTATCGCCATCGCGTACGGCGCCGACCATGATTTGGCCGATGCCGAGATGAAGGCTATGACCAAGGTCCTGCGGGAGTGGGACAACCTCTCTGATGAGGAGAGCCGCGAGGTGCTGGTCGAGGTAATAGCCCTGTTCACGCAGGACTCCGTGAACGAAGACCTCACGCGCTCCATCAAGTCACTCAAGCGGCACCTCGATCCCGCCGCCCGCAGGCGTGCTATCGAAGATGCGATACGCATCGCTGAAGCCGATGGGGTGGTGCTGGATAGTGAGAAGAGCTTCTTATCTACGCTGGCACGCGAGTGGGCGATCAAGCTGGTCGGTAACCGTCTCGACTACACCGACTCTGAGGAGACGCCGTGGACTCTCTTGCACGATGTGGCCTTTCTGTACATCGTCGTCTCGCACAGTGCCGATGGTGAACTGAACGACGCAGAGATCGAGACGATGAAAGAGCGCCTGGGAGAATGGCAACCAGATGCCACCCCTGAAGAGGTGAAGAAGGTGCTTGCTGAAGCGCTGCAGTACTACGCGCAGGAGTTCGATGAGCAAGCCCTGGCCGAGACCGTCCACAGCTTGGACGAAGGTGTGGACATCGTCAAGAAACTGGCTGTCCTGAACGACATGGTACACATTGCGGAAGCCGATGGCGCACTGATGGCCGAAGAAATAGAGATCATCAACACGCTTTCCGAGGCGTGGGAGATTGGCATCCAGCTAGGTGTGGAAGAGGAGTTCTAGCCTTTGCTAGCCGCAATGCAGTGGATTTAAGACCGTGGTGGGTCGTCGCGTCGATAGGAGGGGACCTCCTCGGCAGCGCCTTGCCACTGCTGGGAGGGGGGCTCGGAGGGCGTGCCGGGTTGCCGACCTGCTGCGTAGTGAAACGAGGAAAACTGCACGGACTTGGCTTTGGAGCCTAGCCATTTCTGTAAAGGCGGCCGCACCAGCGCCCTTGTAGGCGGAAGTAAGCCCAAGACGCCCACGACATCGGTAAGTACGCCCGGAGTAAGCAGAAAGGCACCAGAGATAAGGATGATCGCACCATCCAACAGCTCCTGGTTGGGCAGTTGAGCGGTGGCGAGACGTTTTTGGAGGCGCATCCACGTTGCGATACCCTCGCGCTTGGCCAAGAAGCTCCCAACTACGGCCGTGACTACGATTAACCCGACGGCTGGCCAAAACCCGATCTGGCGCCCAACCTCGATGAGGAGCGCCAACTCAACGATAGGCACGACGAGAAAGAGGAGGAGAAGACGACCGAACATATACGTGTGAGGTAAAATGATGTAGTGAGGTTCTACGTGCGCACGCCGCCATCTGTTTAGCGACCGGGCAACGTATCAGTCACATCTGCATCCTCATACATGTTGTTGATATCTGCTGCATCAAACTCGATGAGAAAGTGGGCGATCTGGTCGCAGACGGCGTTAAATAGGGCTGCGCCCTTTTCGGCTGTTGCCTGAGCCGGATTGCCAACGCCCGTGTCATCCGTCACCTCGCTCCACTTGCGCTGCGCCCATACCCACCGCTCACGCAAGCCGTGGACAGCAAACTGGCGTGCGCGTCCCGGACCCGCCTCGCTGAGCGGCGCCACCAGATCAGGCAGGATGTGCAGCATCAAGCTCGTTTCCATTTCGCCTGCGTGATCGCCCAGGTCCTCAAAGAAGTCAGACCAGTCGATCGCATCGTACCAGTTGAAGGTGCAGAGAAACGTAGACGGAAACTCCACCTGAAGCTGTCGGAGCATTTGCTTAAAGCTATTACCGCCATGCCCGTTCATAATCGCAATTTTGGGTATGCCTTGAGCGCTGATGGCATGAATGAGGTCCCTTAGGATAAGATGCTGCGTGCTTGGGTTTAGGTTCAAGTCGAGCTTGATGTCGAGTTGCCCGGTATTCACCCCGAACGGTACTGTCGGTAGAACAACGGGCCGCGCACCCTGAGCCCACGCACGCCTTGCCGACTCGGCAGCGATGTGGTCACACTGCAGCGTGTCAGTAGCGTAGGGCAGATGGTAGTTGTGCGCCTCGGTAGCGCCCCACGGGAGCAGTGCAATGGTATAGGGCGTGCTCCGCACGGTTTTCCAAGTGGCTTCAGCGAGTAGATATGGCGGAGCAGGCATGACGAATGCGTATCTGTGGTGCGGCGGAAGCAGCATACGTGGCGCCCGAGATACGCGCAACCTAATTGCGGTTAAATACTCCCACACCTAATTTACCAGCCCGTCATGCCTAAGCATCCTCAAGCGTATGAAACCGTTATTGCAAACAGTATTGTTCGTTTTTTTTACAACGAGTCTATACGCACAATCTGACACAGCCTACGAAGCTACGTCTGCTGCAGAGCGTTTGGCGGCTTTTGCGGATCGCACCGCGCATGTGAACCAGTCGCTCGTCAAAAACCTGCCGATCAGGAACGTCGGGCCTACTGTAATGAGCGGGCGCATTATCGACCTGGACGTAAACCCTGCCGACCCGTCACAGATGCTCGTGGCCTACGCTTCCGGTGGGTTGTGGCTGACGCAAAGTCATGGCACGACCTTCGAGCCACTCTTCGACGATCAAGCCGTGATGACGCTTGGCGATGTAACGGCCGATTGGGAGCAGGGCATCATCTGGGTGGGTACTGGCGAGAACAACTCCAGCCGCTCTTCCTACGCCGGGACAGGGGTGTACAAGAGCCTCGACATGGGCAAGACGTGGCAGCACATGGGACTTGAAGAGACGCATCGCACGGGGCGCATCATCATGCATCCTGATAACCCCGACATCGTCTGGGTGGCTGCAGCTGGTGCGCTATACTCCAACAACCCAGAGCGTGGCCTCTACAAAACCACCGATGGTGGCGAAACGTGGTCACGCACCTTGTACGTGGATGGCGGGACGGGCATCATCGATCTCGTGATCGATCCGACGGATCCGAATGTGCTGTATGCAGCCTCGTGGGAGCGGAGCCGTACTGCTTGGAACTTCGTTGAAGGCGGCGCGGGGTCGGCTATTTACAAGAGCACCGACGGCGGTGAGAGCTGGTCGCGCATCTCTACAGCCGCCAGTGGCTTCCCAACCGGCGATGGAGTGGGGCGCATTGGCCTCGCCGTCTCGCATACTGATCCAAACATCGTATACGCACTCCTCGACAACCAATTCAGGGAGGAGGACGACAACTCTGAAGCCGATGAGGCACCAGCGCTGACGCGTGACGCGCTCCTCAACATGACGCCTCCTGTGTTCCTAGCGCTACCTGACAGCACCATCGAGTCCTACCTACGCGAAAATCGCTTTCCAGCCAAGTACAAAGCCGCGGGCGTGCGAGCCATGGTGGAACGTCAGGAGATTGCACCACAGGCCTTGGTCGAATACTTAGAAGACGCCAACCGCCTGCTGTTCGACACGCCCGTCCTGGGCGCCCAACTTTACCGCTCTGACGATGGCGGCGCCTCTTGGACGCTGACCCATGAGGATCCACTCGGCGGGTTGTATTTCTCGTACGGCTACTACTTCGGCGAGGTACGCGTGGACCCGTTCGACAGTGACAAGGTCTTTCTGATGGGCGTCCCGATCCTGGCCTCTGACGATGGCGGCGCGACGTTCGAATCCATCAACGGCGCGAATGTCCACGTTGATCACCACGCCCTGTGGGTCAGCGATACACGCCCAGGTCACTTGGTCAATGGGAACGACGGTGGACTGAACATTTCTTACGACTACGGGCAGACGTGGCTCAAGCTCAACACCCCGGCTGTGGGGCAGTTCTATGCCATCCAAGTGGATGAGGCCAAGCCGTACAACGTGTACGGCGGCCTGCAGGATAATGGCGTATGGTTTGGCCCAAGTACCTACCGCGCGAGTGACCGTTGGCACGGCTCGGGTGACTACCCATACGCGCGTCTCATGGGCGGCGACGGTATGCAGGTTGAGGTTGACACCCGGGACAATGAGACGGTCTACACAGGCTCGCAGTTCGGCTTCTACGCACGCGTGAACACGAGGACGGGTGCGCGCGCGCAGGTACGTCCACGACACGAACTTGGCGAACGTCCGCTACGCTTCAATTGGCAGACGCCCATCCACTTGTCGCGGCACAACCAGGATATTCTGTATCTGGGCGCCAACAAACTCTTCCGATCGATGGATCAAGGCGAAACGCTTATTGCGATCTCAGACGACCTCACCAAAGGTGGCCGCAAGGGCGATGTGCCATACGGAACGCTCACCACCATCGATGAGTCGCCGCTACAGTTTGGCCATCTGCTGGTCGGCAGTGACGATGGGTACGTGTACCAGTCGCCTGATGGCGGCATATCGTGGGAGCGGATCTCTGATCGGCTGCCACAGGATCTCTGGGTGAGCCGCGTAGAGGCGTCGGCACACGACCGGGACCGAATCTATGTTACGCTGAACGGCTACCGCTACGACCGTTTCGACACCTGGGCCTACGTATCCGATGATGCTGGCGCTACGTGGCGTCGTCTCTTCACCGATGTGCAAGCCGAACCCGCGAATGTTATCGTCGAAGATCCAATGTTTGAGGATCGCCTCTACCTCGGCACCGACCACGGTGTCTACGTGTCGATGGATCGCGGCGAGACGAGCATGCCGCTCAGCGAGGCCCTGCCACACACCCCCGTGCATGACCTCAAGCTGCAAAATCGGGAACGGGACTTGGTTATTGGCACCCATGGCCGATCCATTTTCATTGCTGACCTTGAAGACCTCGACCAACTGACGACCGATGTGCTCGCGTCCGAGCTGCACGTGCTGGACCTCGAAGACGTGACGCACAGCAGCCGATGGGGTAGCCAGTTCAACAGCTGGTCGGAACCATTCGCTCCAGAGGCCAGCGTGCCCATCTTCAGTAGGGTAGAAGGCTCCGTCCAGCTTCATATCAAAGCCGAAGACGGACGCACCCTGCATGAGTCGTCACACGACGTTGACGAAGGGCTCAACTACTTGGCGTTTGATTTGAGCATCACGAGCAGTGACACTGAGGTGGAGGCAGCAGACAACGGCGTTAGCTACCTTCCAGAGGCTACATACACTGTAGAAGTCACGAGAGGCGATCATACAGCCCTGCAATCTCTCACGATCAAAGCCCCGCGGCGCGGACGGGTACCTGCCGATCCTTTGCCAAGGTCAAAGACCAAGATTTAACGGCCTCATGGACCGATCGCTGAGGCGCTTGCCGTGACAGTGCTCGCAAACACGGCCGATGACGTCTCGCGGTCGAGCAGCGGTAGATATTGATCGCGGACCAGTTCGAACTCGGCGCGACGTGCTTCGTCTAGCGGCTCTGCCGGAGGCGTAACTACAGAAAAGGGATCTACCTGCTTGCCGTTTTGCCAGAAGCGGTAGCATACGTGGGGGCCAGTGGCAAGCCCGGTGCTACCCACGTAGCCGATCACCTCGCCTTGCTTCACAGGGACACCAGGTTTAATCCCGGATCCGATCTTTGACATGTGTAGGTAGGCGGTCTGGTACGTATCGTCGTGCCTGATCTTCACGTATTTGCCATTGCCGCGGGTGTAGCTGGCTTTCTCCACGATACCATCGCCCGTAGCCATAATCGGGGTGCCACGCGGGGCGGCATAATCGGTGCCGAGATGCGCCTTGTACCGTCGCTGCACGGGGTGGAACCGACGGAGCGAGAACCGCGAACTGATGCGGCTGAACTCTACGGGTGCCATCAAGAAAGCCTTCTCTGCACTGCGTCCTTCGGCATCATAATAGCCAACGCTCCCATCGGGGTGCGTGTACCGAAATGCATAAAACTCACGCCCGCGATGCGCGACTTTGGCCGCGATGACCTGGTCGAGGCGTACAGGCTTGCCGTCCAGCACCGACTCGTCGTAAATCAGGGTGAAGGCATCGTATTTCCGTAGCCGGGAAAAGTCAATTTGCCATGCGAAGATCTTCGCCACATCCAACGCCAACCGTATGGCTTGACCTGCGTCTCCCGTCTGGTCATTCAAGGTTTGCACCAGTGTTTCGGTGATGGCGCCACTCACCATACTCTGTCGCTTTTCGACCGGACGTTCAGCCTGATACACCTGCACCGAATCGCGGAAGTCGAAGACCACATAGTTGACGCGATCTTTTACGTAAACCATTGCACGTGCGGTGTCCCGTTCCAGGTACACGCGGTATGGTTTCGATGAGCGCAGCTTGCGAACACTAAACACGGGTTCAGCCATCGCAGCAGCCTCTTGAATCACCGTTCGTGAGACATTGAAGTTCTGCAGCAGTTCAGAGAAGGTCTCGCCACGCTGGATCTCTGCCGTGAAGGGGAGCAGGTAATCTCGCTCGAAACCGTACTCATCCACATCGGCTACAGCTTGGACTTCCTCGACGATAGGGACGCGTGCTTGATCCTCTAGGTAAAGCGCTGTACTCACAGCGAGCGCAATGCCAAAAGTGACGATCAGGGTCAGGCCAACGAGCAGCGGTGTGCGCCGTCTAGACGGTAGCAAGGGCATAATCAGGCAAGGGCGTGCGGAGTGGCGTGGAACAGCAGGTACAACGCAGGGGATGGGGCAAAACGTGTACCAGCCTGGCGCACGACGGGGTATGTCAAATATATACTGCCGTCCAGAGCAATCCTACCAGCGTGCTAAAAATGTGACAGGTCCTCCCTATAGCCCTGGGATACCAGGCTCCGTCATCGCCCTGACGTCCAGGTACTCGTCCAACTGAGCCTCGGTGAGCAGGCCCATGTCCAGTACAGCGTCCCGCACCGAACGGCGCTCGGCCGCAGATTTCTTGGCTACTTTGGATGCCATATCGTATCCAATAGCGGTGTTGAGTGCCGTCGCGATTGAGGGGTTCAGTTCAAGCAGTTCGCGGCAGCGTTCACGGTTTGCCTTAATACCCTCGAGGCATTTCTCGCGGAACGCATCGAGGCCGTTCGCAAGGATGGTGATGCTCTGCAGCAGCGCATGCGCCATCACGGGCATCATCACGTTGAGCTCGAAGTTGCCGTGTTGTCCCCCAATGGTGATCGTAGCGCTATTGCCCATCACACGAGCACAGACCATCATAAGCGCTTCGCTCATCACAGGGTTTACCTTGCCAGGCATGATAGAGGAACCCGGCTGGATGGCTGGGAGCTGGATTTCAGACAGCCCGCTCGTTGGGCCGCTTGACAAGTGCCGGATGTCGTTGGCGATCTTCATGACGGAGACCGCCAGTGTGTTGAGCGCGCCAGCGGCAGACACGTACGCATCCTTGGCCGCCTGTGCTTCAAAGTGGTTTGTCGCCTCGTGGAAGAACAGACCAGTCGTCTCGCTAATGTAGCCAATTGCCTTGGTGGCGAACTCAGGGTGGGTGTTGATGCCTGTTCCAGTGGCTGTGCCTCCCAGCGCTAGCGCAGAGAGCTCTTTGGAGGCGGCCGACACGCGTTGCATCCCAAGATGGATCTGCGCGGCGTATCCCCCGAACTCCTGTCCGAGCCGCACTGGTGTGGCATCCATCAGGTGTGTCCGTCCACTTTTGAGCACGTCGTCGAATGCCGCCGCTTTCTCGCGGAGCCCTTCCTCAAATCGCTTTAACGCTGGAAGAAGCTCTTTCTCAATTGCTACACGCGCCGCCACATGCATCGCCGTTGGGATGACATCGTTGGACGACTGCGACATATTGACGTGGTCGTTGGGGTGGACCTTCTTGCTGCCTCGCTCACTACCCAGTGCCACAGTCGCATGATTGGCAATCACCTCGTTTGTGTTCATATTCGTCGACGTACCACTGCCCGTCTGGAATATGTCCAATACAAACTGGGCATCAAGCTCCCCGCTAGCGACAGCTTGACCGCTAGCGATGATCGCCGTGGCCAGCCGCTCGTCCAACAGGTCCAAGTCGCGGTTTGCCTTCGCCGTTGATTGTTTGATCACGCCAAGGGCTTCAATGAAGCGACGGGGGAAACGGAGGTCACTGATCGGAAAGTTATCAACCGCCCGCTGTGTCTGGGCTCCATACCAGGCTTGGTCGGGTACGTGGACTTCACCAAGGGAATCTTTTTCGATGCGAAAGGCAGGCATAGCAATGAGAACGTGTGAAGGTATCGATGGTGAATATACCGCCGAGGGCTTATCGAGAACCCTGGCCAGATCGCTTTTACACTATTTTCTGAACGCTCCTCTGAAACGGCCTTGCTTCGATGAAGACCATAACAACCCGTGCCGAAATGCAATGCCAAGCCGACGCGTGGCGCAGCGAAGATAAGACCATTGCGCTGGTGCCCACGATGGGCGCCCTTCATGACGGGCATCTGGCGCTTGTACAACGGGCCAAAGCAGAGGCGGACATCGTGGTGGTGTCCATTTTCGTCAATCCAACGCAGTTTACGCCGGGCGAAGACTATGACCGTTATCCCCGAAATCTCGAACGTGATCTGGAGGCGCTCCGGCCATACCGCATTGATACTGTTTTCGCGCCGCCGGTGGACGACGTATATCCCTTTGGCCCAGGCGAGGTGTATACACACGTCATCGTAGACGAATTGACCACGCCATTATGTGGGGCACATCGAGCAGGGCACTTCCGGGGCGTCACAACGGTCGTGACTAAGCTACTGCTCGCGTGTAAGCCGCACACAGCTATCTTCGGGATGAAAGATGCTCAGCAGTTCTTTGTGCTCCGGCGCATGGTCACGGAACTGGGTTTTGATGTAAAGCTCGTTGGCGTACCGACCGTCCGTGAGTCAAACGGCTTAGCTATGTCATCGCGAAATGCCTTCTTATCAGATGCAGAACGGCATAACGCATCCGTTATTGCAAAATCACTTAAACAAACAAAGGCACACATTTTAGCAGGGGAACTGGAGGTAGAACCCCTTGTTCGACAGCTCACTCAACGCATCGAGGATGCTGGTGGCACCGTACAATATGCCGAACTAGTCGAAACAGGCTCGCTCAGCGCTGTGACTATGGCGCAGCCTCATCAGGAATTACTCATTGCTGTGGCCGTTTTCTTTGGTTCGACGCGGCTGATCGATAACGTTATTGTCACCGTGCCAGCTCACCCTCTGCAAGACGTATTGCCCTCATGACCATTACCATGTTCAAGGCGAAGTTGCACCAACTTCGGGTGACGGAAGCCAACCTCAACTACGAGGGGTCCATCACCATCGATCTTGACTTACTTGACGCTGCTGGCATTCTGCCGTATGAGAAAGTGCAGATTGTCAACAACAACAACGGCGCTCGGCTGGAGACCTACACTATACCGGGAGTCCGCGGAGAGCGTACTGTTTGTCTAAATGGTGCCGCAGCCCGGAAGGCTCAGGTCGGTGACCGCATAATCGTCATAGCATATGCACAGCTGACACCTGCCGAAGCGCAACGCCACCAGCCACGCGTCGTCATCACGCACGAAGACAATACGATCAAGGATGCTTTCGAGCTCAACGACGATCGTGTCGACCCACATGTTGAAACGATGTCTCTCGATGTCCTCGGTCTGTAAGCCATGCAAGGCATGATGTACCGCTCCAAGGTCTGGACCACGCTGTGGTGCTGCTTCATTTTTGCGCTGTTGGGCATCCATACCGCTGTTGCTCAGGTTTACTTGTACCCAATCGCCTCGGAGGAAAAGTACGGCCTCATCGACGCTGGAGGGCTTGAGCGCGTCGCACCGAGGTATCAGCGAGCTATACAGAGCGGGCCATCGGGACTGGCACCTGTACAGTTCGAGGGCAAATGGGGCTTTGTGGATTCGACAGGGGAGTGGCAGATTGATGCTGTATACGATGAAGTTTTTCCCTTCGTAAACGGGCGTGCCATAGTGAGGGCTGGAAAACTATGGGGTCTTGTAGATACAGAAGGTGCTGAGGTTATTTCGCCTTCGTTTCTGGCGGTGCGGACTACCGATGGCAATAGTTATGCTGTTCTCAATGAGTCGCATGTTCGTATCCTGGGCATCAAGATCAGCACACGTCGAGAATGGGGCTTTGTCGACCCCGATGGTAACTGGATACTTGAGCCGTTTTATCTTGACGCTTTGCCTTTTGAGAATGGTATTGGTGCTGTCAAGCTTCCACGCAAGGCGTTAGTTATCAATATTGGCACTACCTGGGCGTATGTCGATACAACCGGCCAGTATATTCTAGAGCCAGGGAGCCGGAGCGCCCGCGGGTTTTCTGAAGAACGTGCATTTACCGTGCGCGATGGTGTCGCCTCGTACATTGATACCCAGGGAGAGGTCGTCTTCAGCACCAATGCTGACCGCGCGTTTGACTTCTCTGATTCGCGCGCACGCTTCTTTGCTGACATGAAGTGGGGATTCTACGGCCCACAAGGAGAAATTGCGATTGCTGCCTTGTACGACCACGCCCAAGATTTCAGCGAGGGCGTAGCTGCTGTGAAGGACGGTCCACTGTGGGGGTATATAGATACCGACGGAAAATGGGTGATACCCCCTACATACGACCGTGCTTGGTCATTTAGCGGGGGGAGGGCACGTGCTATTATTGAAGGAGTGACGTGCTACATCGATAAATCAGGCTCCGTCATCTGGTCAGACTAATATTTGTTATTGCAATGAAAAACATTTGTGTAGTTGGTGCTGGTACAATGGGCAACGGCATTGCTCATGTGTCTGCAATGCATCAATTAAATGTTACGCTTGTGGACTTGAGTGAGAAGCAGTTGGTAACCGCCCAGCAAACCATCGAGCGCAACCTTCAACGACAGCAGAAAAAGGGAAAGATCACGCAGGCTGCAGCCTTAACAACACTAGACAGTATTTCATACAGCACAGACCTCGATGCTTCGGTACGTGAAGCAGATATTATTATTGAAGCTGTAACAGAAAAAGAAAAGGTAAAGCAGTCTGTATACGAACGTATATGCCAACATTTGTCTAGCAGCGCCATCCTCGCCTCAAATACGTCCTCAATATCAATAACTTGGTTGGCGAGTTTGACGAAGCACCCTGAGCGGGTCATCGGAATGCACTTTTTCAATCCTGTACCAGTAATGAAACTGGTGGAGATTGTTCGAGGGTTTGAGACTAGCCAAGAGACGTACGAAGCCATACATCGGCTGGCTGTGCAACTCGGCAAAACACCCGTTGAGGTCAAAGATTACCCGGGCTTTGTCTCCAACCGTGTACTGATGCCGATGATTAACGAAGCCATCTATTGTGTCATGGAAGGAGTTGCGAGTATCGAAGATATCGATACCGTGATGAAACTAGGTATGGCCCATCCCATGGGCCCGCTTACACTTGCTGACTTTATTGGGCTTGACACGTGCCTATCCATCATGGAGGTGCTACATAATGGCTTCGGTGACACCAAGTACCGTCCGTGCCCGCTCCTGAAGAAAATGGTCACAGCAGGCCAATTGGGACGCAAATCGGGGAGAGGTTTTTATACCTACGACTGACCCTGCTTGCTGTTATGTTCGTATGCCTCAATGATGTCTTTGACGAGTCGGTGGCGCAAAATATCTGAACGGTCGAAGTTGACCACGGCAATACCTTCGATATCTTCTAAGATCCGAATCGCTTCTAGCAGTCCACTTTGCGAACGATTGGGTAGATCTATCTGCGTCTGGTCGCCCGTAATTATAGCCCGACTGTTGGCTCCAAGTCGGGTCAAGAACATCTTCATTTGCTGCGTAGTGGCGTTCTGAGCTTCGTCTAAGATGACAAAAGCAGAGTTGAGGGTACGCCCACGCATGTATGCCAACGGCACAATCTCAACGATATTCTGGTTCATGTGCGACGCAAGTTTTTCTCGCTCTATCATATCTTCGAGCGCATCATACAGTGGCCGCAAATATGGATCTACTTTATCGCGCAAATCGCCAGGGAGAAAACCCAGACGTTCGCCTGCTTCGACTGCTGGTCGGCTTAAGACGATCCGCTTGACCTGCTTAGATTTTAGTGCTGCAACAGCGATAGCAACAGCTGTATATGTTTTACCCGTTCCGGCTGGACCAGCGGCAAAAACGAGGTCATTAGTTCGTGCGGCCTCGACTAACGCGGCTTGATTAGGCGTTTTTGCCTTTACCATGCCGCCGTTCGGCGTAAACAGCAGCACATCACGCCCGAATGACATGGCTGCCGTATGTTGAGACGTGCCGGGGCCAGTGCTTAGTACATCAAGGAGTGTCTCAACATCGTTAGCTGTTAGGTTGCCGTTGCGCGTAAGGAGGGTGCTTAGCTCATTCAGAACATGGGCGATCTGATCAATCTGAGCAGCGTCGTCACCACGGAGCAGCACGGTGTTGCCACGCGCCACGATTGTGGTAGTTGGGTAGGCTTGCTCAACGCGCTTGAGGTAGACGTCGTTGAACCCAAGTAATAAAAGGGGCTCAACTCCGTCGATTAATATCCGCTTTTCTATCAAGCCAATTTACAGAGATGTTGATACAGGAAGGGTAAGAAGTGGCGATTTTATACGGACAAGTGAGGCGTGTTTCACCCAAATCGGTTTCTACTATGAGCAAGCCTAGTTTGATCGTTGAGTTCACAAAAATGCAGGCGGCTGGGAATGACTTCATTATCGTCGATAACCGCTTTTACTACTTCTCTGCACAAGAACAGTCTTATCTAGCTAAAAAGTGGTGCGATCGGCATTTTGGTATAGGAGCGGATGGATTAGTCGTGCTTGGGGTAGCCGCAAACGATACAAACCACGTCACCATGCGTCATTACAACCCTGACGGTAAGGAAGCCACCCTGTGTGGGAATGGAACGAGGTGTGCAGCGCTTTATGCCCTTAACGTAGGCATGGCAGAGGCGAGTGATGTACAGCTTCTGACTGGGGCGGGACTCCTCACGGCGCATGTGCAACGATTCGATCACGCAGAAGACCGTGTTACTGTGAAGATGCCAACACCTACTGACTGGCGGGTAGCTGAAATAGAGACTCAAGCACGTTCTATATCTGTAGCCCAGGTATGGACAGGGACAGAGCATGCGGTATACGAGCAAAAGGAAGGCATTGATTTTTTGCAATATGCCCCAATGGTCCGCAGTCACGAAAGCATGGGGGAGAAAGGCGTCAATGTAAACCAGCTTGAAGTCATCGAGCCTGGTAGGGCAAGGATAAGAACGTTCGAGAAAGGCGTTGAAGAGGAGACGCTGGCTTGTGGTACTGGCGCTGTTGCAGCAGCGGTATATCTGGCACGCCTTCATGGGAGCCAGCCCGATGTTTTACTACATGCCAACGGAGGAGACCTGCGCGCTTACAAACGAGCAGACAACTGGTACCTAGAGGGGCCAGCCGCTGCAGTATACCGTGGTACGTTTGAATACAATGGGCAAGTTTAGCTAGAATAGCTTGATATGTAGTTGGCTATCCTAGTTTGAGGATCAGCTGACAAGTTCGGCACGAATGGCTTTCCTGTTACCTGTTGGTAAAGCTCTACATAGCGAAGCGCAATGTCAGCTACAAAGTCATCGGGCATGTCTGGTAACGTCTGGTCAGCCTTTCCCTGAAACCCATGTTGCATCAACCACTCGCGCACAAATTCTTTCGATAGCTGTCTCTGCGGTAGGCCGTTAGCAAGCAGTTCGTCATACGTATCTGCGTAGAAGTACCTCGATGAATCAGGCGTGTGTACCTCGTCGATCAGAATCGGATTACCATCTGCCGACACCCCGAACTCGTATTTAGTATCAACGAGAATAAGGTTGTTGGATGAGGCAATTATACTTCCACGCTCAAACAGCTTTAACGCTATACTTTCGAGTCCATCGAGAGTGTCCGGGCTGATGATACCGCGGTTGATAATCTCGGCTTTGCTAATGTCGAGGTCGTGTCCTTGCTCTGCTTTTGTAGCGGGTGTCAGTATAGGTTCAGGCAACCTGCTGTTTTGCTGCAGGCCGTCCGGTAGAGAGACGCCACACAGAGTCCGTTTACCTGAACTGTATTCACGCCATGCGTGACCAGCCAGATACCCACGCACCACAAACTCAATGGGATACGGGGTAGCAAATTCAGCTACTGTAACGTTAGGGTCGCCGACGGCAATAATGTGATTTTTGACGATATCAGTCGTCCTGTCAAAAAAGAATTCCGCTAGCTGGGTCAGCACCTGCCCTTTAAACGGAATTTGTTGTTTCAGAATGTGGTCGAACGCAGAGATTCGATCGGTCGCAATCAGAAAAAGTACGTCGTCCTTTCGGTAAACATCTCTGACTTTGCCGCGATACAACGTGCCAGCATCCGGGGGGAGATCTACCGTGCTGATCGCATTCGCGAGGTGGTTCAGAACAGAAGCCTTGTCAATCATCTGGGCTATAATTTATGCCTACTGGAAGAGCGGATATGGAGTTTAGGCGATATTGTAATGGCTCGGGGTTTATAATCAATGCTATCATTAATCCTGCCAATAAGCAAGCGTGTCGCGTCCAGGCCGATTTTCTGCATTTGCTGATCAACACTGGATAGACCTATGTATTCACTGGTCTTTATATTGTCATATCCAATTACTGAAACATCTTGGGGGATCCGTAACCCTGAATCTCGAAAGGCTTTCATCGCACCAATGGCCTGGACATCAGAGCACGCAAATATAGCAGTAAATCGCAGGCCGATATCAAGAAGCAGATGGGCTGCTTCTAAGCCCGACTCTTCACTAAAACCAGAGTGCTTCTCAGTTTTTCCACTCACCATAAGTTCTTCATGTACACGAATACCAGCTTCGTGCAGCGCTTTGGTATATCCAGCAGTGCGGGCATTCTGCGTAATGCTCGTTTCCATGTGTGTTTTGAGCAACGCAATGTCTCTGTGGCCCATGTGTACGAGATGTGACACGGCCTCGTATGCGCCACGCTCGTTATCCCAGGTGAAGCTATCAAAGCTTGGATGACTAGAGCCAATCACGACAACAGGCGCCCGTAGCGCTGCCAGCTCAGCGGCCAAGGCATCATCGATGATGACACCTGCAAGCAAAAGCCCATCAACGGTGCCTCTGTTTAGAAAGGCATGCAGCGTGGACAGCTGTCCCTTAGAACCTAAATCGCAAAGTAGTAGATCGATTGCTTCGCCTTGAAGGCCCGCGCGTATGCCCTTGAGCAGCTCATTGTGATACGGGGTGGTGAACGAAGGTATGGCAACAGCGAGTGTTGTTGACTTCTGTTGTGCGAGCGACTTGGCAATACGATCGGGACGGAACTGCAGCTCATCGATAGCACGAAGCACCTTGGATCGCGTGCGATCTGAGACATCGGCTGAGTTGTTGAGCACACGTGACACGGTGGATATGGCAACGTGGGCGTGCTCGGCTACATCATAGATGGTAACCTTACTTTTGTCGCGAGGCATGGCAAAGGCATTGGACATTGAAACAGTACACATAATACGGTGCCCATAAATAGCGCGACAGCAGTTACTTGATTCTTCTACTTCCGATAAGTATTATTATCGGAAGTAGGAAAGCAAAGCCCAATATGTCCGATAACACCTCAATTGCAGTGCCACTTGATTGGTCGGCAGCTAACCTTATCGCCCTATACCTTACGCGCTTTGATCGTGAGCATACACGCCGGGCGTATGGCAACGACCTGTATCAGTTCTTCGACGCACAGCATGTGGACTTGGCCATGTCTAGACGCATCACGTTCGTGGACGTCAATGCTTACTTAACTGACCTAGAGCGGCGTGGCTATAAATCGTCTACTATCAACCGGCGTGTCGCTGCGCTTCGTGGATACTTTGACTGGCTTCATGCACTTGGAGTCATCGACGCCAACCCAGCGCACCGGCAGCTCATCCGCAAAGTGCGAGCTGTACGCCGTGAGGATAGTGCCATAACGGTATTAACGCGGACGCAATCTTCCGCTTTGCTTCAGTCAGTTGCGCCGGACCTGCCCTCTAGCGTCCGAGATCGCGCACTCATTACAACGCTGTTGCACTGCGTATTGCGCCGCTCCGAAGCTGCAGCCATGGACTTTGAGCACATCCGCCAGATCGGTGCTCACCACATCCTTGACTTACCTGCGACAAAAGGCGCCGCCCAACAGTTTGTAAAAATGCCAACTTCCGTGGTTCAAGCTATCGCAGAAGTTAAAGAGACCTATGGCTATGAGGCGGGGCCTATTTGGCGTTCGTTAAGCAATAACAGTCTTCACAACCGTCTCACGCCTCGGTCTATCTACTCTATTGTGCATACAGCTGCGGAGCGCGCAGGTATTCTAGCGACAGTCGGAGCCCATACGCTACGGCACACGGGCTGTACGCTCGCGATTGAGTCGGGCGCTACGCCGCAGCAAGTACAAGCGCACGCGCGTCACAAGAATCTGGAGACGACGATGATCTACATTCACCAGCGAGACCGTCTGCGCAATAGCGCTGCTGACTTCATTGACATCGACATCCCCCCTGCTGACTGATTACTGTTACAGTTCTCGACCGGGTGGCCGCGTAGTTTGCATGTTCATCAGCACGAGAGACACTTGGACTACGATGTCATTGTTGTGGGCGCGGGCCACAATGGACTTGTTTCGGCAGCTTATCTCGCCAAGGCTGGCTATCGCGTCGGGGTTTTCGAAAAGCGAGACATTGTTGGCGGCGCTGTATCCACCAAAGAGATCGTACCTGGCTACCGCTTTGACCTTGGTGGCAGCGCTCACATCCTCATTCGGCTGACGCCTATTGTGGAAGAACTAGGGTTGGAGGCATACGGGCTGGAGTACATTGACCTGGACCCACTTTTCTTTGCTCCTTTTCCTGATGACGACGCATTCTATATCTACCGTGACGTAGAACGCACATGTGAGCACTTAGAACGGAAATACGCGGGGCAAGGCGACGCATATCGCCGCTTCTACACCGACTGGCTTGGCTTTGGGCATGCTGTACGGGATACTTTTCTGGCCACACCAAGCCCTCTGCAACTTGGCAAGTCGTTCGCCTTCCGAAAAGGACTAGACCTTGACTGGAAAAAGGCGTTACCGCTTATCCTAAAGCCCTACGGCGATGTGTTGGAGACGTACTTCAACGAGCCAAAAATTCGGAGTGCGCTCACGTGGATGGCTGCACAATCAGGTCCCCCACCAACGGAGCCGATGACGGGGCCATTTGTGCTCTGGCATCCGCTCTATCACGAAAGCGGTGTGGCGCGCCCGCGAGGTGGATCGGGTATGTTGACGCAAGCGCTGCGCGCTTGCATTGAAGCACATGGCGGTGCTGTACATACTAACACACCGATTGAAGAAATTATCGTAGAGCAGGGACGTGCCACCGGCGTTCGGTTCGCTTCAGGTGCTGCAACAGCCAGGTGCGTGGTATTCGGCACGCACATCCTGGAGTCTATGGGCCGCCTCTTGCCCGAAGAACACCGCCCTGCTGGTCTTGACGGGTTACGCGTTGGCAATGGCTTCGGTGCGATCGTCCGGCTTGCGCTCGACCGTCCTATCCGGTATCGCGCAGACCCTAGCGATGACGCGAGGATTGCGCTACAGCTTGTGTGCCCAACGGAGCATGACATTCACCGAACATATGGTCAGTATCTGATGGGTGAGCCTGCCACACGTCCTCCCATTGTAGCCATGTCGTTTAGTGCGGCAGATGACACTCTTGCCCCCCCAGGAGGTGAAGTACTATGGCTGTGGGCACAGTACTATCCCTACGCACTCAGCAATGGGCGACAGTGGGACGATATCGCGGAGTCTGTAGCCGACGAGATCATTGATACGTTTGAGGCCTATGCACCAGGGACACGCGATAGCATTGTGGGGCAATTATTCCAGCATCCAGTCTGGCTAGAGCGAGAACTCGGCCTGCGCCGTGGTAATGTTATGCACCTTGAAATGAGCATCGACCAGATGTTCATGATGCGGCCGAAGCTGGGCATGGCGAATTACAAGACGCACTTGAAAGGCCTCTACCTGACGGGCGCCAGCACCCATCCGGGAGGTGGCATTATGGGCGCATCGGGGCGTAACGCAGCGCGGGTAGTCTTGAAGGATCTTGAGCGAAAGAAGCTATGACCTATCTCACCTTCTTGCTAGTTTTCATCATCCCTCCCATTCTCCTGCTAGCCGTTCTGCAGCCAAAACCTGCTCAGGGGTGGCCAGCGGACCGTGCAAAATGGGCACTTCTTGCCATACTCGCCATCGCCTTTTCGTATACCACGCCTTGGGATAACTACCTGGTCTATGCTGGTGTGTGGTGGTATGGCGATGAGCGCGTCATCGGTACTATTGGGTACGTCCCGATTGAGGAGTATATGTTCTTTCTCTTGCAGCCCATTTTGACAGGTTTGTTCTTGTATCGCAACCTTAAACAATCGCCAGAGATTGACCCAACCTCCTCCCCTTTTACCCTTAAACACAACATTGGAATTATATTTTACATTGCAATAACAGTTATTGGCATAACGCAAGTCATACTACGCGGACACCACTTATATATGGGGCTCATCCTTGCTTGGGCAGGTCCCATTCTGCTTTTGCTCTGGCTGTATGCTGGTCCGCTCTACATAGCGAAGGGACGGATTTTTATAACGTCGTTTGCTCTACCAACGGTGTACCTGTGGATTGTAGATCGAATCGCGATCGGCCTGAATATCTGGACAATCTCAGACGAACTGGCCTATGACTTCGATCCACTTGGCCTTCCCATCGAGGAAGCACTTTTCTTCCTGGTGACTAACTTGCTTGTCGTGCAGGGTTGCATGCTCTTTCTGTACGGAGATGTCGTATATCAGCGGTATTGGTCCAGCCGTTTTCCAATCGCTGACCGCTAATGGCCGAGGCAAGCCCTATTATCCAGGTGTTTACAGGGCCGACGGCTGCCGGAAAGTCGGCGACGGCCATCGGGCGTGCGATGGAAATTCCAGGCGCAGAGATCATCTCAGCCGATAGTCGACAAATCTACCGCGAGATCGCCATTGGGACGGCAAAACCAGGCGTAGACGAGCAAGCCGGATTGCCACACCACTTTGTCGATGAGCTCTCGCTCAGCGAATCCTTTTCCGCAGGAGCATTCGCTGCTGAAGCGAACCAGCGTATTGCCACCATTATTTCGAGAGGCGGAGTGCCAATTGTTGTCGGTGGCTCCCCGCTGTACATACAGGCGTTGGTGTTTGGATTGGCACCGCTTCCACCAAAATCACCTGCCATCCGGGCAGAGCTTATGCACGCCATAGATACAGGGCGAGCCGATGTCCTCTTTGCAGAGTTGGAACGGGTAGACCCTGTATCTGCCGCTACAATGGACATGACCAAATCGCAACGGCTTGTTCGGGCGCTCGAGATCTACCGCTCAACAGGACGGACACGCACCTCCTTCTTTGCTGAGCAGCGGCCACCTCCGTTTAGGTATCATACAACGGTCATCACACACCCAAGGCAGGTGTTGTACGATCGGATTAACCGTCGTGTAGACCAAATGCTGGAGGCCGGATTAGTAGATGAAGTACAGCGCGTGCTTGATAGCGGGTTTTCTGCTGACCTCAATGCCCTTCAGACCATTGGCTACCAAGAACCCATTGCTTATTTACGTGGTGATCTTACGAAGGACCAAATGCGTGAGCGCATCAAGCGGAACACGAGGCGTTTTGCCAAACGACAGCTGACTTGGTTCAGAAAGCACTTCACTTTCGAGGAAGGCTAGACCGTCGGTATGCTAAACACCAAATAGGCTTGACGATGCAGCCATCGCCCCCGCTCTTCTCGGCTAACTAGTACTCCCCCCTTCGCCTCGATCAGTTGAATCCAGTCGTTGGTTCGCTTGAACGTGAGATGTTCTTCTTGAGGAGTCATCCACCCGCCGCGGAGGCGGTTTGAGCGCTCGTCTAGCCATTTGAGGCGGCGATACTCACTTTCTGTGGTAAACACCGACTCAGCCACGATCAGTCTATGCTTCGTCACGCGTAGCGCTTCGTTCACTAACTGCTCGGGGTCCTGGGCATGGTGAAGGACAAAGTACACGTAGCAGACATCAAATTGCTTAGGCTCAAACGGTAATGCCCCCGGCGTGCATATGGTAAAAGGCAAGTTGGTTTTATTGGTTGCTTCTACATCCGTAAGGTGGAGTGTAGCTTCGGTACGCCGGGCGAGATGTTCGGCCACGTAGCCCTCGCCAGCGCCGATATCTAACACCTTGGCCGAAGCGTTCAGATGGCCACAGCACCGTTGCAGGCGTATAGCCTTCCGTCTGGCACGCTGCCGTAAGAGCGCGCTCAATAGGTGAGCCCTGTTTAATACAACTAGCAAAGCGAACCAACCGCCCCATCCAATCCATACGAAGGGCCAATACGTGTCATGAGTGTAGAACAAATACGTTGCTGTACTCCAGGTCAATAGCCAAAACCAATGGTGTTGTTTTGCAATAACAGAGATATACACGACGGGCAAGATATACCACGGATGAACTGTGGTTGCAAATACAAGGTATCCACCTGTAATCCAAAGCACGCCTCGTGCGAGCTCCCATCGTTTCCAGAAGGCCCAGCCCAACAGAATTCCGCAGTATAATAAGTACGTTGAGCGTAGAAACGGGCCTAGTTGCTTACTCCAGTCCTCTCCCGTCCACCATCGGAGGGCTTCCTTGAGGGCGAGATATGGGCCTGGGTTGAACTCAAAGAGCCTAACGTATAGGTCAGTGCTTGTACGTATGTTTTCTACAACATAGGGCGCAGCATAGGGTAGCCATACCACAACACTAACGGCTACGCTAGCAGCTAGCACATTTCGCCACTTTGTAGTGCGGAGGAAGAGTGGCGCTACAAGCAGCGGGAGGAGCTTGACCCAAACGGCGATGGCGCCAGCAAGGCCTACCCACGTCCAACGCTGCCGATTAAACGCTAGGATTGCCACTCCAATCGCCCCCACGACGACGCCCTCCGCATGCCCTTGCCCTGCCACTTCAATAACCGCAAACGGGCACCACGCATACAGCACCGCCTGCGTAGGCGGCACCATACGCAATAGGGCCACGACGCCCAGCATTTCGACTATCGTATACACGCCTTTAATGATGAGGTAGCCAACGTATACATCGGTAGGCGCGAGCCACGTGGCCAACCAGAATGTCAATTGGCTGACAGGCTGGTAGACAGAGTAGTACCCCGGTGAGTTGAGTAGCGGGTACAGTGCCGCAAGTGCGTCGGAGACGGGCTCCACATCTTGCGGTTTGAACGCATATGGATTGACGCCCTGATGCTGCAGCAGCCCATCCCAGAGGTACCGATAGACATCGTCGGATAGAATTGGTGGCCACCCCAAATACACCACACGCATGAGTACGGCCACCGCGATGACCATTGGCACGGTGATCCAACGCGCCCGCTGCAACAAGAAGAGCAGCCCCATCCACAGGCTCACGCCTGCAATTAACCACGGACGGTACATGGGGTGTTGCCCAACAACAAAGCAGGCTATCGCGAGGCAAAGCACACCCGCGGCAAGCAGTTTTGTAAGGGCCTGACCGTACTCCGATGTGTGCAGGGTGGATGACACGGCTCGGCCAGTCAGGCAGGCTTATTGAGATACGCGATCACCCGGCGCCCTTGATCCTCATAGTGCATGCCGTCAGCCATGGCCTCGATCAGGAAGAGGCCGCGACCACCATCGAGCAGGAGATTGTCTTGCGCTAGCGGGTTCGCAATAGCATCAGGATCAAACCCTTCACCTTCATCCTGTACTGTGATTGCTATTTTGTGGCCTTCGTCTTCAACACGATACTTGACCATCTTGGAGCTATCGTTAGCGTTTCCATGCTCAATGGCATTTGTAGCCAACTCTGACGCAATGAGGACCACCTGATAGTTGAACTCCTCATCGGTAGTCACACGATCCATAAAGGCGGTCGTGGTTTCAACGAGCGCGTCTAGCGCCTCAAACGTGCTGGGGAAATGCGCTGCCAGTGTCCGGTCGGTCAGTTGGTCGATGGTCATGCGGGAAGCAAGGTGAGCGGAGGTACCCGTGCGGCTTATCGGATGACAGCTAGTTTCTTGAGTATGCTCTCATCCTGAAGTGTTACGCGTACAAGATACACCCCCGACGGCGCTAATGTGCCTCGATTCGTTTCGAGATCCCATTCGATTCGGTTGCTCCCCGCCGTCTCCTCGCGACGCAGCAACAGTTCGCCCGTGGCGGTAAACACCTCCAAGGTGGCGCCCTGTGGGATGCCAACAAAGGCCACGCCCTGGTGTTGGGGCATGCGCACCGGGTTAGGATACGCGTACACTGATGCGAGCGTGGTTGCAGCCCCGGATAGGGCAACAGCCAACCCCTCGTCGGCAATCGCCGCCCCCGAGTCCGAGGCTAGCCCGCGGAGCACGATCGCAGCGTCCACACCGGGCTGGCCGATGACCACGCCGCTGAGTTCGAGTTCGAGAACGCGGGGGTCAGCTTCGTCAATGCTACTCGCCAGTACCATGCCCGCTGGAGTAACATCAACGCTGAACCGAGCTAATGAGCTGAGCATCAGCGGCTCGTTGAAGATGAGCCTGATGCGATTGGGTGACGTTGCCTCCCAGGTGGTCAGCAACAGCGGCGATGGCTTGGCAGGAAACGCAACGGTGATAACCTGATCTTGTACGGGGGCACCGCTGGCATCGTACAAGCCCTGGATGGTGAGTTGATGGGACGCTCCAGCAACATTGGTAAATCGAAGGGCAACAGTGCTCGGGTCGCTCAATCGCTGAACAAGGCGTGGCTCACGGCCATCGGCCAAACGAAACGCGCTGCGCACTGGCTGCTCTGGCATACGCTCGGTAAACCGAAGCTCAACCGTAGCTGTGTCTCGCACGGTGACATCGCTGACGGTTGCCGGGGCGTGCGGCCGTATCGTTATCGGGCTCGAAAGACGCGACTGCTGGCCACCTTCCCAAGCAGCTACCCGATAGGTTGTTTCCAGGCGATCTTCGAGCATCACGCGTGAGTTTTCGGTGGTTAGCCTGCGCATAAAAGGCTGCCCTTCACGCGCAGAAAACACGGAGACCGAGTCTACCCCGCTGCCATTCCAGGACAAGAAAACCTCAGTTGCACTCAACGCATACCCATTTAGCGACAACGTTCTTGCAATAACGGGTTTAGTAATTCGGTACGCTACAGTTTCGTCCGACTCGTTGCCCACCAGCAATTCGGGTGAACCATCGCTGTCCAGATCGCCCACGGTGACGGCAATGCTCCGCGCTCCCGTTCCCGTCGCTCTGCCTTTCACATATTTGAGCGCGAGTTGCTGCTGTTGATCCAAACCATAGATAGCCAACTGAGGCGCATGGACCAGGATGAGCTCATCCTTCTGGTCGCCATCTAGATCGGCGCAGGTGGCCGTACCGTGCCGTGACGTGGGCCCAGGTACCCAAATCGCATCGGCCTTGTCGTAGCTGGCGAAGTCAGCCGAAGGCGTCCACCACTCATACTGCCCAAGTGCCGGTTCACGCTCGCGCGCCTGGGTGGGCGTCCGCCATTCCTGCTTAAACACTACGAACTCACGCCGCGCATCACCGTCGAGGTCGCATGATACCAGACGGCTGCCCGCCTGATAACGATCGGACGCTGCAAACCAATGTGTCGTGAGTCGTCCGCGCCCGTCGTTATGGTAAATGATGACATCCCCATCTGCATCGCCCACCAAAAGATCGAGGTCACCATCGTTGTCTAAGTCTTCAACTACGGCTTCGGGCTCCTGGAACTCGTTCTTCCCGACCTCGCCGGCGCCGTCAACTGTGGGGTTATTTAGTTCCTGAATGACATCGTACGCGTTTCCTCCTCGAACGCGCAGCACACGCCAGACCGATGTGTTGTGTGACAGCAATTCGTCACGCCCATCGCCATCAAAATCCACCAGCCGAGCGCCGAACACAGCGTCGGCGCTGAATGGGTTACTCAGCCCCGTGGTATCCACGAACGCGGCCTGATCTGGGTACCCTGTTGCGGCAGCTTGCTCCAGCACCAGCGTAGCGCCAGCTACTTGCGTAAGCAGTTCGCGGCGCCCATCCCCGTTCGTATCGCCCGTGTCGCGTGGGATTACGTTGGCTATGAGCGGGGACGCCAGGCGGAAGGCATCGCCCGCCCACTCGTACGTGGCCAGCGTGTCCCCTACCCATCCGTCTTGATAGCGGTTCATCACCACTTCTGCCAAACCGTCGCCGTCAAAGTCGGTTAGGTGCGTCAGGAGGTAGCCTGCGGGAAGGCCTACCGCTGCGGGGGTAACGTATAGCGGGTCTGGCCGATGATTGGGCAAGACGATTGTTTCGGAGCGTGTCCAAGTCAAGCCACTGCGGCTGGTCGCTTCAATCTGCACATCAACAGGGCCGGCAAGCGCTGCTTGTTCACAGCACGACACCACAACGTTCCGTGCCGCACGGTCGCCCATCACGTGGAACGTTCGGCGATCAGATCGAGCTTGAATCGTGAGGGAGACGTCGATATTGTCATCGCTCCGTAAGGACACGGCGATGCCCGGCTTGCCATCCACCAAGGCTTGCGCAAATGCCACCTCCTCCATGACTGGTGGTGTTCGGTCGATCGTGATGCGTCGTCGATCCTCAACTGTGCGCCCGTTCCGCAAGTGGGCCGTTAGGCGAAGCGTGAAGGTACCTTCAGACAACTCACGGATGTCCCAAACCGCCAGCTGCTCATTAAACACAGTTTGCTCGGTCTCTTCCAGAATTGGCGACCAGCTCGCCGCATTCAGGTCCTCAGTGCCCTCGGCATAACTAAGCGCGTACCCGCGCAGCTCAGGGTGAACAACCGTGCCGATGACGGGGACTTCGCTGCCTGACACACCGGTGTTGTGTCGAGGGTTAGCAATCTCCACACGCGCCGGGAGTACGCGGCGAAGCGCTTGCGAGACGTTGAGCAAGCCTGCACCCGTTTCGTGGTCCCACCCTTCCGCCTCAATGTCTTGTGCGGTACTCGTCAGAATCGACCGAATAGATGCGACGGTGAGCGCTGGGTCCACGGAGCGTAGTAAGGCCGCTGCTGCTGCCACCTGGGGAGCGGCTACCGAGGAGCCGCTGCGGCGGCCGTACTGCCGTGCATCTGGTGCGTCGGCATTGAGCGGGAGCATAGTTGTGTATATACCCGAGCCGGGTGCGCCGAGGTCAACGCCAATGCCGTGCGTAGCCCGCGACCCGAGTTGGCCGGCCGTCAGCCATGCCACGGATAGTACGTCGGGGTAGTCGGATGGGTAGTGTGGCGCATCCCCACCGCTATTCCCCGCCGAAGCCACCATCACCACACCTCGACTGGCTGCATACTCAATCGCGTCCCGTAGCAGGCGCGCATCGTACACATCGCCAAAGGAGAGATTCAGCACGTCGATGCCCATATCGGCAGCGTAAATGATGGCGCGGGCGATGTCGTCGTCTTCGGCAGTGCCGTCCGCTCCGAAGGCGCGCAGGGGCACGAGCCGCACGTTTGGCGCCACGCCGACGACGCCGACACCATTGTCACCCGCCGCCGCGATCACGCCCGCCACCGTGGTTCCGTGGCCTCGCCCACCGCCCAGCACGTTGTCCTCGTACGGAAAGGGATCCGGGTCTCGGTAATCGCCTTCCTCTACCGCTGCGAACCGATCCACGAAGTCGTAACCCATTACGTCGTCAACCAATCCGTTTTGGTCATCGTCGATACCGTTGAGATCGTCTGGGTCAAGCCGTCCGTTGCCATTCAGATCTTCGTCGTCGTTGATGGCAAACTGTCCCGCCAAGTCTGGATGTTCAGCCCACACGCCGGTGTCGATCACGCCTACCCGCACCGTAGCGACGCCTTGCGTGATACGCCAAGCCTCTATCGCACGGATGTCAACGAGGTGATGCAAGCTGTCAAGGAGTGGATCATTGTGCTGCTCCACTGCCCTGTAGCCATCAAGGCGGCGCGTGTAGTTCGGCTGGGCGTACTTAATGTCGGCGCGGGCTTGATAGGCTGCCAAGGCACGCGTTGCCGCAGCGGTGTCCGCAAACGAGAGGACGAACACATTTTGCCAACGGCGTTGTTGCTGTTTGAGTGCGATGGGATCACGGTCTACGACCCCGGCGCTGAGGGCCTCTGGGATGGCGAGGTCGGCTTTACTTGCGGCCCCACTCAGCCACTGTTGGACTGACGTGCCAGACTCCGCCTCCACAATGACTGAGACTTGTGCCTCGGCGGTCGATAAGCCGAGCCCCCACCAGAAGGTGCCAACAATCAATCCGACGAGAGTCCGCGTCCTAGACCACATCATCCAACCATTTCGCCATACGCTTCGCACTTTCCCGCCGATCGTACGCAGCCACAGCGTCATCGTTTGCCCATCCCAATGCTTTTCCCCGCCATGCTTCTACGTACTGAACGATGGCGTCGGCGATCATCTCGATATCGTTGGGCGAAACGATTTCCGCGTTGCCGTACGCATGTAGCGTGTCAGCCGCTACACCGTCTGGGACCAGACCGAGGATGGGCTTCCGCGTGCCCATGTATTCGAAGAGTTTGCCTGTAGAGATGGCGTGTGCGCCCGGCCGCTGCCCGATGATCAGCCATAGTACGTTGGCCTCAGCGAGATACGCACGGACCTCCCGATGCGGTACGTATCCGACTTCGTGGACGGCCTCCCCAAGGTCTAGCTGTTGGACGAGGAGCCGACCCGCTGGGGTGAACAGACCGACAAACTTCGCGGCTTGCCCGATTTCGCGCACAATTCCGGTAAACATTTGCCCACAACCTCCGTATAATCGCGTCAAGACCGATATAGGGTGCCAGTGATTGCGACAAGACAGGATCGTTAACAGAATCCTCACGCCACCGGCATAAACAAAAA
>JBCDJT010000013.1:0-60007 GCA_038747545.1 Bacteroidota bacterium
GGCTCGGGGGCTACGATGACCAAGTCGGGGTAGCTCTGTACGCCGTGGAGGTTTTGCGCGCCCACAGGCCGTGCTAACGCAGCCGACGTCGCGATAGCTGCCGAGGGCACGAAGGCGATGAACTCGCGCTGGGATTGGAGGCCACGCTCGGCCTGCACGCGATAGGTTGCTCCTTGTGCCTGCACGCCCAGCGCACGAATGGCGTGAGGCTCGGTAATGTCGAGGACGATAGGCGGTGCCGAGAACCCCGACAGGTCAAAGGTCAACCGCTCCTCCGTTACGGGAAACGCGAAACGCAGCACGTTGGCCTCAGCGCGCAGCTGCTGCGGGTAGAACACCTGGACCCAGTCCACAGCGGCTTGTGCAGTTCCGGCACCAGCGGGGAGTTCAACCGTGAGGTTCAACGCATTGCTGCTCACCGTTTGTGCAAAGGTAGCTACGGAGGCTGACGCGATCGGCGCGTCTACATCCAACTGGCTGATGAGCCTCGCCGCACGCTCCTCGAACAAAAACTGACCGTTCGAGGAGAAGTTGAGCGACGAGCGCGGGTTGGACTGAATGCCCAGGCGTACGCGATACTCCACGGCGCCCCCATCGAAGCCCGTCAGTGCTTGGTCTTCAAGCAGTTCACGGCGGCGCTGCGTACTGTTCAGGACGCGGCTGACCCATGTGTGGCCTGAGCCGTGCTCCCGGCTCCACATGACCTCGTCGAACTCAGCGACGAAACGCCCCGGCACTTCTGACTGTACGGCTGCATCGGTCCAGCCGGGATACGGCACCACCTCGGCCGTCTTCGCCATCGCCTCGTCGATGCGAATGAAGTAGTAGTTGGTGTCAGCAAAGGGATGGGTCGTATGCTGCCACCGGTTCTCCGCATCGAGGTATGTCCAGGAGGTGGGCGAGGCGCCGTAGAACCAGACGGCATCGTTGTTGCCAAAGCTGCCGTCGCCATCGCCTTGTACCAGCACGGGGTTCTCGGCTAGATCGGCGTAGCGGGGGTCGCTATTCAACGCAGGCAACGGCTTTCCGCCATTACCAAATACTTGCACGCGTGCTGGGTCGATGGCGTCGGGGTTGATACCGGGCAGGGCCGACAGGAAGGCGCGATCGATACGGTAGATGCCTTCTTCCGTGACGGGATACTTGAACACCGTACCGCGCGACAGCACGCTCTCGGTAACCTGCAGGTGCGGATTCGGGCTAAAGGCTTTGGCGGATGCGACGCGGCGGGCTCTCTGGTCTCCAGTGGCTAATCCACTGACCCGAACCACGGCACGGCGGTAGCGGCGCAGGCGCTGGGTGGCCACGTCGTACTGCACGGTACGCCATACCAACGTACCTACCTGCTGCTTGCGATACGTGCCAACGCCCACCACTTCGGTACGCTGATCCATGGGCAGTGTCAGGGCAGCCGCGGGTAGGTCGACCTCGTCGTAGGAAGCACTGATGACCTCCACTTGGGGCGTTGCTGTGCCTACGTACACCATGTGGCTCGCGGTGAAGCTACCTTCCGCGAGGCGCCAGATCGCATCGTCATCCAAGACCTTGAGGCCCGCGCTGTCTACCGCGGCCTGAAGGGACTGACTCCAGGTGGCTTCAAAGACGAACGTACCGGGCTGTGTGCCCTTAACCCACTGCACTACCTGGGCATCAGCACGCCACGCGCTGAGGAGCAGGATAGAGAGAAGACCAAGTCGCGCCGACCACGTCATGTGGAGAGTGCCATAGCTGTTGGTGAATAGACTGCTGCTGCGCGAAAGACTGGTGTCAGCCTTGATAGGTAGCAAGAATCGTAACAGCTCTGCCGATAGGCGCCGGAACTAGTGAAGTGTGGATGGAAGGTAGCTACGCCGTGTGGCTAACTCAAGGCCGTAAACCGCGTCTAGCTGTTCTTGTTGCGCTTTTCGCGGGTCATTGTTTTTGGCACTGCCTTATGTACCCGGCAGACGCTGTGTACACCTAATGGTATCGGCCGTTACGCGCGTTCTGTAACGGTTTCCGCTGAGGCTAGCTGCTTGATGTCAATGAGGCCGCGCAAGAGCTCGGCCATCCGTGCGCTTGCCGCGTCGATGTCACGCACGGGCTGCACGAGGTCCTCATCGGCGCCCAAGATGCTGCTCAGTTCGAGGAAGAGCTGGGCGTTGCCGGAGATGATTGCCAACGGGTTGTTCACGTCGTGGTAGACTTTGGACGCTTTTGCACGTATTTCAGTCAGCCGGTCCAGCGTAGACGCGGAGTGACTGTCGCCCCTTGTTGCGCGTTGCTGCATAGCAGCCAGCATTCGCATGCCAAGCTCTTGTGGGCTCCGGCTCAGATCGCTTCGATCAAGCACATCGACAAACCCTCCCCTGAGCGCCTCAACGACCGTGCGTGTGTTTGCCACGGCGGTGACGAGAACCAAAGGCACGCTATCGGCCCACTGTTTTATGAGAGCATCGAAGGTCTCGTCATCCCAGGCTGCAGACACGCCGGGAGCCAAGAGAACGGCATCAAACGTACTGGCCGAGAGAAACACGTGCGCCTCAGCTGCCGAGAGCACTACCGTAGCGTTAGCTGTAGGCAACGCCGCCTCTACACGACCACTGAGAGAAGCACCTCGGGCCTCGTCTTGGGCGACCACCATGAAATTCATGCTACGTTGGTGCATTACCGAATGAGACCGAGGGTGAGCAGATGCGGGCGAGCGAAAAACTCATTCAACAACTGTGCCCACCCCTTTGTGCCAGCGTTTGGTGGGATACCTCCCATTGGGTCCAGTACGCGAGCGGTACCGATTACCCAGGGCGTGGTCATTGCTACCCATCCGCTAGCGTGCGGTGCCTGTGCGTAACGATGCCCCGATCCGTTACCTTCACATCAGCAACTTCCACAGCCGCATCATGCTCGAAGAATAAGGACCAGTTCCCTTCGACAGCGCGCTGCAGGAAGTCCGCTTTCTCGGAAATCGTGGTCATCGGCCACAGATCGTAGGCCATATTCCACGCGGGGCGGAGGTGAGCGTGCGTAGGCAAAAGGTCGGCCACATAGACCAAGCGCTCGCGTTCGCTGCCGATATGCACCAGTTGCTGTCCACGCGTATGCCCCTGCACCGGCTCAACCGTTATCCCATCGAAGAGCGTCGTCACCCCGTCGAGCAGGTTTAGCTGGCCTGAGGCGTTGATGGGGTCAAGGTTTTCTTTCAGGAATGACGCTTGCTCGCGCACGTTGGGCGTTGCTGCCCACTCCCACTGGTCGCGTTGGACATGGATCGTAGCATGCTGAAAGACCATCTGCAGTCGATCACCAACACGCCGCGTTGTGCCGCCGCAATGATCAAAGTGTAGGTGCGTTAGGATGAGGTCCGTCACGTCGTTAGGATGGACGCCCGCTTGGGCAAGGGATCGCTCAAGGTTGTGTGTTTGCTGATCGACCGCGTAGATCGAAGCAAACTTGGCGTCGTACTTATCACCCAAGCCGTTGTCGATCAGGATTACCCGCCCAGCCCCGATCAGCAGGAGGCACCGCATATGCATAGGGATGCGGTTTTTGTCATCGGGAACGATGGTGCGTGCCCACAGGGGCTTAGGTACGATACCGAACATGGCACCGCCATCGAGCGCAAACCTGCCTGTTTCGATAGCGTGGAGTTCGTAAGGGCCGATACGGGTCATGCAGAGGGCAATGGAGGCGGAAAGTCGCGAAAGTGTCCGTTGGACTGCACTTTACGCCGGATGGCCTCCACCCGTTCGATTTCGCCAAGCAGTTGTTCGATATGCTCCATGAGAAAGGCCACACGCTCGCGTTCCCCCGGCATCTCCAGCAGCTTTTGTTTCTCGCTGGGCTCCAGGCCTACGTTGTGTGCCAGTGCAAACGAGAGGGGTTGCGCTTGCTCATAGAAAAGGTGTCGCTGCGGCCGCCCGGCACGCTCCAACAGCCGCTGGTGCAGCGCAATGAGTCGGTTAACATGGCCGTTCATCGGCGCTTCTTGCGCTTCGGGCATCTCGTACGGCTCCACATGGCCCACCAGATAGGGCTTGTCCTTGTCGACCTTCAACACGCGGAACCGATCGCCTCCCTCGACCACAATATCCATGCGGCCGTCGTTGTGGACCTGCAAGACCTTCGATATGGCCGCGGTGCAACCGACTTTGGCCATGCGCCCATCCACAAACTGCACGATGCCGAACGGCTGCTCTTCTTCGAGGCACCAGTTAGTCATCGCTTTGTACCGGGGCTCGAAGATGTGGAGCGGTAGCTCCTCCCCAGGAAACAGCACCAGTTTCAGGGGAAAAAGCGGTAGGGTTTCGATGCGTGGCATCCGGTGCATTCCCGCAGCTGGTGATTTGGGGAGGAAGAGACGCGACCTGCTACACCAGCACGTAGGGAGAGGTCTCAGCCCCACATGAATCGTTACTGACTTGCGTCAGATGTTTCCCAGCTGTAACGCACCGGATCGCTAGTACACGATCTCGCCGCCAAACAGGTCGAAGAGCGCTTGCACTGTTGGGTCCTGTTCACGAAGGCGCTTCATGTAGGTAGCCGGATCCAGCCGCTTGTGATCACTCACGTTCGTGTCGTGCGACGGCGCCGCATGAACAGTGAACTGCAGACGCTGTAAGTCAACGCCCACCGCAGCACTGAGCTTACCGATGAGGTAGTCGTGCTGTGTCATCAGCATGCGCCGATGGAAAACGTCTGGGACCGATAAGTACAGCACGGTGCCCGCAATGCGATCCACCTGCACGTTCTGCAGCAGCGCTCCCACGTGAATACGCTCGCCTCGGATGTCGTCGATGGCGCGTTGCCATACGCCGTCAGCCATACGCACGTGCGTGGTCAGGGTAGCCTCTTCCAACGGATCGGCGACGGCAAGATCCACGTCGGGCTGTGCCGCAGCTGCTTGGCCGTCGCCGCCGACCGATGCTTTCGGTCCACGCCGGGGCTTGCGTTTGAGCGCCGGAGGGCCGAATAGCCCGAGCGTGCCACTCGGCGCAGGGGCCGTGGCCGCAGGCTCAGTCTGCGGTGCCGATGTAGTGGATGATGGCGACGGCGTGGATGGGCCGGGAATGGGATCCGGTGGTAAGCCAGACTCATCGCTAGGCTCGTCTTGAGCTACAACAACTGGCGGAGGTGTAGCCTCATCGGTGGAGGACAGAGCAGGCTCGGTTTCTGTAGCTGTAGCTGAGGGGGGGGTCTCGACGTCGGCAGGACCTGCAGCCTGTGTCATGGGCGCGGGCTGTTCTGCGCGCATAGGCTGAGGCGCAGCCTCGGGGACGTGAGGCCGCGCCGCATCAGGACGCGCCACTGCGAGGGCCGCTTTCATTGGCTCCACCTGAGGTCGAGTTGGAGCAGCCGGCGGGTCAGCTGCCCGTTGAGGCTCCTGCTCGGGCATTGTAATCGTTACAGCACCTCGTTTCACCTCGGCCTCGATGCGCGCCAAGCGCTCCAAGGCCGTTCTCAGATCATCGCCTTGGCTAAGGGCAATCATCTTCAGCAGCCCCAACTCCAGCTTGAGGCGCGGTTGGGTGCTGTTCTTGATGGCCTCCTCGGTGTCGGCGGCGACCATCATGAGCCGGAGTAGCATCCCCTCGGTGAAGGCTGTGGCCTCGTTGGCGTAGCGTTCCTGTGTAGCTGCGGCAGCTTCGATGAGCGAAGTATCAGGCATCGTCAGCGCCACCATCATATTGCGCAGGTGTTCGCTCAAGCCGACCAGCAGCTCTTGCAGATCAAGCCCCTCCCGCACGACGCGATCAATGAGGCCGAGCATGCCTGCCGCAGAGCGCAGCCGCACCTGATCGGTCAAGGCGAAGAACATATCGGCATCGACGACGCCCATCGCCTGGGCTAGCTCGGCATACTCCAGGGTGGTGCCACACAGCGACACAGCTTGGTCAAAGGCCGAGAGCGCATCGCGGAGCGCCCCGTCACCCTTACGCGCGATGAGCATCAGCGAGGCTTCATCAGCGGTGATGCCCTCCTGGGCGGTGATGCCGTGCAGCCGCTCGATGATCTGCGGAACGGGGATGCGGCGGAAGTCGAAGCGTTGACACCGCGAGAGGATGGTAGGCAGTACCTTATGTGGCTCGGTGGTCGCAAAGATGAACAGCACGTACGGCGGCGGCTCCTCCAGCGTCTTCAGAAGCGCGTTGAAGGCCGAGTTGGACAGCATGTGGACCTCATCGACGATGTAGACCTTCTTCTTGCTGCCTTGCGGCGGGATGCGCACCGTCTCGCGCAGATCGCGGATGTCCTCGACCTTGTTATTCGAGGCCGCATCAATCTCAATGATGTTCAGGCTCCGCCCCTCTTCGAACGAACGGCACGACTCGCACTGCCGGCATGGCTCCGCCTGATCGTCCCGCTCGTGCGCCGGTGTGGTGCAATTAATCGCCTTAGCCAGGATACGGGCGGCGGTCGTCTTGCCGACGCCACGCGGCCCGCTGAAGAGATAGGCATGGGCCAGCCGGTCCATGCGAATTGCGTTCTTTAGGGTCCCGCTCACGTGCTCTTGCGCGACCAACTCGTCGAAGCGTTGGGGGCGGTACTTGCGAGCGGTTACGAGGTAGCGCTGTTCGGCCATGGTAATGCGAGGCGGACTGAACTCGGGATGCTCAGTAGGATGGGGATCGTCCCCCAACATAGCCGCCGCCCTTCCCGACCGCAAGATGTTCAGCTCGTGAATTGCTGTACCGCGCAGGTCTGTAGCACACCCATCGGGTCACTATGCTTCGACGACCTGCGTCTTGGCCAGTTCGTCGCCCCAGCGACGGCCCGCAGGATCGGTGACCACTCGGTAGTATTCCCCAATGATCACCACCACGAGTATGACCGTCGCAGCTGCACCCAAAAAACCATTGGCGAACATGGTAGCGGGGAGCAAGCCCCCCACGGCCCACATCCAGTTGCGCTGCATCGAGGTCTCGATGTCCATCGGTGCTCCATCCAAGCGTACCACGCGCAGCCCCATCACGTGCTTGCCAATCGAGCGCTGGTTCATGAAGTCAAATTCGAGGCCGTCGCGCACGAGGAGGTACACCGATCCGGCGATGCCGCCTAGTGTCGCCGAAAATGACGCGACGACCACGCCGAGGGCGGCGGCGATCAGACTATCGATGAGCTTGGCAATAAAACGTTTGCCAAGATCTGCTTTGGCATGGAGGGTGCTTTCCTGGTGCATAACGCGGGGAGGGTTGCGTTGAGGAGAAAGAGACCTATCCCCCTACGTAGGCCCAGCCGATTCGTTACAGCCCATGGCGCTGTTTACTCGGCTTGCACGGACTCTGCTGTAACGACCGTTGGGACGGCCTCAGGCTTGAAGCAGCGGCGGCAGCGCGGTTCGTAGACCTCTGTCGCTCCCAGAAGCACTTGTTCGTTGCCTTGGACCAACCGCTGCGAATGGTTGGCGGGTGCGCCACACACCACGCAGACCGCGTGCAACTTGGTCACGTACTCGGCTACGGCCATCAACGCGGGCAAGGGCTCGAAGGGGCGGCCCAGGTAATCTTGATCGAGCCCGGCAATGATTACGCGCTTCCCCTGCCGCGCCAACTCCTGCACGACCTCAACCAAGGTGCCATCGAAGAACTGCGCCTCGTCAATACCAATCACATCGGCGCCTGCGCTCATCAGCAGGATCTGCGAGGCCGTGTGTACAGGCGTGGACGCGATGGCGTTCTCATCGTGCGAGACGACCTCTTCTTCGCTGTACCGCACATCCACCGAGGGCTTGAAGATCTCAACGCGCTGCTTGGCGATCTTGGCGCGGCGGAGGCGGCGGATCAACTCTTCGGTCTTCCCACTAAACATCGACCCGCACACCACCTCGATCCATCCAGCGTGCGTGCGTTGCAAGTAAAAGGGTTCCATCGACATCGGATATCCTGATTTTCGGGGAAAGTACGCCAACGGGGAAGCTTGCGAAAGCGAATACGCGGCGTCTGTAGCCTGGGCCGAAGGGTCACGCCCGGGTTTTGTCAGCGCAGGTCCGTATTCAGGCTTGTTGCTTATCGTCGCCCGTCGTTTATTCTGGCATGACTAAACGATGGTGGCTTGTTGTTCTGATGTGCTTTGGCACACACGCCGTGGCCCACGCGCAGACGGATGAAACCGGAGCGCGGGCCGTGGCGCTGGGCGGCGCGGTGTCCGCGATGGCAGGCACAGGGAGCACGATGGGCAACCCGGCCTCGTTCAGCCTCACGGAGCAACGCACCGTCTCCCTCTTCACGTCGCAGGCGTTTGGCTTGAGCGAGTTGCGGCTGGGCACGTTTGATGCCATCCTGCCCACGGCATTCGGCCACGTGGCGCTCGGCGGACGAACGTTCGGGTTTGAGGACTACCGCGAGAACCGCTTTACGTTGGGCTACAGCCGGGCGCTCTCCCTTGGCACAAGGCGGGCCTTTCATGTAGGTCTCACGCTAGACTATTACACGCTGTCGATACCCAGTTATGGCGCAGCGTCAACGCTGGGCATCGGGTTCGGATGGATGACGGAGGTCGTCGAGAATGTGGCGGTGGGCGCCCAGGCCCGCAACCTCAATGGCCCGAGCTTCACCAACGAGGTGGGCTTAGAGCGTTCGCTGAGCGTGGGACTGGCCTACACGGCCTCGGAGCAGGTGCTCCTGCTGGTCGATGCATACAAGGAGGCGCGGTTTCCGCTCGCGGTGCGCGGCGGCGTCGAGTTCAGCCCGTTGGAGCTCATCGCCCTGCGGACGGGGTTCACGACCGAGCCCGTGCAGTACAGCGCAGGCCTGGGCGTGCGGCTCGCTGCGCTCCATGCAGATGTAGCGGGCAGCTTCCACGAAGACCTGGGATGGTCGCCAGCGCTGGCGCTGTCCGTGATGTGGTGAGCGCTCATGCGTTGGCTCGTCGCTGCTCTGCTCCTCGTGCTCCCCACGCTCTCGGCGTTTGGGCAAGCCACCGACACGCTCTCCGTCGAGAATGAAGTCGAGGATCTGTTGGAGGGCGTCGAGGATGAGCTAGCCGACCCGGAGGAGTTGGCCGACCTGCTCGCATCGCTCCGCGACAACCCGCTGGACGTCAACACCGCCAGCGCCGACGACTTCGCCAGCATCCCGCTGATCTCGCCACTGCTCGCACAGCGAATCGTCGTCTACCGAACGACCCAAGGGCGCTTCCTGTCGATTCCCGAACTTCAGCAGGTAGACGGCATCGACGGCGATCTGTTCTTTGCGTTGCGGCCCTACCTGCGCATCGGCGAGGCGTTGGCGCCCGAGCGGCAGCGGGCCAGCCTCTTCCCGCAAGCACCACCGCTGCGGCAGGTGCTGCGCGACCTCCGCTACGACGTGATCCAACGCTACACACGCCGCCTGACGTTAGGCCGTGGCTACGACGACGACACGACGCGCACGACGTACCTCGGCACGCCTGAGCGACTCTACACGCGGCTCCGCATCAGCGAACGACGGTACTTCTCGCTCAATGTGACGCTCGACAAGGATCCAGGCGAGGCCTACGCCTGGAATCCAGCCCAACAGCAGTTCGGCTACGACTTCGCCTCGGCGCATCTGATGATCGGCAACCGCGGACGTCTCAAAACGCTCATCCTCGGCGATTACGTGGTCACCGCTGGGCAGGGCCTGACGCTCTGGCGCGGCACGGGCTTCGGCAAGGGCGCAGCCACCACGACGCCGATGGTACGCCGCGGGCGCGGCCCCACGCCGTACGGCTCGTCGGACGAGAACCGGTTCTTCCGTGGCGCCGCGGCCTCGGTCTACGTCACGCCGGACCTTGTGGTATCGGCGTTTGCGTCGCGGAGGCAACTGGACGCATCGTTCACCGACACACGCCTCGACTCGACGGCCACCGCACTCGTCTTCAGCGGCTTCAACGAGACCGGGCTCCACCGCACCCTCACTGAAGTGAGCCGTCGGGACGCGCTCGAGGAGACGCTGGTGGGCGGGCAGGTGGAATACCAGGGCGACGCCTTGAGGATCGGCACGGTCGGCTACCAGAGTCGCTTCGCCGACCGCGTGCAGCCGGGCAGCCAAGCGTTTCAGCGTTTTGGCTTCGCTGGCGATGCGGCCAGTGCCGTAGGCGTATACGGGCAGTACTACTTTCCCACCGCGCTGCTCTTCGGCGAAGTGAGCCGCATCCGCAACGGCGCAACCGCCGCCGTGGGCGGCGCGCAGCTCGACCTCGCCCGGACGGTGGATCTCACTGTACTCGGCCGCTCGTATCCCCGTGACTTCGCGGCGCTGCATAGCTTTGCGTTCGGTGAGCGCAACGGCGCCACACAGAATGAGCGTGGCGTCTACGTGGGGCTGCGCGTCCAGCCCAGCCGTGCGTGGACCATCCACGCCTACCGCGACCAGTACCGCTTTCCGTGGGCGCGCTTCGGGACGCTCTACCCCAGCCGTGGCTGGGACGCCCTCCTCCGTGTGGAGCATCGCCCGCGGCGGTGGCTCTTATGGTACGCCCAGGGCCGCACAGAGACGCGCGAGGAAGGCCGCGACGTAGAACAGCGCGGCCGCATCACCGAGAGCTTGCTGGACGCTACCCGCCAATCCTTCCGGCTGCACGGCGACTACCAGTTCAACCGGAGGCTGCGGGTGCGTGCCCGGGCTGAGTGGTCACGCTACAGTGAACTCGGCGAGACCTCAACGGGCGTGCTCATCTACCAAGAGGCGCGCTTCTCCCCCATCCCCGCGCTGCGCCTGGACGGCCGCCTCGCGTTCTTCGACACGGAAGACTTCGACGCGCGGCTCTACACCTACGAGTACGACTTGCTGTACACGTTCTCCGTACCCGCCTTCTCTGGGCGTGGGCAGCGCGCGTACGTGCTCCTGCGCTGGCAACCGATTGAATCCCTGCAGTTGGAGGCCAAGTACGGCGTGACACGCTTCGAAGACCGCGAAACCATCGGTTCTAGCTTGGATGAGGTCGACGGTAATGTGCTGCGCGAGGCGCGGCTGCAACTACGGTGGCGAATGTAGCTGCTGCGTCAGCCGCTCAGCACTCGACTTCCCTCGAACAATCGACGCAGGCCGGGGTTTTGAAATGAGACTCTACTCACGCTGCCAGACGCCATGTTCGCACTCGCCAAAATCCGCCATCAGTATGGTGCTGCTCTTGTCCTTGACCTCCCCTTCTTTCGTGGTCAACAGGGCGAGCATTGGATGCTTCAGGGCAACTCAGGTAGCGGCAAGTCGACGCTGCTCCACATCATGGGCGGCCTGCAGCAACCGACGGAGGGCACCGTCTCCGTAGCTGGTCAAGAGCTGGGCGACCTCAGCGGCTCCGCCCTCGACCAGTTTCGCGGACGCAACATCGGCATCATCTTCCAGCAGCTGCACCTGCTTCGGACGCTGAACGTCACGCAGAACCTGCTGGCCGCGCAGTACATGGCTGGCTTACCGCAAGACCGAGCGCGCGTGCAAGCCGTACTAGACAGCCTCGACATCGGCGAGAAGGCCAACGCCTACCCCGACGAGCTGAGCCTGGGGCAGCAGCAGCGCGTCGCCATTGGACGCGCGGTGGTCAACGAGCCCAAGATCATCTTGGCCGATGAACCTACCTCGGCGTTGGACGACCTCCGAAGCACCCAGGTGATCGACTTGCTGAAGGCACAGGCCGAGATCAACAAGGCCACGCTCGTGGTGGCTACGCACGATCAGCGCATCAAGCCGCACTTTCCACACCACCTGACCCTGCAGACCCCGCAAGCGCTCCTCGTCGATTGACGAAGCGTCTCGCTACAACACCCCCCACATCCACCCTTCGCATCGTTCTTCTTGGCATGAACCTCCTGTCGCTCAGCCTCTCCTACCTCCGCAAGCGCAAGCTGACTACGTTTCTCAACGTGCTGCTGCTCGCCATCGGGATTGCCACTATTGTGGTGTTGCTCCTCTTCAGCACTCAAGCCGAAGAGAGCCTCACCAAAAACGGTCAAGGCATCGATCTGGTGGTCGGCGCCAAAGGCAGCCCACTGCAGTTGGTACTTTCCAGCATCTACCATCTCGATGTGGCGCCCGGTAACATTCCCGTGGATGAAGTAGAAACGCTCCTACGCAATCCGCAGATCAGGAGCGGTATCCCCTTAGCTCTCGGCGACAACTATCGCGGTTACCGCATCGTTGGTACGACCGCTGATTACGTGGACCTTTACGGGGCTACATTGGCCGAGGGCAACTTGTGGGACCGAACGCTTGACGCTGTCGTCGGGCACTGGGTGGCGACTGAGCAAGGGCTGACCTTAGGCGATGAGCTGGTGACTAATCATGGGTTCAGCATGGATGGCGAGGCGCATGCTGAAACCCCACTTCGTGTCGTGGGCATTCTGGAACCCTCCAGCACGGTGCTCGACAGGCTGGTGTTGACCGCCGTCGAGTCCATGTGGGCACTGCACGGCTCCCACCCAACGGGGGACGATCACGACCACGACGAGGACAGCCACACACACGACGACGACCACGCCCATGGTGACGATGACCATGCGCACGACGATGGGCATAGCCACGACGATGATCACGCACACGGCGACGAAGCAGCTGCCGATGCCTCCCCTGGTCCAGGATTCCCAGGCATGGGCGGCCCACAAGAATCGCAGCGCGATTACACGTCGGTCCTCGTCCAGTACAACTCACCGATTGCCGCCGCCATGTTCCCGCGGTTCGTTAACTCCCAGACCAACCTCCAGGCCGCATCGCCTGCGTTGGAAACTGCACGCCTGCTCACGCTACTCGGCGTGGGACTCGACGCGATCCGTAATTTTGCCTACCTGCTCATCCTTGCCTCTACGCTTGGCGTGTTCATCGCCCTGTGGAATGCGTTGCAGGACCGGAAGTACGACCTCGCGGTGATGCGCAGCCTCGGCGCTTCACGCTTCAAGCTGGTGGCACACGTACTGCTCGAAAGCCTGATCATGGTCAGCCTGGGCTTAATCTTGGGCCTCTTCCTTGGGCACGTGGCTACCGAGCTGCTGGGGCAAAGCCTCGAGCAAGCACGCCAGATGAGCCTAACGGGTTGGACGTGGACACCGGAAGAAGGGCAGCTGATCCTGCTTGCGCTAGGCGTTGGGCTCGTAGCCGCCATCATCCCAGCCATCCTCGCCTACCGCACCGACCTCGCCCGGACGCTCGCCGTGGGTTAATCGTCGGTGGCCGCGGGCTTCCGTGCGATCACCAACAGACCGTTCCCGCGACGGATGGGCAGTATTATGTCGGCCAGCATGAGCATGAACCACAGCGGATAAGCCACAATCCCAACGGCAACGAGGAGCGGCTGCAGCCAGACAGGGCTTCGCTGCGCGGCATGGAGCCACAACGTGTACGTCTCGTAGTTTAGCTTGCCAAAGAAACCATATGTAGAGCGCTGCCGCTCTATCTGTAGGCCTGCTTGCTCCACGAGCGCTCGCGTGGAGCGTGGCGTGAAGCGTCCGTGTTGGCCCTGCCCCTCGTTGTAATCCAGCCCGCCGAAGTATGTCTGCATCCACCGCCGGAAGAACGGCAGCAGTCGGTCTTCGTGGACGGGCACGTACAGCGCTAGCACCCCACCAGGCCGCAAGCTACGGGCGAGCCGACTGACCACAGCAGCCTGTCCTTCCGTGTACTGCAGCACGCCGATGCAAGAAACCGCGTCGAAGGCTTCTACATCCGGCAACGCTTCCAACGATTCCGCTCGGTATGTGAGGTTGCTCCGGCCTGCAGCCTCCGCATAGGCTTGCCCGATCGCCACGTTGTGCTCGCTCCGATCGATGCCGACAAACGCAGCGGTGCGATGCGCATGCGCCAGCGGAACCAGAAACTCGCCCGCGCCACACCCCGCATCCATCCATACAAACCCCGGGGGCAGCGAACGAGCGAGGCGCCGGAGTTCAGGATGCACGTGCCAGGATCGCAAGGTGACCGCGGCCGTCAGCCAGTGGATGACGCGCAGCAGTCTAGGCCGCCGCCACAGCAGCGCTGGGTAGTGGTGGTCGTTCAGGTACGTGCGCAACTTGCTCATGCCACAAGCTACGTCCGAATTCGCGCTGAGGCACGTCCTTCCTTGGAGGTAATACTGCGGCCTGAACACGCGTCAAGCTCGCATCGTTTACCTCTTGACCTACCGCATCAAAACACGAATACGCTCAATGGACATTAACATTGGCATTGCAGAGGCGACCCGTACCGAAATCGCCAACGGCTTGAAGAAACTCCTCGCCGACACATACGCGCTCTACGTCAAAACGCACAACTTTCACTGGAACGTTGAGGGCCCCATGTTCAACACGCTCCATGCCATGTTCGAGGAGCAATACACCGAGATGGCGGAGGGCATCGACGTCATCGCAGAGCGCATTCGCGCGCTGGGCGTGTATGCCCCAGGATCGTTCTCGCAGTTCAGCGAACTCAGTTCCATCGAAGATGAGCGCGAGGTACCGTCGGCTACCGAGATGATCCGCAAGCTGCTTCACGGCCAGGAGACGGTGGTGCGGACCGCGCGCCAGACGCTGCCCATTGCGGGTGACGCCAACGACGAGCCCACCGTAGACCTGCTCACGGAGCGCATGCAGACACACGAGAAGAATGCTTGGATGCTTCGCAGCTTGCTCGAATAAGGCTTATCTTGTCCGATACTGTTACGGAGCCCTCCTCGTCCTAGCCCGTCTACCTTACTGAATCCGACGCACCTGCTATGACGCGCCCCACTCCTGAACTTATCGCTGCACTCCGAGCCACTGCACTGACGCTTCAAGACGGCGCCACGTACGCCTGGAGCCGTATGGGTAGCTGCAATTGCGGCCACCTGGCCCAGACGCTGACTGGCCTTTCAAGCACTGCCATCCAATCGCTTGCGCACGAAAGCGCTGGCGACTGGCGAGAGCAGACCGAAGGCTACTGCGGCGACACGCAGATGCCACTCCACCTCATCTTCGATGCCATGCTGCAAGCGGGGATGACGACCGAGGACATCATCCACCTCGAGCGGCTCTCCTCGCCGATGGTCTTGCGCCGCCTCGGCAGCACCTCGCTGCTTCTGGACTACCGCTCACGCACGGACGTCATCCGCTACATGAACGCGTGGGCCGACTTGCTGGAAGAGGCCTTGCTCCCGCAACTCGACGTAGCACCTGCTCTGGCAGGGCCTGCGTTCGTAGCGTAGGTCTCAGCGGGCTTATTTATTCGTGGCGCAAGCTCTCCACGGGGTTCTTCAGCGCAACCCGCACCACGTGTATGCTCACCGTCAGCAGGACCAGCGCCAAGGCGGAGAAGCCGACGCCTGTGAAGAGCAGTACGCTCACCTCGATTCGGTAGGCGAAACTGTCGAGCCACCGCTGTAAGCCGATGAATGCTAGCGGGGCTCCTATCGCAAAGGCAATGGCCACGAGAGCGGCATAATCACGCGTCATGAGCCCAACAATGTCTCCGGTGGTGGCGCCCAGCACTTTGCGGATGCTTACTTCGCGCTGTCTACGCGCTGTGGAAAACGCGACGAGCCCCAAAAGTCCGAGGCAAGCGACCAGCGAGGCCAGGACAGCAAACCAACTGAATAGCTTTCCCATACGCTGGTCGGCGGTGTACGACGCGTTCAGGATGTCGTCGAGGAATTCAAACAGTGGCGGCTTGTTCATATACTGCTGCCACACCGCATCAATGGCGCTTAATCCCTCTGCCACCTGCCCCTCTTTCAACCGCACGAGCACGGTAGACTGTGCGTCATCGGGTCTATATTGCAGCTGCAAGGGTAAGATCTCCTCGCGGAACGATTCGAGGTGATAATCCTCGACGACGCCAAGGATGGCATTTCTGAGACCCGGCTTTAGCTTCTCCCCGACCACTGGGTCCGCGACTTCAAAACGGGCGACAGCAGTCTCATTCACGATGATGCCTTGCTGGTCACCGAAGGGCGAACCGGCGACTAGCGAGAGGCCGAGCGTCTCTAGGTACCCTTCTCCCACCGACATCATGGCCAGCCGCTGGTCGGCCCCGTCATCGTTGCGGAACGTCGCCGATGCCCATACGCGCCCCGGCATCGACGCTGTAGTCACCTGTGCCACGGATGGCTGCGCCAGCAGGTCGCTACGGAATGCCGAGTAGCCTTCCATCCGAAAGGCTTGCTTAACGACCACCACCTGATCCCCTCGCACGTTGAGATGCTGGGTTTGCACGTAGCTCAGCTGTTTGTAGACCACAACAGCTGCGATGACAAGGGTGATCGACGCGATGAGTTGGACGACGACCAAGCTGTGGCGCAATGCCGCTTTCCTGTGCCCGGCGGCTTGGCCTTTCAATAACACGGAGGGCTGAATGCGGGCGAGAATCAGCGCGGGGTACAGCCCACTCAGCAGGCCGACCGCAAGCGTAGCTAGTACGATGGCTGTAAGCCACGCGGGGTCCATGAACGCCGTTGCCGTGAGCGGCACCTGGACCACATTGGCGAATGCGGGCACCGCTGCCACCACCAATACACCTGCTATCCCTGCTGCAGCGATGGTCGTAACTACAGACTCCCCGAGAAACTGCCGCATGAGTTGATCTTGATAGGCACCTACGGCCTTCCGTACACCCACTTCGCGCATCCGGCGCACCCCTTGCGCTGTCGTCAGATTCACGTAGTTGATGCAGGCAATCAGCAGCAGCAGCAATGCAGCAAACCCCAACACCCCAAGCCTGCGCTGCGGGGAGGAGGCGACTGTGGGGTCGGGATTAAGATGCACCTGTGCCATCGGCAACAGGCCCAGGGCGAGCTCAGGTGCCGTCTCGCCAGAGCCCAGCCCAGCTTCTACCTGACGCTCGACGAGCGGAGGCAGGGCATCCAGAACGTTCGGCAGCTGGGCGCTGTCATTTAGCCGAACGTACGTATTCACCATCCGGCTTCCCCACGAATTTCCGCCAATCTCGGGGCGAAAAGCGACCATCGAAAACGGTAAGCTCGTAGTCGTAGGTGGATCGTCGATGACCGCCGTGACTTCATACAGCGTCGTGTCAAAGCTCAGGGTGCGCAACGTTGCCCCCAGCGGTGAACGCTCGCCGAAGAACTTCAGCGCGGCGGTTTGGGTCAGCACAATCGTGCCAGGACGTAGGGCTGTCCTGAGATTGCCGAGGCGTGTGGCATGCGAGAACAGGTCGAAAAACGTGGAATCGGCTGTGATGAGTCCTGCATCGTACAGTTGCCGCCCGTCCGCCTCGATGAGTACTTCGTAGGGCTGGGTCACACGCGCCATGGCGTCCACAGCGGGCACGTTGTCTTGGAGTACGGGGCCAACGGGCTCAGGTAAGTTCCACCCGATCATGCCGCCATCACCATCCATCAGGTAGACCTGATAGAGTTCGTCTGCGGCTTCGTGGAATTGATCGTAGCGCAGCTCATGATGGATGTAGAGGGCTAGAATCGCACATGCAGCCATCCCGACGGCTAGGCCCACCACATTCACCGTTACAGTGGCCTTGTGGCGTGCTACGTGCCGCCAGACCAGCACCCAATAACTCCTCAGCATAAGCCTCCTCAACACAAAAGCAGAGCGCGCAGGATCAACCTACGCGCTCTGTTCGGAAATTGATGCAGGCTGTGCCACTGCCGAGAGGACAGGTGCATCGCTTCGCTCCTCGCCTAGTTCCGCACCGTGAGCTTCTGCCCAGGCTTGATGCGGTTCGAGGACAAGCTATTCCAGCGCTTGATGTTGGAGACGCTGGTGCCATGGTTTTTGGCGATGCTATACAGCGAATCGCCGCGGCGAACGGTGTACGTAGTAGCTTGAGGTGTAGTCGAACTGGCGTTGCCACTGCGCTCGATGGTCAAGCGCTGGCCACTGCGGATGCGACTGCTGGAGAGGTTGTTCCAACGCCGGAGGTCGCTGACGCGCACGCCGTACCGCTTGGCAATTTCGCTCAGCGTGTCACCGCGGCGTACGCGGTAGGTGACCTTAGATCCCGTAGTGGACGATGCACTACTAGCTGCCGGTGGGTTGGCGGCGTAGATCGAGAGGCGCTGCCCCGTGTTGATGCGTGTACTGCGCAGGCTATTCCAGTTGCGCAAGTCGCTGACGCTCACGCCATACCGGCGGGCAATTTTGTTGAGGGTATCGCCTCGGCGAACGCGATAGGTGACGCGAGTATTCGAGTTGGCCGCACGCTCTGCCGATGTCGAGCTCGTTGAGGCCGCCGTAGTTGTGGTGCTGGCCGTACGCACGTTCGACGACGACCGAGGCGCGATTGACTGAGCCAAGGCAGCGTCGATGTCAGAGGCCAATGGGCGAATCATGCGGGGGCCATACTGCACCGACTGCGGTTGCAAGGTCGCGATCTCAACCTTGTCGTTCTCGCTGATTCCCGTCCCTCGGGCCGAGGTCACGGTAAGCTGCTGGCCTGGATGGATGGTGCTGCCGCGCAAGTTGTTCATGCGCCGCAGTTGCGACACGGTAATGCCATACCTTCGCGCAATCGCACCCAGCGTGTCGCCACGGCGTACGCGGTGTTCCAGGGCGAGCTGCTTCTGCTCCTCAGGCAGCAGCTGATACGCCGCCATGAACTGGTTGCCTGTGCTCAGCGGCACACGCAGGTAGTACACGCCCTGCGTGGGCGGTATGGCATTGCGGCGCAACTCAGGATTGAGGGCTTGGATGGTTTCAACATCCGAGTTCACCATCTCGGCCACCTGCTTCAGCGTCAGCGAGCCCCGGACCGGTACAAAGTCGTACTCATAGCGTGGGCCCGGCTCCGGGCGCTGTAAACCAAACGCTTCGGGATTCGAGGCCGTCAGCGCGGCAGCGATGTACATGGGTACGTAGTTGCGCGTCTCGCGGGGCAGATACTCGTAGATGTCCCAGAAGGTGGGCGACTCCACTCCTTTCTCTTGCTTAGCACGCCGGATGCCACGCTTGATGCAACGCGGGCTGCAATTGTACCCAGCAATGGCAAGGTGCCAGTCGTTGCCGTACTGCTCATAGAGGTCGCGCAAGTGCCGAGCCGCCGCGCGCGTGGCCTTCTCTGGGTCGCGGCGCTCGTCCACCCATGAGTCTACATCGAGACCATACGCCCCTCCGGTAGCGGCGATGAATTGCCACATCCCCACGGCGCGTGCCCAACTCTTGGCGGTAGGGACCAACCCGCTCTCAATCATCGCCAGGTATTTCAGCTCGTCGGGGACCTCCTCCTCGCGGAAGATCTGCTCGATCATCGGGAAGTAGGTCTCCGAGCGACGCATCCACGGGTTGATGTTGCGGTCGGGCCTGCGCAGCAAGTAGTTGATGCTGGACTGCACCAGCCTGTTCATCGTCAGCGGCACCTCGGTAGGCATCGGCTGGATGTTGGGGAAGGTGACGTCTTCAAGCAGCGGCTCGTCTACCGCATTCAGCTCGGCAAACATTTCAGCCCGCAACTCGAAGATCTCGCCCCGCTGAAAGGTGAGCGTGTCCGACTCGACGCCGTAAAAGGCCTCGTACTCCGTCACGATGGTGCGGTACAGTTCCCGGAAGCGGGTATCCGACGGCGTCTCGGGCTGCTCCAGCAGAACGCCCAACTCGGTCATAGCGAGTTGGAAGACATCGATCGCTTTTTCGTCATTGCCCGTTGCCTGCGCCTCCATGATATTTGCTTGGTAGCGGTACAGGCGGGCCATTCGGTTCAGGACCTGCTGTTGCGTCAGCGGTTCATCGTCCAGCCCATATACTGCCACATCGCCCTGTAGCGCTTCGGCTGTCAACTCGGGGCGCTCGTCGACAAACGAGGCCTCTTCCATTTGGCTGGTGCCACGCAGGGTGAGTGGCGCAACTGAGCCGTGTGGCACGTCGATGGTTCGAGCGCTCTGAACGGTGTATGGGACGAGAGGGAGGACGCGAGTGGCCTGCTGAGCGTGGGCAGAGACGGTGACCACGGCAAGCGCGAGGACGAACGGAAGAGAACGCACAGGGGTGTGGGTATGTGGGATGCGGCTAACGAAGCAGCGCGCTCACGGCGAACCAAGAGCGCACGACGAATCGCAGCACGAGCATGGGGGTGGGGCCGTCCGGCTCGAGCGAGCGTACAGATGTGGGGGTGGATAAAGGTACGACGGATGAGCCATTGAGGGCAAACCGCGCCCTCCCCTCACAGCGTGTAGGCGATTCCACTACGACGCGACGCCTCGGCGCTGTGTTTCACCCTCCAACTACTTTTGAGGGTGGATGTGCAAGGGGTAGTCCGCTTCAACGTCGCCCTGGCTGATCCCACGCAACCGCCGGCGCAACAACCGTCGGCGCAAGGGGCTGATCAGATCGGTGAAGAGCACGCCTTCCAGGTGGTCATACTCGTGCTGGATGACACGGGCCATCATCCCATCAACGTCGATCTCGTGCGGTTCCAGGTTGCGATCCTGGTAGGTCAACTTCACCCCCACCGGGCGCCAGACGCGCTCACGCAGATCGGGGATCGACAGGCAGCCTTCTTCAAACTCGCTCTCTTCGTCGCTCTCCTCTACGATCTCTGGGTTGATGAACACCATGGGCATGGGCGGTAGCTCAATGCCCTCCTCCATAAATTCCTCCTCCATGGGTGAGAGGTCAATGATGAAGATGCGCTTAGCCTCACCTACCTGTGGCGCTGCCAGCCCAATGCCCGCTGCACCGTGCATCGTCTCGATCATATCATCGATCAGGGTCTGTAGCTCAGGCGTGTTTGCCTCGATGGTCTGCGCAGGCTCGCGCAGCACGGAGGATCCGAAGACGTGTATGGGCAGGATCATGCCAGGGTGACAGGACTGTGTTCGTATTGAGAGCGCGCCTATACGCCAATGGTATCCATCCGTTCAGGCCGTTGATGGCCGTTTCGGCAAGGACCCTACTCCGCTACCTGACCAAGGCTGCCCGATGGATTCGCAATCGTGTGCCCGTGTCGACCGACGGCCTTCGCATCAGACCATCTCCTTACCTGGGCATGATGCCGCTGGTTGCTCCTTGGGTCGGACAACGCTTTTCAGGACGTCGTATCTTTATCGAGGTTACTTTGGAGGTGCCACTTGCTTTGTGGTGAGAGGCATCGTCGTTTACTTCCACGTTTTGCCAAAGGCACCGTATACTTTCGCAGTGCTCGCTTACCTACTTCCCCCTTGTGCCATGCGCTCTGCCCTCCTGCTGTTGCTCTTCCTTTCAACCGGTTGTGTCAATTCGGAATCTACGCCAGATGACGTAGCCCCCTGGCTGAACCCGCGCTGGGTAGCCCAAGAGAGTGGAACCGACGCGCTGATCATCGGCATGCATGCTGTTGACGACCAGGTGGTGTGGGCCAGCGGTCAGCGCGGCACCTTCGTGCGTACCACGAATGGCGGTAGCACGTGGACGGCTGGCGTGGTGCCGGGTGCCGACTCGCTGGAGTTCCGAGACGTGCATGGCATCACGGCGGACATGGCGTATCTGCTCAGTGCCGGTACAGGCGATGCCTCACGAATCTACAAGACGGTGGACGCTGGAACCACATGGACGTTACAATACATGAACGAGGAGCCCGATGGCTTCTTCGACTGCATGAGCTTTTGGGATGCCGACCGCGGGATTGCCATGAGCGATGCTGTGGACGGCGAGTTCATTCTGATCTCGACAGCTGATGGCGGCGCCACATGGACGCGCATCGACCCTGCCGTTGTCCCCGATGCTTTTCCGGGCGAAGGCAGCTTTGCGTCAAGCGGCACTTGTTTGATTACCATGCCAGGCGGGCACGTCTGGTTCGGCACGGGCGCCTCAGGGGTTGAGACGCGCATCATCAGCAGCGCCGATTACGGTCAGTCGTGGCAGGCCAGTGGGACCCCGCTCGCCAGCGACACGCCGAGTTCAGGTACATACTCGCTGGCGTTCTGGGATCACGACCACGGCCTCGCGCTGGGCGGTGACTACGCTCGTCGCGATACCCTCTTGCCTAGCGTGGCGTTCACCGAGGACGGCGGTAAGACGTGGCAGCTGACTGCATCGTTTCCGCTGAAAGGCTCCGTCTATGGCAGCAGCACCGTGCCCGGTATGCCCACACCTACGGTTGTTGCGGTAGCACCAACAGGGTCTGCCTATTCCTACGACGGCGGTCACACCTGGGCACCGCTGGACACGCTGAACTACTGGACGGTTGCCTTTGCAGGGGCCGATGTCGGGTGGGCTGGCGGACCGAACGGGCGCATAGCTCGCTTCTCGGCTGAGTGATGCCTCACAGTGACCACTGCGTAAGGTCGTCTAGAAAGCTGTGGGCCGTGAGGTCGTGCCTGATCGGCGTTACGGACACATACGCTTGCTCCACAGCGTGCAGGTCAGTCGCGTCATCCTTGTCGAGGTCTACAAAATCCCCTGACAGCCAATAGTAGGGCCGCCCGAACGGGTCCACACGCGCATCAAAGGACTCCTCCCAACGGGACCTTGCTTGCCGCGTGATCCGCATGCCGCGCAACTCAGCGCTTGAAACGGCTGGGATGTTAACGTTTAGGCACACCCCGTTAGGCAAGCCTTTCGTCAACACCTGATCGACAATTTTGCGCGCCACCTGCTTTGAGGTTGAGTAATCCGCATTTGTCCAATGGCAGTGCGAGAAGGCGATGGCATCGATCCCTAGAATGGAGGCCTCTACGGCAGCGGCTACCGTACCTGAGTATATGACATTTACCGCGGTGTTTGGCCCCTGATTGATACCACTCACGACCAGGTCCGGCTTCCGAGGCAGCAGCGTGCTGACCGCCAGCTTAATGCAGTCAGCGGGTGTGCCCGTGACGGCTAGCGCGGTCCCCACATCCGCCTTAAACGCCCATGGACGGGCGCGCAGTGGCATCCTAATGCTGATGGCATGACCAACAGCGCTCTGCTGGTCTACCGGAGCCACAACAACCAACTGCCCAAGTCCCTGGATGGCCTCAGCTAACGCGATGATACCCGGCGCATCTACCCCATCGTCGTTGCATACAAGGATGAGAGGGCTGTCGTCGCGGATAAACGAAAAGTCGGGCGTCATGAGTAGCTTTCGGCTTCGGCGGGGAAGGCTCGCGTGCGGACGTCAGTCACGTAACGAGCCACGCTCTCTGAGATCGTCTGCGCCAGCGATGCATACCGACGGACAAAGCGCGGGTTGAACTCCTCTGTTAGCCCGAGCAGATCATGGGTGACCAGCACTTGACCGTCACAGCCGTTCCCAGCGCCAATACCAATGGTGGGCACCTCTAGGCTAGCCGAGACCTCTGCGGCCAAGTGTGCTGGAATCTTTTCGAGGACGATGCCAAAGGCGCCTGCTTCCTGCAACCGTTCCGCGTCGGCGCGCAAGCGATCGGCTTCGTCCTGCTCGCGCGCGCGCACCTTGTAGGTACCGAACTGGTAGATGCTCTGGGGCGTCAGGCCCAAGTGTCCCATCACGGGAATCCCGGCAGCCACCAGCCGCGCAATGGTGTCCGCGACGGCTTCGCCGCCCTCCAGTTTCACCGCATGCGCACCAGTTTCCTTCATGATGCGGATCGCCGAGTTCAAGGCTTCGGTAGCGTTGCCCTGATACGACCCGAACGGAAGGTCCACCAGCACGAGCGCCTGTTGCACAGCGCGCACCACACACTGGGCGTGGTAGATCATGTGATCGAGCGTGATGGGCAGGGTCGTCTCGTGACCTGCCATGACGTTTGATGCGGAGTCCCCCACGAGCAGCACATCGACGCCTGATGCATCAAGGATGCGAGCGCTGGTATAATCGTACGCCGTGAGCATGGCAATGGGAATGCCCGCATGCTTCATCTCGTGGAGCGTGTGCGTGGTCACTCGGCGCGGTCGCACATGACGGGGAGCTACAGTTTCGGTACTCATAGGTGGGAGCGATGTGATGCTGTACTGCACCGCTGATGGGTGGTGCCCGCGCAACAACTCCAGCGCACCACTGCAGTTCGTGCGTGATCGTGAAGTTTGGCACCAATACAAAGCGGGCTCCCCTCGCTCGAAGGAAGCCCGCCCTTGATACCGACAGTCAAGAGACCTGAGAATCAGTTTCCAGCGGACGCGTCAGCAGCGGCTTCATCGACTTCGATGCCTAGTGCTTTCGCCACGTCGAGCATGATATTGGTCGTCGTGCTCTCGTTGACGTAGACGATCATTGGAGCGCGCAGCACGATGTCGAGCCCTTTCTCTTGGGCGATGTTGTTAATGGCAGTCTCCACCTTGCTGATGATGGGCTGCATCAATTGCTGCTCATACTGCGCGAGCTCTTGGTCGCTACGGGCAGCGGCCTGCTGCAGCTCACCATCGAGTTGCCGGAGTTCCTGCTCGCGCTGCTGACGCGTGGCCTCAGAGAGCAGGGGCTGCTGCTTCTGGTACTTCTGTACTTTCTCCTGCAGGTCTTGCGCCATCGACTCTAAGGCCGTCTGCTTTTCCTGATAGTTCTGCTGGATCTGCTGTTGCACGGTCCGGTACTCGGACATGTTGGCAATGAGCACTTCAGGATCCACGTAGCCAATCTTGACCGACTGGGCTTGAACCGCAAAGGTAGGTAGCAGCAGCAGGGCGAAGAGCGCGGCTCCGATGAAACGTTTCAACATGTTGTTTTCGCTAGGTTTCGTTTGGGGGAATGAGCTTAGCAGCTAGCGGCGTTTCCATCAAGACGGTCTCGATGAAGACTACCCAACTTTTGGCCAACATAGACTGCTGACCTGTGGTGGACGGGTTACCGGCTGCCTCGCTGTGTGTTTTCAAGATCGATGCCAAGTTTTTCGAGGACGCGATCGCTCACGTTGTGCTCTGGACGCGCGAACAGGAAGAGGACCTCGCCGCCGTTCTTGTCGAAGACGTAGTCGAAGCCCTCTTCGGCAGCGACTTCTTCGATGGCCGTCAGAATGCGCTCTTGCAGGGGACGCATCAGCTGTTCTTGTTGCGTGAACAACTCGCCTTCAGGGCCGAAGTAGCGCATGCGGTCGCGTTCCAGGTTTTCTTCGGCCTGGATGATCTCCTCGCGCTTGCGCTGGCGCTCTTCTGCCACGTAGAGCAGTTCGCGGGCTTGGTATTGCTGAAACAGCTCGTCCACTTCGGCGCGCTTGGTGCTGAGCTCCGCCTCCCAATCCGTGGCTATCCGGTCCAAATTCTGCTGGATCGTGGCAAATTCGGGCATTAAGCCAAGAATATAGTCCGAATCGACGTATCCGATTTTCTGCTGCGCCATCACGAGCGTAGGTGAGACGAGCAAAAGGCCAAGTGCGGCGCAGAGGAAGCGGTACATAGGAATCATGGCTGTTGTGAGGATGTGCGGTAGACAGCGCATGCCGCTTACTGCCCGAAGCCCTGGCCGAGCGTGAACTGGAAGTACCAGCGGTTGCTACCGTCGTGACGGCTGTTCAGCGCTTCGAACTGGTCGAAGTTGTAGCCGTACGTGAGTTCAATCATCCCCAATATGGGCAAGAAGAGCCGAGTACCTATCCCCGCCGAGCGGAAGAGCTCCGTGGGGTTGTAGCTTTTCGGGCCGTTCCAGGTATTGGCAGCGTCCATAAAAATGTACGGTGCTGCCGAGAGCTGCTGCGTCTGCACCGCGTTGAACCGCAGCTCAGAGGTGTACTTGTTCAGGATACGCCCACCAAGTGGTTCGCCATTGGAGCGCGGGCCAAGCGCGCCAGCCGGATAGCCACGCATGTAGATGATGTCGCCGCCGAAGAAGGTGAACGACCCTTGCGTTTCAAACGGTGATCCCCCCACGATGTACCGCTCGAAGGCCACGTCTTCGCCCGTCAGCGAAGCGATGAAGCCGAAGTCGCTGGAGAAGCCAGCTGACAGCTTGCCGTTCGCCGCGAGCGGGATATTCCACGATGTGTTGAACGTCCCTTTGAAATACTGGATGAAGTCACCCAGTGGTAGCGCGAGCTCACCCGAGAGGTTGAGCTTTGACCCAGCCGTCGGGAAAAACGGATGATCGGTTGAGTTACGCGTCAGGCTCTGGATGAGCGCCAGCTCCTGGCTAATGCCGTTGGGCAGCGTGGTGAAGAGGTTGTTGTTGTCGTAGAACTGATAGCGCACGGAGGACGAGGTGGAGAACTTATCGTCGGGCCACTTCAGGCGCCGCTGGTAAAACACGCGGCCTGTTAGCGTGGCGAGGTAGCGTCCATCGTCTTCAAACGTGTTGAACGTACTGAATGTGTTGCGCGCAATCCGCGAGAAGGAGGTTGAGAACCCAACGGGTTGCGGTTTATTGCGGAACCAAGGCTCGGTGAAGGACAGCGAGTACTGCTGGTAGAAGCGGCCGTTGGTCTGGATGTTGATCGACAGCTGCTGCCCGTCGCCGATTGGGAAGCGTTTGAGGCCGCCCCGGAAGAGCTCGCGCGTGGAGAAGTTGTTGAAGGCAAAGCCAAGTTGCAGCACCAAGCCAAAACGCCCCCACGTACCCGAGAGTTGAAGCTGGCTGCTGCCGCTCTCCTCCAGGTTGTAGCTGAGGTTGACCTGCTTGTTCTCAGGGTCCACATCCACACCCGGCCCGGCACCCAGCGACTCCTGCGTGAAGTAGTTGAGCTGCATCAGCCGGCGGATGGACTCCTGAATCTCGTCGCGGCTGAAGCGGCGCCCCGGGATCGTGTACAGTTCGCGGCGCACCACGTGGTCACGCGTCTGCCGGTTGCCTGCGATCTCAATGGAGCCGATGGTGTAGACATCGCCCTCGAACACGTCGAAGAACAGATCCAGCGAGTCGCCCTCCACGATGTTGATATTGTCATCGACCTGGAAGGTCATGTAGCCTCGGTTCATGTAGAGGCTGCTTACGTCAGAGCTCTTGGCGTTCTGGTAGAGGTTCTGCTGTAGCTTCTTGCTGTTGTACACCTCCCCTTCTTCCAAGCCTAGCGCGGACGTCAGGAATTCGTCGGTGTAGAGCGTATTCCCTTCCCACTCGATGTTTCGGATGTGGTACTGCGGCCCCTCGGCTACGCGCAGCTGGACCACCATCTCCGGCTTGCCGTCTTCTAGGCCGCGATAGTACACGGAGTCTGAGACGATCCGCGCATCGAAATAGCCTTGCTCGTTGTAGTACGCCAGGATGTTGTCTTTGTCCTCGTTGAACTCAGCCTCGTCAAAGCTGGCTTTCTTGAAGAAGCGCCACCAAGCGTCCTTCTTGGTCCCCTTCATTTGCTTGCGCAGCTTGCGGCCGCTTACGCTGTCGTTGCCTTCAATCTCAATGGCCTCGACCTCGACGGTGGGCCCGCGATCAACGATGAACCTGACATCGATTTCACCGTCAGCCACTTCCATGCGCTCGGCTTCCACCGAAACCAGCGGGTGCCCTTTCTCAACAAAATATGAGGTGATGATTTGGCGGGAGCGCTCAATGTTATCGGGCTTGACAGCGCTGCGCTTGATGAGCGGCACCTCTTTCTCCAGGTCACGGCGGTGCGACTTCTTGATGCCTGTGAAGGTGTAGTCGTTGAGCTTAGGCACCTCTTCGACCTGTATGGCGAGGAACACCCCGTTGCCAACGCGCCGCTCTTCCAGGATCTGCACATCGGAGAAGAGCCCCAGGCGATAGATATTGCGGATGGCCTCGGCCAACGCGTTATCGCCGGGGAGTGTGATGGATTGCCCTTGGCTCAGCCCGCTGCGGGCCAGGACGAAGGACTCGGTAGCCGTATCCACATCGCCCATCACCGTGATCCCTAGAATCTCTAGCGTCGTGAGCGTGGGCGTAACGGTCCCGCCCATCCGAGCGGGTGTGAGGCCCGGTGCTTGTGCCAGAGCTAGGCCCGGAAGACTTAGCGCAAACAGTGCGAATACAAGGAGATGTCGATACATGCGAAAGCGCGTGGCGCTGTCTGTGTGTGTCTTCGAGAAGAGGGCGGATTCTACCAGACGAGAGGGGCGGTGTTTCTGGTAGTTTGGGATGCCCAAGCCGCCCAATAACGCCTTGGCGTGTCGGTTATTGTTGCCATGCGCCTGTGGGCAGCCCAGAATGCCTAGCCTTGATCGTCCACGCGCCCAAATCGGCGATCACGGTTTTGATAGTTGCGGATAGCGTCGTAGAGCGCTTCGCGCCGGAAGGCAGGCCAAAAGGTGTCCGTGACGTAGATCTCGGCGTACGCGATTTGCCACAGCAAGAAGTTAGAAACGCGAAGCTCGCCACCCGTTCGGATGAGCAGATCGGGGTCGGGCATGCCGTGCGTGGACAGGTGCGCACCGAACATGGAGTCGTCGATGGCCTCAGGGTTGAGCGTGCCTGCCTGAGCCTGCTGCGCTAACTGACGGGCAGCGTTGACGATCTCCCAGCGCCCGCTGTACGACAACGCCAGCGCCAGCGTCATACGTGTATTGCCCGACGTTTGCGCAATGGCCTCGTCCAGCTCGGCCTGTGCGCGCCGGGGCAGCATACTCGTGTTGCCGATGGCGCGCAGCGCAATATCGTTTTTGTTCAGCGTAGCTACTTCGCGGCGCAGACTCCGCACGAGGAGTTCCATGAGCGCGGTGACTTCAGCACTGGGCCGATGCCAGTTTTCCATGCTGAACGTGTAGAGCGTGAGATGACTGATCCCTAGCTGGGCAGCCGCTTCGGCGATATCGCGCACGGACTCGACGCCTTCATAATGCCCTTTCACCCGCATCTGGCCCTGCGATTTTGCCCACCGTCCGTTGCCATCCATGATGATGGCAATGTGCTTAGGAACGGGACCACGGGCTTTTAGGGCGTGCTGCACCTGTTCGTCACTGAAAAGTGCGGTATCGGAAGGTTGGGATGCCATGGGCCTCATCACGCTATCGGGTGGCCCACAAGGTAGCCTGCACCTCTGGGGGGATGCGAGCGTTCGGCGATGAAAAACCCAAGATTCGGCGCCTATCGGCCGTAGTTGAACAGCCAGCGTGTCCCTGAGGCATAGAGCGATCCCGGGAAGCGGCGCGTGACCGCGTTGCGTGCGCGGGCAGCCCGCCCCTCCCATTGGCCCACTCGCCCGATGAGCAGCGATTGCTTGGTCACGCGCGTGGTACGCCTGTAGCGCGCCCGCTCAAACGCTGCGAACGCTTGGGCATACGGCTGAGCCTGCAGCAGTTTGGCCAGCATCCACCCGTCTTCGATGGCGGTACACCCGCCCTGGCCTAGGTTCGGCGTAGTCGCGTGGATCGCGTCGCCGATGAGCACTGTGCGGCCCTTGTACCACGGACGGCTCGGGGCAAGGTCGTAGGTATCGTTGTAGAGGACAGCTCTGGCAGGAGTAGCTGCAATCGCGACGGGAATGGGTTCGTGCCATCGAGCAAACAGGGCCGCTACCCGTGCTTTCTCGGCTACAGCATCCGCCGCGCCGGACCCCTCAAGCACGTTTGCTGTGGCATACCAGTACATACGCCCCTCGCCTGTGGGAACGAGACCAAAACGCTTGCCATTGCCCCACGACTCCGTTAACCTGCCCTGCTCCCATCCATCTGGCACTGGGCTGATGCCACGCCAGACGGGGTAGCCCCGGTATTGTGGCGAGGAGTGGCCTAGCGTGGCAGCACGCACGACCGACCGTATGCCGTCGGCGCCGACCAAGATATCGGCGGCTGCGGTTGCGCCATTCGCAAATGAGGCCACGGCTTGGTTGTCGTGCTCTTCGACGGCGGTCAGCGTGTGGCCGAGATGCACCGTCCCCTCCGGTAATGCGGATCGGAGGGCTTCGACTAAGTCAGGCCGGTAAGCGCATAGCGACGGTACCTCATACTGATCCGTGGGGACACGCATCAAGACGCGGCCATCGGCATCGCATACCCCCAAGTAGTTAAGCCGAGCGCCCCGCTGGTCTATGGCTTCGAGGACACCTAGACGGTTCAGGACGCGAGTGGCGTTGGGCCAGAGGCTGATCCCGGCCCCCACTTCGCCGAACTGCTCGGCCCGTTCAAAGACGTTGACACGAACGCCCTGCCGGTGGAGCGCCAGCGCAGCTGTCAACCCACCAATACCTGCTCCAACAACTACTGCCGTTTTGACCTGGGCCATGATCCTGACTCCGCTTTAGTGGGTTAACATCTCCTTAGCGTTTGCCACCACGTTTTCGGGCGTGAAGCCAAATTTTTCGTACAACACCTCGTATGGCGCCGATGCGCCAAAGCGATCCAGCCCGATGATGCGGCCGGCTGTACCTACATAGCGTTCCCACCCCAGGGTGACCCCAGCTTCAACCGCGATACGGGCCGTGACTGCGGATGGCAGTACGCGCTCGCGATACTCGGCGCCTTGGGCGTCGAACAGTTCCCACGAGGGCACGCTCACCACACGCACCGCGTGGCCTGCTTCGCGCAGCGTGTCGGCGGCAGCGGCGATGATTTCGACTTCGCTGCCCGAGGCCATCAAGATGACGTCTGGTGTGCCTTCGCTGTCGCTGAGGACGTACGCTCCCTTTTGCGTCCCACCTTTGGTGACGGCAGGGTCAAACGTCATCAGGTTCTGCCTGGAGAGCGCCAGCGCCGTCGGGCCACTCGTGTTTTCGAGCGCCGCCATCCAGGCATCGGCGGTTTCGTTGGCGTCGGCGGGGCGAATGAAGGTGGTATTGGGAATGCACCGCAGCGCCATGAAGTGCTCCACAGGCTGGTGTGTGGGGCCGTCTTCACCCAGGCCAATCGAGTCATGCGTGAAGACATAGATGACGGGCGTGTGCGTGAGGGCTGCGAGGCGCAGTGACGGCCGAAGGTAGTCGCTAAAGACGAGGAAGGTGGCACAGTAAGCGCGGAGGCCGCCATGTTGCTGGAGACCGTTACAGATGGCTGCCATGCCGTGCTCGCGCACGCCGAAGCGGATGATGCGGCCGTCGTAAGAGCCCGGCTGAAACTCATGTTCGCCTTTGAGGTCGGTTTTGTTGGACTTGGCGAGGTCTGCCGAGCCGCCGAAGAGGTTGCCCATGACGCCAGCCAGTGCGTTGAGCACGGTGCCGCTAGCGTTGCGCGTAGCCACTTTCTTACCCGCCTCGAACGTGGGGACGGCATCGGCCCAGCCCTCCGGCAAATCACCACTGAACCACTGGTCGAAGGTAGCGGCGGCGGCGGGATGTGCGGCCCGGTAAGCGTCTAGCTTGTCGCTCCACGCCGCCTGCTGGGCCGCCCCGCGCTCCAGCGCCTCGCGGAAGTGCGCGTAGGCGTCATCCGGCACGAAGAACGGCTCGTCAGAAGGCCAGCCTAGGTTCTTTTTGGTCAGTGCTACCTCGTCAGGGCCGAGCGGCGAGCCGTGGGCGTCTGAGGAATCCGCCTTGTTGGGGCTGCCGAAGCCGATGATCGTCCGGCACACGATGAGCGAGGGCTTATCGGTGACGGCCTTCGCCTCGTTGATCGCTGCGTCGATGGCTTCGAGGTCGTTGCCGTCGGCTACGTGGGTCACGTGCCAGCCATACGCTTCAAACCGCTTGCCGCGGTCTTCGGTAAACGCGATGCCAGTGGTGCCGTCGATCGTGATTTCGTTGTCGTCGTACAGATAGATCAGCTTGCCGAGCTTGAGGTGGCCCGCCAGTGAGGCTGCCTCCGCAGCCACGCCTTCCATCAGGTCACCGTCTGAGACGATGGCGTAGGTGTAGTGGTCGATGATGTCGTGCCCGTCGCGGTTGAGCGTAGCCGCCAAGTGCGCCCCGGCCATCGCAAAACCGACGCCGTTGGCCAGCCCTTGGCCCAGCGGTCCGGTGGTGGTCTCTACACCCGGCGTCATGAAGTTCTCGGGGTGACCGGGCGTCCTACTGTCCCATTGGCGGAACTGCTTGATCTCCTCCATCGGTAGGTCGTAGCCCGTGAGGTGCAGCAGTGAGTAGATCAGCATGGAGCCGTGGCCTGCGGAGAGCACAAAGCGGTCGCGGTTGATCCACGAGGGGTCGGCAGGGTTGTGACGGAGGTGCCGCTGCCAGATCACGTAGGCCATCGCGGCCGTGCCCATCGGAAGCCCGGGGTGGCCGCTGTTGGCTTTCTGCACGCCATCCACGGAAAGCATGCGGATGGTGTTGACGGCGAGGGCTTCGAGGTCGAGCGTGGCGTGATCAGACATGAACTCCTGAAGATGAGCGAGAGGAACAGGTACAGTTTGTGGCCAAGATACACTTCGGCAGTATGGCGTGTGGATGCGGGGATGAACTTCGACAAAGCTTGGATCAGGCGGGCATCGTGTCAACTGCGACGTTCTTGCGTGGGTGGAAACGCGAGCCTGCGCTCGCCCATTGGGCACCGCGTTTGTACTTCTTACTTGCCGTTGCTCACATGATTATTGTCTGGTTCCGCAATGACCTCCGCGTAGCTGATCACGAAGCGCTGCATCGCGCTGCTGCCACGGGCCAGCCCGTACTTCCGGTCTATTGCATCGACCCCCGCCATTACCGCACCACCCGCTGGGGCACCCAAAAGACCGGGGCCCACCGTGCGCGCTTCCTCCTCGAATCGCTGGCCGACGTGCGCACGTCGCTGCAGCGCCTCGGCAGCGACCTCGCCGTCCGAAGTGGCAAGCCCGAAGATGTCATTCCTGAGCTCGTCAAGGCGCATGGCGTGACGGCCGTGTATGTACACGAAGAGATCACGCAGGAAGAGGACGATGTGCAACGCGCCGTGGAAGATGCGGTCGCGCCGCTCGGCGCTCAGGTCGATTACTTCTGGGGCCACACGCTCGTACACGTGGATGACCTCCCGATGCCGAGCGACGCCATCCCGAAGGTCTTTACGCCGTTCCGCAAGCGTGTAGAAAAGGGCGGGTTGATCGTGCGCGACCTCTTCCCAGCCCCCACGGCCTTGCCCTCCCTCCCCGACGGCCTCGATGCGGGCGCAATCCCGACGCTGGACGACCTGGGCCTCACCGTCCCTACCGTCGATGACCGCGCCGTATTGCCCTTTCGCGGCGGTGAGCAAGCGGCATGGGACCGCGTCCGCACCTACATCTGGGACCACGACGAGCTGAAACGCTACAAAGAGACGCGCAACGGCCTCCTTGGCGCCGACTACTCCTCCAAGTTCTCAGCGTGGCTGGCCGCAGGCTGCATCTCGCCCAGGGCGCTCTACTACGAGGTCAAGCGCTACGAGCGCGAGCGGGTGAAGAACAACTCCACCTACTGGCTCGTCTTCGAGCTGCTGTGGCGCGACTTCTTCCGCTTCGTCGGTCTCCGCTTCGGCGACAAGCTGTTTTACCGCTCGGGCCCGATGAACCGCTCCATCAAGTGGCGGACCTACCAGCCCGACTTCGAGAAGTGGGCCACCGGCCAGACGGGTATTCCCTTCATCGATGCCAACATGCGCGAACTCAACGCCACGGGCTTCATGAGCAACCGCGGGCGCCAGAACGTGGCGAGCTTCTTCTCGAAAAACCTGAGCCTCGACTGGCGCATGGGCGCCGCCTACTTCGAGGAGCAACTGGTGGATTACGATGTCACCAGCAACTGGGCCAACTGGGCGTACGGCTCAGGCGTGGGCAATGACCCACGCAACCGCTTCTTCAACATCGTGGGCCAGGCAGAGCGGTATGATCCCGAAGGGACGTACGTGAAAACGTGGATCCCCGCGTTGGAGCCGCTTCCGGCTGGCCAAGTCCACGAGCCGCACAAGCTTTCGCGGATGGAGCAGCAGATGTATGGCTTACACCTTGGGCATGCCTACCCGCTCCCTATGCTCGACATGGAGCGCTCCTACAAACGCCTACGCGACGGCGGGTAAGCGTACTAGATACGGTAGGGCGTGCCTGCTGGTCACTTGGCGACCTCGTCCATGACGAGCTTGCTCAGGCACTCGACCGTCCGAGAGCCCGAGGTGATGAAACGGCCGTTGATCATGATCTTAGGCACGCTGTTCACACCGATGTCGATGGCTTTGAGGTAGCTGGCGCGGAGGCCTTCCATGTACTGGCCGCTCTCCATCGCCTCAATCATGGCGTTGGCATCGAGTCCAGCCTTGGTGGCCGCCGCCATGATCTGCTCCTTCGTGAGGCCGCGCGGGTCTTGGATGTCAAACTGGGCTTTCTTCATTTCCTCAAAGCGCCCTTGATCCTGCGCATAGATCATCGCTAGCACCTGCGCCACGGACTTGTCGCCCAGCAGCGGCAGGGGCATATAGCTTAGCTGCGCGTGCATGCCGAACACATCCATGAACTGCGTCATCACCGGATCAAAGGTCTTGCAATGCGGGCAGTTTGGGTCGAAGAATTCGAAGATATGCACCTTGGCGTCGGCGTTGCCCTTGGTTGGCGTGAGGTCGTTGATCAGCGAGAGGTAATCGTCAAAGGCGGGAATCTCCTCATCGTAGGCGCACTCGTCGAGGACGGCTTGCAGGGCGGCCAGTTCGTTGGCTACGTCAGGGCCTGACGTGGCCTCAGCAGTGGCAGGTGGCTCCACAATGTTGGTGAAGTAGAACACATCGGCGCCCGAGAGTACGAGCGTAGCTACAGCCAGCACGGCCACGAAAGTGAGCTCACGCGCACGGTTGATCAAGGAGAAGCGCATTGGTGGAATATCTGATGATTTGAAGAGATCGAAGAGCATGAGGGCAAAGAGCGTGGTGACGATGCCCGCAGAGACCAAGCATAGCACACAAAACTCGCCGATGATGGCAAACTGGGCGTAGACGAGGTACAATGCATACGCCCAGCCCACCGTGACTAGGAGCACTCGGAAACGCCAGGCCCACGTCCGAGCGCTTACCTTGGCTACGGTAAGCAGCACGGTGAGGGCCAGTACGCCCGCGTAGAAGAACCCGCCCCATACCACATTGGGCACACCCAGAAACGTGGCCACCTCGCTCTGCGAGACAACGGCGCAATCGGCCACTACACCCGTTGGCTCAGATAGGCCCAGGCATCCACGATCAAACCCACGGTCCAGCATCAGCCATAGGTGAACGACGACCAACAGTCCCACACAGGCCAGCACCGCAAAGGTGCGGTCGCGCCAAGGCGTCCAGCCATGCGCCATGCGAAGGAACACGTCGGTGAGTGCCGCCATGTTGACGTTGTGCCGCGTTTAGAGGTATGATAGGTTGTTGTGTAGCGACGTGAGCCAAACGTGGTGCCGCAGCTCTTCCAACCCCAGCGTAAAGGCTCGCGTTCCGAACGCTGCAGTGCTCATCTCCCACTTACTGTTGATGCAAGGCATGGAAGTTACCCAGCTTCTTCACGCGGTCGACCAAGGGCGCGACGACGCGTTCGACCGCTTGTTTGCGTTGATCTATGACGACCTCCGCCGGATGGCCAACGCGCAGCTCCGCCAATTTCCAGCCCACGAGACCCTTAATGCTACGGCGCTCGTCCACGAGGCCTACATGAAGCTCGTGCGGCAGGAGCACAAGCACTGGGAAAACCGGCAGCACCTGTTCGGGCTGCTTTCCATGGTGATGCGGCGCCTCATCATCACGTATGCCGAGCGCAAGTCGGCGCAGAAGCGCGGCGGCGGGGTGAAGCCGCTTCCACTCGACGAAGCCCTCCACTTTAGCGAGGCCCAAGCACAGGAGGTGCTGGCCTTGGATGAAGCGCTGACGCGGCTCAGTGCTTTCGATGAGCGGCTGGGCAAGGTAGTTGAACTGCACTTTTTCGTCGGCCTCACCCAAAAAGAGATTGGCGAGGCCCTAGACATATCGGAACGCACGGTGAAGCGCGACTGGAAGATGGCGCGTGCCTGGCTCTCCAAAGAGATGGGAACGGCTTAAAAATCGCCAGCGCAGCACGCTAGGTGGCCTCATTGGCATGCACTTTCAGTTTATTACGGGTGGAGAGCCACATGCCACCACCGCATTCATGACCACGACACGCTGGAACCGCCTGCGCGCACTGTTCGACGAGCTTGCTGACCTCACGATCCAGGCCAGGTCGGTTCGCATCGCCGAAGAACAGTTGGACGCCCCGCTACGGCATGAGCTCCTGGGCCTGCTGGCGGCCCATGACCACTCAGCGACCATCCTTGACCAAGAGCCGCCTGGCTACCGCCTCAACGGCTCCGAAGCCCGCCCGCGCTGAACCTTCTCACGGCGAAGGCGTGGTGCCTGCATGCGATTGTCGGTCTTCCCTCGGCGTTCCCCATGCAGCCCGCACGGCTTCCCAAAACAGATATACCGCGCACGTATACCTGGATTGCTCCCACGCACGACTGGCTGGCGGTCTTGGTAGAGGCCAATGCGCGAAAGCTGGGTATCCAATGGGCAGACGTACGCGATGGCGAGGATGTGCTCGAAGTCGCCGTCGGCACCGGGCTAACGTTTCGCAAGTTGCTTAAGCAAAACCCGAACGGACGTACCGAAGGCGTAGACCTGACGCCAGCTATGTTGCATCGCGCGCAGAAGCGAGCGCGCCGCACAGCGAACACGAACTACGGCCTGCACCTCGGCGATGCGTACGCGCTCCCCTTCCCCGATGCGTCGTTCGACCTTGTCATAAACTCCTACATGTTCGACATGCTGCCAGCTGCTGACTTCGTGCCCGTCCTGCGCGAGTACAAGCGTGTGCTCAGACCGGGTGGGCGACTCGTGATGATGAACATGACGCTGGGGCCGCAGTGGTACCACCAGCTCTGGGAGACCATCTACCGCATCTGGCCGCCGATGCTTGGCGGGTGCCGAGGGATAAAGCTAGCGCCTTCCTTCAGCAGCGCTGGCTTCACCACTGTCCGCCACGCGTTTGTCAGCCAGTGGACGTTTCCTTCGGAAGTGATTTACGGCGAGCGCCCTGCCTAACGCACGCGCACCGCTCGGCTCAGACGGCCCTCATTGCCTGACGTATCGACAGCAGCAATACGGACCCAACCTTCCACTTGACGCTGCGACACGCTGATGGTTGTTCCTACGGGCACATCTACGTCCAGCGCCTCCACTTGCCCCGTCGCCGATGACGACGTGTACACTCGATAGGCGGCTAAGTCGGATGAACGCACCGCCTCCCACTGAAGCTGAACGTTGTCCCCGTCCAAGTTCACTTGCACGCCGCGTACCTGCGCTGGAGGCGTAAAGTCCTTGAACAAGAGCGGCGTGGATGGCAATGCCTCGCTCTCGTTGTCAGCCGCGTCTAAAGCCGTGACGAAATAGGTGTACGTGGTGCCGGGCCGCACGGCCTCATCTTCGTAGGCCTTTTGCGAGGCAGGCGTTTCAGCCACAACGACTGGATCCTCGTCAGTCGAGCTTGCTCTATAGAGTCGATAGCCCTCGACATCAAGACTTGTGCTGCCGTTCCACCGTACCATCACCCGCAGCCCATCGCGATTCAGGGCTTGTATTTGTGTAGCGGGCGTGGGTGGTTCGCTGTCGACGAGCGTGACCTCCACGAATGTCGTGTCGCTGATATTCCGCGTTGAATCCACCACCATCACGCCATAGGTCAGCGCGCTGCTAGCAAGGCGCGCGCCATCGACAAACTCCGAGGCTGTGATGGCATCCGTCTTGATCTGCCGAAACCGCTGCTCGCCAGACGCCCGGCGAACAATGAGAAAGGTCAGGAAGTCTGCGGGACGCTCGGCGACCCATGACAGCCGAACCCCCTCGGGCTCAGCTGTGGCCTCTACGGAGGTGGGCGCCGGAGGGGCTACTTCGTCATAGACCTGCACCGAGGCGGCGTTGCTCCGCTCGCTCTCGTTGCCCGCCTCATCTACCACCGAAACGGAATAGAAATACTGACGGCGCGGCGCAACCGTGTCGTCACCGTATACGCTCTCCATCAAGGGCAGGGGCGCATCGGTCAGGCGTTCGGGCACCTCGTCGGTGAGCAGCGTTGTGGCGCGGTAGACGTGGTAGCCTATAGCATCGGGCTCCACACTGATCGGCCATGCGACTTCGGCCACGCCGTTCACCATACTCGCCGATATCTCATAGGGCGCCGCGGGCGGGTACGTGTCGGGCAGGACGACCGTTTCGCGAGCAGGAGGGCTGGGAGTACCTGCGATGGTGTACGCTTCAACGCTAAACGTGACCGTCTGCCCCTGGGCTAGGAACGGGTGGGCGAAGGAGAACGAGGTGGTGGCGTTGTTGCGGACTACTGGCTCAGCGCTGATCTGAGTGCGCACGTCCCCCTCGTCGGCATACACCCTGAACGCAATGACCTGATCGTCTGCCTCCTCGCTGGTCTGGGCATACTGCCAGCGGAGGGTCGTCAGTTGCTCTCCTACCTCAACCTGTAGATCAGTGGGCGCGGCAACTTGACGCGGGGTGAGCACGAGGGTTTGTTCGGCGGTCTCTCCTAGCGCAACGCCATCGGCACGCACGTACTCAACGCGATAGGTGGCGCGCTCGCCCAACGTGGCCGTCGTGTCTACGTAGAGCTGCCCGATGGCTTGAGCGACTGACGGATACAAGTACGCCAGTAGCTGCCCATCCGTGCGGTTGGTACGAAGGTGCACGAGCGTCTCAGCAGGCCGCGTCGTCCCGAGGGCCTGAGTCACGGTGGTGTACACCGAGTCGAGCGCCACGGCGAGTTCGCTACCCTGCTGGGCCCCCGTCACGGGCATGTCGTTGAGCAAGACATCATCGCGGTAGACATTCACGCCGTACCCAAGCGATAGCGGACGCGTGTGGTAAACGTAGACTGTCCCGTCAGCGGTAGGAGCGATGCGCAGCCCGAAGGCTTGGCCCATCACCGTTTGGGCAGGAGCGACAATACTGACCAGTAGTCCAGCCGCCAAGAGCGTAAGGCGCATAACGAGTATCGAGGATGATACGGGGGAAACGAGGAAGGCAGAACATCCCGAAAGATGTCCTGCCTTGTATACTGATTTTTTAAGCGGATCAGGCCATGAGCGGCTTACCGCGCCCCAATCCGTCCTTTGGGCAGCGTGCGGCGGTTCTCGGTTGGGCGAGCAATGGCTTCGCCTTGGTATGCCAAACGCCCCCGAAGCCTGTCGTTGAACACCAGTTGCACGGTTACGCGCATGGCGGTTTGCCCGGTGAAGGCTCGTTCCGTGAGGCTGTGCATCAGCTCGCCGCTCGTCACGGCGCCCTTCCGCAAGTCAGCCTGTGCAAGTGTACGGCCGCGCTCGTCGGTAGCTACGATGCGTCCTGAGACAAACCCAGTCAGAGGTAGGTCGCGGGCGGCGACCTGCAGCGTGGTGCCCGTTAACTGCGCCACCACGTCCATAGCCTGTACGCGACTACCGGGGCGGCCCAGGTCGCCCGGAAGGCCACGGTTGTCCGAAGGAGCAGGCGCTGCCAGGGTAACCTCTTCTGCATTGTTGATGCGTAGGCCACCTTGATACGTAATCACGGCCGCAACCCGCAGACGGGTGTTCGTGGGCAGGTCAGACGTTGGAATGTTGTATTTGAACGTATTGTCCATCATGTAGGCCCCTACCTGGGCACTGCGGATTACGGTCCGGGCTTCCTGGCTCCCCTCCAATCTGCTGAGATCCTTTACCGTCAACTCGACCAACGATATGCCAGCTTCCGGCAAGCCCTCGTAGGTCAGAAGCAGGGCATTCTCGCCCTCGGCTACACTGAACCGCGGCTGTTGCGCATACTCCGTCTGAACATCGGTGTCTGTGCCGCCATCGGCGTTCGTGACCCGCGTTTCGATGCGGTATGCGAAGGCTGGCGCCAGCTGTTGCGGCAGGATTTCGTGTGTTGCGCGCACCTGCCCCACTTGTGCAGGCGTAAACTCTCTGATGGGCGTCCACTGCAGGGCGGGCTTGCTCGAAAGGGCGTCGTTCACCCGCACCTCAATCAGCCTCACCCCCGACAAGTTGTCGGTGGCCTCTACGGCGAGCCGCAGGCTCTCCCGCAACCGCACGCCGGCAATCTCAACCTGCGGGCGCGCCACGCGAGCATCCGTCCATGCCACGGTCGTTCGCCCGGTCTTGTCGGTGAGCCGGACGCCCACCTGTAGCTCCTCCTCAGACTTTTCCCATGTTACCGGAATCGTGGTCCTGTGGAGCGACGGGGTGAGCACGGGCTCAAGGAATCGGTGCCACCGGGTCCACTCCAGCATCGTTTGCTGGTTGCTGGCCGTGCGGACCGCATACTCCAGAAACTCCACCCCTGTACCCGGATCGTACACCCTCGACGCCGTGAGGCTGATGGCTTCGCGGCCTGCATTGGCACTCACCTGAGGCACAGGCGGCGGCTCCGTGTCAACGGTGATGGGGCCGCTGGTGGCGATGGTGGAATGCACACCCGCCCCGTTTACGCCGCGCAGGCTTACGTATAGGCTGTTGAACTGGCCTTCGGGAAGCACAGCGGTGTATACGAAGGGCTGCTCGCGAACGTACCGCAGCGGCATGGCGTCGCGGCGGTGACGCTCACCCTCGCCCGTAGCGAAGTCGATGGCGCCGTCCTCGGGCCAACCCCGGACATCCGAACGTCCGGGCGCAGTGCCCAACGCAAACTGATAGCCCTGGAGGTAGGTCTCTTGATCCCACGCGATCCGGGTGACGTACATGTTCACCTGCTCGCCCACCACCTGAGCCTGCATAACCGGGCCTGCAGGAGGTGTCGGGTCAGGCGGATCCAGCTCTACCGTCGTGACGTCGCTGTAGAGGCCCACGTGGTTCATCGACCGCAGGTGCAGGTAGCGCGTCTGTCGGTGGCTGAGTTGCCCAGCAGGCAGCTCCAGCCTGTATCGCCTTTCGTTCTGACGCGGCACCACGGTGATGTTGTCTTCATCAGCGAAGGCATTGTCCGGCGTGGGCTCATCGGAGAAGGCATACTCCATGCGGACGAAGCCCGTCTCGTCATCCACGCCTCGCTCCCACGTTACCGTCATGCGTGGCGGTGTCGTACTTAGGTTGGGCACAGCAGGCCGGAGCATGTCGGGCGTCCTGTAGACAGGACGATGCACGGTTCTGCCAATCGGCGGCGTCGGGAGAATCGTTGTGGAGCGCCCTACGACGCGTGCGGCATCAGGCGGCGTGGCGTCGTAGCCGATGCGGCGCACCTTCTCGGTGCTCTTCAACCCCTCGCCGTTGACGGCTCTGATGCGCAGGTGATAGTCTTCGCCATCTTCCATCGCATCGGTACGGAGTATGGCATGGACCTGCGAATTGGAGCGAAACGCTACGTTCAGCTGGTCACTCGCCCTGAACACATCTACGGGCGTCCATCCCATGACACGCGTGTCGTTGGCCGTATTCCCGATGGCGGCCTCGAAGCGCTGGATGTCCGACTCGCGATCATTACCAATAGCAAAGAACTGAATCTTTCCTCGTTCGGCAAGCCAGTTGATGTCATCGTAGACGACGTAGGGATTTACAGACCAATCGTACTCCGCATGGGGACTGCCAAGATTTGTAGTCGTAATGACGGGTGGCGTCGTATCCTCAGTCATGACCTGCGTGCGGCCCGGGATGGCGCCCCGCCTAGCAGTATACCCCGATTCTACGGCCACGTTAAACTGCGTGCGGCGTGTAGCCACGACGCCTGCAACACTACGAGCTTGAACAATCACTTCCAGCGTTCGCTGCTGGTCGCCCGGCTGGCTTTTTGTGACCCAATACGTGAACCCGGACTGATCTCCGGAAGAGCGCATGTCTGCCTCTGCGCTGCCCAGCCCGACGGCATAGGCGGACTCCACGGCCCCATCGGCCTCCCACTCGACGCGGACCTGATTCGCAAACTCGCTCACGGATGGCGTTGCCTCAATGGAGGTGATCACGGGCGGTTCTAAATCGCGGCGCTGCTGGGCAAGGATGAGGTTCAAGGCACGTACTACATCGTTGTTGTCGTCCTGATAGTCCGGGGGCAACGCATCTTGCCGCCAGGTTTTGTATTCCTCGATCATCCCCACCATTGTCGTGGAGATATCGGCCTTGGTGGCATACACACGGGCCAGTGTTCGGGAAAACGTGGCATGTTCGGTTCGCAGTTCACTCCCTTGTTGCTCATAGTGCTCTTCTACCGCGCGGAACCAGCTAAGCATTGTACTCGATAGTCTACGCAGTCCCAGATCGTGTATGCCAAACCAGTATTCACGGAATGTGCCTCGCGCAACGCCCCAGAACCCTCGACGCTCTACTGCAACGTCGAGGCGCTTACTCATCATTTCGTTGTATAGTGCTGTGGCCTCTAGTGCGTTCTGCGAGTAGATGCTCCCATCCCCTGGGACATTTGTGCCGTCAATATTGTCGATGTATGGCCAAGCGGCATAGTCGAGTGACCGATTCCGATGCGCTTTGGCTGCCTCAGCGTAGCGCTCCTTGAGTTGTCTCGAGTTCCCTGCCGACATAAACGCATCTTCTAGAGCGTTCAGGGCATCATCAATCTCACTCTCAAGATTGTTGGAGTTCATGTAAGAAAGCTGCGACTCCGCGAATTCTCTGTAGCGCATCAGGTAGTTCATGTTCTGCACATAGAACCGGCTTTGCACCTCCATAGCATCAGTGTACAGCTTGGCAAAATCGTTGACCGTGAGCGTAGCTTGCCGTGGCTGCCGGGGCTCATCTTGCCCAAACAGATTCCCCCGCAGTTCAGGCGTACCCAGGTCACCAGGGCGCACCCGATCGATGCCTCGCACCTCTAGGTCTGTACGGATGATATCACTATACATGTCGCCCGGAAGCTCTCTAGCTAGGACTACGCTGCTGGAGCTTCCTGTGAGAGCGGCAAGCAGATTGCTGAGATCGGCATCTACCTTCACAATGGCATCCAAGTACCGCTGATCCAGTGCGGCTAAGCTCGCTTTCAACTGGCTCAGTGCCTCAGTTTGAGTGGCAGCAACGTCCGTGTCGATGGTGAACGTTGGGGCAACAAGCCCACCGTCTACACTACCCGCACCCCAGCTCACCGACTGCACAGGGGATTCTAGGTCGGCAATTTCCTGTGCCAGGTCTTCCACTTCTTCCAAGAGCGTTTGCGCCTGGGCCTGATAGCCCGCCAACCGCTCGCTCACGCCTTGGGCTTGTGCATTCAGTGTATTGTACAGTTGCGTCAGTTCAGCCGACTCATACTGGAAGTCCCCGGTAGGTCTGCCTGGCTCGTATTCGACGATCTGGGCCCAAAAGTCGCGGAGGGCGGATAAATCACCGTCGTTCAGGCTGGACAGCCCCAGCATCTGCTCGTACATCTCATCGCCGTGGCTCTGACGAGTGACCAGGTTGACCAATTGTATGTTTGCTCCTGCTCGCGCCTGTGTCTCGGGGTCGAGCGCGAATCGGTCTGGATCGTTTTCTGCCGCTGCGATGTCGGCTGCCAGTTGCTCCATCTGACTTTGCATAGATGAGGCCTGATCGCGGGCATCCGCAATCATCTGCTCGTAGCGCCCATTCTTGCCACGGCCGCCGTCGAAGTTGCCGTTGCGAAGCGCAACCCAGATGCCGACGCGTCCCTTGAACACCCACAGGATGTCTACGTGAGCGCTAGCTGCTGCATAGACAAGGTAGCCATCATCAACGATCAGCGCCCCTTTAGCTGTGGCACCGATCTTAGCAGCGCCCCCAAAGAGCGAGGCTCGGATCCCGATCTCCACATAGGCCCCCAGCGACTCGTCCGTATACCAGATGCTGCCCGTGAACCCAGAACGGACGTCAATGACCCAAAAGTCGAAGCGTTGCTCCACGGCCACCTCCATAAAGAAACCATTGCTACTGAGCATGAACTGCGCGTCGGCGTTGATGACACCTGTGATCCTGGCCACAAAGTCGCCCGTGACGGCCCATACCAGATCCTGCCCATCGCCCTTGATGGCGGCAAACTCGATCTCGGCGTACTCGCTGTTGCGGCCCCTAACTACAATCGCGCTGGCGTAGTTGATCTTGATGCCTATGGCCCCTTCCAGCCCGACCTGATTGCCGCGGTAGCGGGCAGTCAGGTTCATGCCATAGTCTATATTCCCCGTTTGACCAAAGATGGAGCCCGTAGCATCTATCGACGTGAACTGATCGTTGATCGTGGCAACGGCTTTGCCCTGCATAACGCCGCTGAACAGGTTGACGCCGCCGTACACCATCACCTCGAACAGCAGGTTGCTGGCCGGCGGATTGGCCTTGTACCGCGTAACACCGGCGCTGGCCAAGAGGTCGTCACGTTGCGTGATCGCCACGTCGGTTGGCCGGTAGTACAAGCCGACACCGAAGCCCGTTATGCCAATAATACCGGGCACAACCGGAATCTCTGCATCTGCATCTGCCAACGCGGTGATGCCAAAGGAAAGGCCGCCGTCGTTCGAAATGTACCCCCCTACAGCTATGTCCACCACCTCGGGTACATCCATAGTACCACCGACGGCAAAGGTGTAGGTATCGTCTGTGGTCTGGTAGTCCAGCGACATATTCAATGCAAAGATCTCCTGCAGGCTCAGCTGTGCCCCAAGCATCTTGAAGCGGGTCTCGCGGTCACCCTCGGCGTTGTCGCCCGTGTAGTAGACGACTTGCTGTACCCCGCCGGCGATGCCCATCGCGGGCAGCGCCACGCGTGTCTGCTCGAAGATGAAGTAGTTTGCGTTATCGATCTCGGTTTGCGTGCCGTAGTCGTCGAAGCTGAACGTGCCCGTGCCAAAATCGGCCCGGCCGATGGTCACATCCACGACATCCATGAAGGTGAAAGCCGCCTCACCAGAGAAGCTGCCCCAGTTGTCCACGCCATCGGATCCGAACCGGAGGTTTTGCCAACCCGCCCCGCCCTCAACGCCGTCCAGCGCCAAGCTCGCCATGCCGCCAATGGTGACGTCAAAGCCGTCATTGGTGTCGAGTTGGAAGGCGTTTACCTCAAGCGTCACGAGCCCCCCCAGCTTGAAGGCATCGAGCTCAGCTTCCGTGTTCCATGTGGCCTCGCCGCCGAGTGCGTAGAAGAAGCCGGCCTCATCGCCCGTCTTACTGCGATTGCCCAGGCGGATGACCTGGCTGCGGTCGTTGGGATCGAGGTAGATGTTGGCGTTGGCAAAGAGCGCCGGTTGGTCGATGCTGGACAGGTCCAAGCCAAAGTTCAGCAGTTCAACCGTGCCGATGTCTTCACTAAGGTCGAATTCTTGCTCCCCGTCCTGGTACGCCACGACGATATCCTCCGCCGTCACCCCGTCGCTGTCGAACCGGATCGCGAACCGCGAGGGCTCAGCGGCCTGCAGCGGTTCAGGCAGCACCGCAGTACCTGTGGCGGTCAGCGCCAGTTGGTTGTCTGTGGCGGTCAGCGCGATGGCCGTGAGCTTGACCAGTGCGTCGTCGCCCTCGCCGATGAGGTCGATCTCCTCACGGAGTGTCGCCCGGCCAAGGGTTAGCGTGCCATCTGTACCGACGACCAGGTCGTTGAACGTGATGCCTTCGCCGTCTTCACACGCGTTATCGTCACACTGGTACGCCTTGATCCACAACTCGCCGTTCATGTCGAGCCGGATGGCGTCATTCTGGATAGCCGGTGACAAGCTGCTGAGGCGAACCTCTACCATATCGTTGAACAGCGCGAACAGCGGGCGGTCCCCCTCGGGAAAATTAACTGTGCCGCCTTGTGGGAACGAGAGGCCGTTCGGCCCAACGCGAAGGCCGTTGAGGTCGAGCGCAAGCCCACCTGCAACCGCATCGAGCGCAAGGACGCCATCCAATGCCGCATACACACCCTCTTGATCCAGGCCGACCTCCACCCCTGAGAGTGTATAGGTCCCCACCCCAATGTTGACGGCAAGGTCGGGCGCAGCATAGCCGCTGAGCGCCCATTGCTGGTCATACGCGGCGCTGTAGAGGATGGGCATGAGCCCATCGTCACCGTCACGCAGTGCCGGGCTCTCCAGCGTACCTGCAAAGCGGTAGGCCTCGTCGTCAAAGTTGACTTCCATCCCATAGCCATTCAGCGTAAGCTGGTCGCCCAACTGACAGGTTACGAATGGGTTTGTCCCGCCTGGGCTGTAATTCTCCAATTCGGCGCGTCCGGGCTCTGGTGACGCTGGCGGGAGGACACCAGCGGTGATCGTCCCAACAAAGCCATCTGCACTGAGCGGAACGTCGTCGGCCGTGAAGGCGCAGCCATCCAGCCCATCCGGCAGGGCCAGTTGCACATCGGCAGTGAAGGCGTATGGGCCATCGCTGTCAGAGGGGCCGTAGCGCAGGCTGCGCAGCGTGAGCGGGAGGCCGGGCAGGGCAGGCGGATCAACGCCGAAGTCGAGGCCGATAGCGCCGCTGTAGAGGTTGAAGTCCGCGTCGATGACGATGTCGAAGGTGACTTCATAGCTCAGGTCGCCCAGGGACGGCAGCACGAGGTCGATGGGGCGACCAAGCTGGCCGCAGACGAAATCGGGGTCGTCGCCGTCGCGCGTGGAGGTGCAGAGGCGACGCAAGCCTTCGCCGAGGTCAAACAAGCGCACGTTGAGCGGCGCGTCTTCCCCGTCGCGGAGTTGCAGGAAGGCGAGGTCAAGCGAAGGGAGCGCAAGTTGAGCTGGCAGCTGCGCCAGCAGTAGGCCGTCCCACTCGGGCAGGAAGTTGCCGTCGAACCGGGCGATGCGCGTGTCATCGAGGTAGAAGCCGATCTGCCCTCCAGAAAGACCGAATGGCAGCAGGCCGAAGCCAAACGGGGTGCCGTTGTCGTCGTGCGTCTCGAACGCGACACGCAGACCGTCGAACTCCTGGTCTAGCCAGTGTACGGACGCGGTAGCCTCGCCCTCCAACTCGACGCCGTCGGGCGTGATGACGAGCGGCCCCGGCAGATTCAGGCGCAGGCGGTTCGGATCGCCAATGTTTGTGCTCGAAGCGACGAACGCATAGTTGAGCGCGTCATCTACTTCGAGCCCTAGCGGCGCAGTGACCGTGATGGTGCCATCGACGAAGTTGCCGTCGTAGTCGAGCAAGACGTTGTTAAAGTCGGCTTCCACGTTGGCCTCGCCTAAGGCAAGTGTGCTTTCGCCAGACATGGTCACGCCGTTCAGGTCGAGGCGCACGCGGTTGACCAGGAAGTCGAGCACGTCGCTGTCTTCGCCGGTGGCACTCCACCGCATGGCATCGTTGATCTCGATGGAGCCCTCGGTGAGGCGGCTCGTCAAGAGATCGTAGGTAGCCCTGCCGTCGCCTGTGATCACCCCGTCCACCTGGCTCGGGTTAGGCGCTAGGAGTAGGAAATCGCCCTCTAGCACGGCGCCTTGCACGCCGTCGTCGTAGTTCAATACAGCGTCGGCGTTGGTGGCGGCGAGCGTGACGGGGCCAATCTGCAACGCGCCGCAGGGCGTGAAGTCTACGCGGCCTGTGAAGCCGCCGTTGGGCTGCCACGTGAGCGCTTGGAGTTGCGGTGGGCACTCGGGGTCTTCGATGTCGAACGCCGGGGCCTCCAGCCCACCCGTCAGGTCAATCTCAAAGCCTTGGCTGCCGCCGTCGTCAGAGAACGAGGCACCGAAGCCGTACACGGTGAACCCGAGCCCGTCGGCGATGGACCACGACGGGCGCTCCAGCTCGGGGAAGTTGAACGGTCCGAACGATCCGCTCAGCGAGGGGCCATCAAAGGACACATCGTAGAAGGTGAACGGTTCGTTGCCCAATTGAGGGACCGTGAGTGCGAAGTCGAACCGAGGCAAGCTGGGCCAGTCCGCTTGGCTGTTGAACCAGTTGAACACCAAGCCATCGCCGTCGTCACTGCCCCAGCGGAAGTTGAGCGGTTCCAACCGTACGCCGTTCCAGTCGAACGCGCCGAAGCCCAGGTCGTTGACTTCCTGCGCTGGGATCGAGAGCCCACCTGGCCGAATACGCAGCCCGTTCAAGCTAAAGTCGAACCTGAGATCAGGGAGATCTAGGTTGAAGTCCATCGCCACGCTGAGGTCGAAGTCGAAGCCGCCGTTGGGGTCATAGGCGAAGGTCTCGATGCGCAGCACGTCGGTGAGCGTAAGGCCGAACGGGCCGAAGCCGAGGGTGAAGTCGGGGAGATCCAGATCGAAGTCGGGGAAGTCGAACGTGGCGCCGCCGGGGCCATAATCGCCCAGGAGCGGCAGGCTGAAGTCGTTGCCGTCGCTGTCGGAGAAGACGAGGTCGCCGTCGAGGTCGAAGTCAAACTGCGCGGCGGGCAGGTTGAGCATGGGCACATCGAACGAGCCGCTGATGGACGTCAGTAACAGCCGCATCAGGTCCGTACCGGGCACCAGCGGTACGTCGAGGTTGGGGCTGATGTTGAAGTCGCCGGAGAGGCGTCCGTCGATGCCGAGGAACAGGTCGAATGGCTCGCCGCTGTCGAAGCCTTCGCCGAAGAGCGAGGGGAAGCCGGAGAGGCGCAGGCGCGGCAGGCCGTCGAAGCGGCCATAGCCGAAGCCGTCTACGTTGAACGGGATGCCAAGGCCGGACAGGTCGAGCGGCTGACCGCTCGGCAGGTCGAAATCGAAGCCGCCGCGCAGCAGCTCAAACGTGACCGGGTTGAAGACGAGTTCGTCGAACCGCACGCTGAACTCGGGGATCTGACCGTCGATGGTGAAGCCCGGCAGACGGAATGGAATACCGTTGGGTGTGGAGAGGCGCAGCAAGCTGCCCTCCAGCCACTCCCAATCGACCAAGTCCGTATCGCCGTCTTTGAGCCGCAGGAAGGCCAGGTCGGGCAGCGGCAGCGGCAGCAGCTCGGGCAAGGCGAAGTCGAGCGGGTCGAACGTCAGGTTCCAGCCGCCGCCATCTAGGCGAGCCACCGAGCGCCCGCCCCACTCGAAGTCGATATGACCAAGGCGGACGCCAAAGGGCGCAAATCCGAAGGCGAAATCGTCAGAGAAGGTGCCGAGCAGGTCGCCCTCGCCGAGCGAGAAGCCCCCGGTGTTCAACAGCGCGCGCATGGAGCCCCCTGCGCGGAAGCCGTTCGCATCCCACGCGAGCGCCCCGCCGAGCTCAAAGAGGAGCCCTGGGTCTAACGTGAGCTCGGCGCCCATCGGGACGGCGGTGGCGGCCAGATCGTCGAGGTTGAGCATCAGCCCGAAGCCTTCGCCGAAGAGCGCTTCGCCAGCGACGACCTCGAAGCTGCCGAGGTCAAGTGTGAAGCCGTTGAACTGCACGGCGATGGAGGGTGCGTTGGGCAGCAGCAGCTCATGTGCGCCGTCAATCATGAGGCCTGTCCGGTCGTACACCGCCTCGTTGAACCGGAAGCTGAGCACGGGCGCCTGCTCGGGCACGTTGAGTGTGAATGGATTTTCTAGCTCGAAGCGGTAATCGATGAAGGCGCCCGTGAGCAGATCGAGATCGAAGGTGCCGAGGACTGCCACGTCCTCGCTGATACGCAGGCGGGCCTCGCCCTCCAGCCGTGTGGCTTGTTCATTGCCCGGCGTCTCGAACAGGAGGCGACTGGTGATGACTTCGGCGGTAAACGGGCCGATCTGCATCGGGCAGGTAGGCACCAAGCCGTCGACGGTGCCGTTGATAAGGCCATCCATGCCGATGGCGAGGGTAGTCTCGCCCAGCTCCATCGCCGCGGGGCCGTCCTCGCAGACGAACGGCGCGTTGAGTTGGAGGCGCCCACCCAGATTCAGCGTGGGCTCGACGAGGAAGTCAAAGCCGACACGCCGCGTGGCGAGGTCAGCGCCAAGGCGTTCGACGAGTAGGACGGCGCTCTCATCATCGTTCAGGGGCACCGCACAGCCTTCGTCGCCAATGGCGTTGCTGGGAATAGTTTGCTGGGCTTGCTCGGCGCCCAAGTCGAAGTTCTCAAACGGGATATCGATCTCGAGGCAGGCGGGTAACTCGGGGCGCTCTACGCGGAAGCGTCCGTCACCGTCTGCGGTGAACTCGCCAAGGTTGGCGCGGAAGCGGTCGAAGCCAAACGAGACGCCTTCGTCATCGTCGCCAAAGCCAAACAGGGGCTGCCCGTCGTCTGGGAAGGGATCCTCGAAGTCGAACAGGCCTTCGAGTCCGTCGGCCCCGAACCGAAAAGGCTCCCAATCGCCGAAAAAGTCGCCTTGGTTGGCGCGACGAGCGCGTACGGGCACGTTGAGGCCGTCCTCTTCGCTCCAGGCGAAGTCCCCGAAGTCAAACCAGTCGCCGAGCGGGCCGAAGAGGTCGTCGAAGAGATCGCCGTTGCCCAGCCCTTCGAACGTCCCTCCAGTGGGCGGTGTCGTGCCGGGGCGAGCGCTCGGCACGCGCAGGTCGTTCAACCGGACAGGCATCACCAGCGGCTCATCACTCCCGTTGACACGAACGCGAAGGCGTGCATCGCCACTGAGTACGATCTCGTCGCCATTGCGGCGCACCACGACCTCATCTAGATCCACGAGCTCGGCTACGTCCTCTACCACTGGCAACGCCTCTACGTCGGCCAACGCTGTCTCGCCCGACTCGCCGGAGATGCGGTACATAAACACGCGGTTGGGCGGTACATCGCCATCCTGAACATACCCCTCGTAGCCGATTCGCACTTGCCAGAAATACTCCTGACCGTCCCGGAGGGTGAGCAGTTTGTTTGGATAGTCGGCCTGCTCCATCTGCACAGGATCGAACGCTACGTCAATCACCTCCGGCGCCCCGCCCGGCGGGTAGGTGTGGATGCTGCGGTAGAACGGCACGCCTGAGTCGATGATGTCTTGCGCAGTCAGCCCCAGCAGTGTAGCGCGGTCGGCGCCTTCGACCCACTCGGTCATCAGCACTTGATACATCACCTCCTGCTCGGCATTCGGTGCTACCGACTCGAACGCAAAGCTCAACTCATCGAACACCTCAGCGCCCTCATCCGGCGAAATCAGCACAACAACGTCAGCATCATCCTGGTACGTGAAGACACGGCTTGGCGGCACACTACCATCCTGCTCGTAGCCCTCGTACGACAAGCGCACCTGCCAGAAATACCGCTGCCCGCTTTGGAGATTGAGCAGCTTGTTTGGGTAGTCGGCTTGCTCCATCTGCACGGGGTCGAAGGCAACCTCGATCACCTCCGGCGCCCCGCCCGCCGGGTAGGTGTGGATGCTCCGGTAGAAGGGTACACCTGAGTCGATGATGTCTTGCGCGGTGAAGCCCAGCAGCGTGGCACGGTCGGCACCTTCGGCCCACTCCGTCATCAAGACTTGGTAGGTGATCTCTGTCGTGGCATTGGCCGCCAATGGCTCGAAGACAAAGTTGAGTTGGTTGTACACCTCATCGCCTTCGTCGGGCGACACAATCAAGACGACGTCGGTGTCATCCTGATACGTGAAGACGCGGCTGGGTGGCACGCTGCCGTCCTGTTCGTAACCGTCATAGAAGTGCCGGACCTGCCAGAAGTATTGCTGGCCGCTTTGCAAGTCGAGCAGCTTGTTCGGGTAATCGGCCTGTTCCATCTGCTCGGGGTCAAAAGCGACCTCGATTTCTGCGGGCGCCTCACCTGCCGGATAGGTGTGGATGCTGCGATAGAACGGCACGCCTGAGTCGATGATGTCCTGCGCGGTGAAGCCCAGCAGTGTGGCGCGGTCGGCGCCCTCCACCCACTCGGTCATCAGCACTTGATACGTCACCTCGGTTGTGGCGTTGGCCGCAACCGGCTCGAAAATGAAGCCGAGCTGGTTGTACACCTCGTCGCCTTCATCCGGACTGATTAGGACCACGTCACCTGGTGGCATGATGTCAAAGGCACGGCTGTCGCTGTACTGGGTGCCCCCGGCTTCGCCCTGCCGGGCGCGTACCTGCCACACGTACCGGAAATTGGGCTGCAGCGCCGTCAGAAACTGCCCACCGTCACTGCCCGTGCCAAACAGATCTGCATTGATTTCGAGTTCGAGCAGCCCCACCGTGCCTGCGTCCCGCTCCAGCGTAGCGCCTTGCCAGCGGTAGCCGTTGGCCTGCACAAACGCCTCGATATCGATAGGGATGAAATCGGCTGGCGCGTCGGTGCCAAGCGGTATTTCGACGAACAACACCTGGTAGCTTACCGAGGCGGCGGCATTCTCCGCTACAGCGTTCCACTGCAGCGTGGGAGCCGTCGTTTGGAGCACCGCATCGGGCGTGGGGGCTACCAGCGCAATCGCCCCGGTGGAGGCGCCGATGTCGAAGCTCCAGGCGGGGCTGATCCGTGCAGATTCTTCGCCTTGCACACGGGCGCGTACCTGCCACACATACTGAAAGCCTGTGCGTATCTCAGTGATGTATCCAGGCTGGTTCGCTGCGGCAGCAAACATTTCCACCGTCAGGGTGGCGTCAATGAGCCCTACGGTGCCCGCCTCCCTTGTGAGCGTCACCCCTTGCCAGCGGTAGCCGTTGGCCTGCACATACGCGGCGATGTCCTGGCCATCTAGCGGAATGAGCGTGTCATCGACAGGGGTGCCAGCAGGGACCTCAAGGAAGAGCACCTGATAATCGACCTCCACGTCTGCGTTTTCGGCGACGGCTTGCCACTGGAACGTGGGCTCGCGTGTTTGGATGGTGCCCCCATTCGTGGGTCCCAGCAGCAGAAGCGGCGCACCGGCATCCACCTGTGCGATGGGTTCGATCTCTTCGTCGGTAGCCTGAAGCATGAAGGCTGATACGGCACTCCACGCGACGTCCTCTTCGCCATACAGCGTACCTACGCCCCAAGCATAGGTCTTCCCGTCTTCGATGTCGCGCAGCAACCCGCCCCCCGAGATACCGTGCGTGACTGGCATCGCACCGGCCAGCCCTCCGGCGAAGTGGGTGGCTTGATAGACCAGCAAGTTGTCGTCCGGGCTGCCAGCGTTAAAGGCCGATTCTGGTGTCTCGCCTTCAGGCACCTCAACAATAAGCACCTCGAAGTCAGCTTCGGTGAGCGGGCTGGTGCCGGGCATCGACCAGATGAGGGTGTTCGGCGCTTCCGTGAGTTGCTGGCCAGCCGCCGGGCTCATGGCGATGACCGGCTCAGGGATGACGAAAGCACTCGGGATGATGGTGAACAGGCGCGGGTCAGAGAGTCCTTCTTCGAGGTCTCCTTTGGCGTCACGGGCGCGAAGCTGCCAGGCATACGTCTGTCCTACCAGAAGCGGTGCGCTGCCGAGCATGCCGTAGGTGAACGTGCTTAGGCCCGCGGGTACGCGAATCAGCGCGTGCTGTGGCGCCCCACCAAGCAACGCCTCTTCGGCCGTGGCTCCTTCCAGCGCCTCCACGACTACGATCTCGTACTCGAGGTCGAGGGCGGTATACCCTGGTGGCAGGTTAGCTGGCGCCGTCCACGCAAAGCGCACCTGGTCTGACGTGAGCTCAGCTTGCCGCAGCGGCTCTGTCACCACAGGGGCGCCGAGTTCACGGCTGCCATAGACAAAGGTATAGATCTCGCTCTCGCCGTCGTCTTTGAACGGGCGATCCGGCTCGGCGGCATCACGCGTGGTCACCTGCCAGGCATACTCACGCCCCGGCGCCAGCGGCAGCAGGTCAGGCGTATACGCGAACGACGTCTGGCCCAAGAACGTCTCCTCGTAATGTGCCCGGTTGCCGATGATGGCCTCTTGCGGGTTCTGCCCTTCCAGCATCTCGACGAGCAGCACCTCGTACTCGAGTTGCACGCCCGGTGGCACGGCAGGCGCGTTCCACTGAAAGAACGGGACTTGCGCCGTGACCTCGTCGGTATCGCCCGGCGCCACCAGCACCGCCGATTCAGGATACAGAATCTGCAGCGACGTAAAGCCGATGGCCTCAGGGACCGAGCCATCCACACTCGTCACGCGAATCTGAACGGAATAATTGCCCTCGGCCAACACACCCGATAGCACCACATCGGTGAGGTAATCCGTGCCGATCATGTCCAGCACCTCGTCCGTCGTCAGCCCGCCAAAGCTGAGCGACGTGGCCCCCTGCGAAAACGGCGGGTAGGTGTAGACGCCCGGCGGCAGCGCCGCGGGGTCTGACTCGATGTCTGTCAGCAGCGGTCCGTCCGGGCCGTCAATGTCGATGGTGAAGACGAACTCCACCGGGCTCTGGTTGGTGGGGTTGGTGTAGATGAAGATGAATTGCCCGAAGCGCGTGCCCTCAGCCTCCAGCTCGTCCGTGATCTCGCACACAAATGGCGTGGGGAACGTAGCCGGGAAGTTCAGCTGCACCTCTGCGATCTGCGCAGATGCCCAGTGGCCTCCACTCATCAGCACCACCGCGATTAATACGGCAGTGCGGATCCACAGGCGTTGGGCGATCACGCGTGTACGGTTCACCATGTTAGAAACGATGTTCATAGCGGAGGGTGGATTGGACTTCCTGGTAGGACTGGGCCGTGTTGCCCGCCTGCTGGTTTGACAGGCCGCGTACCGTGATACGGATGGTGTCGCCGTTCTTGAGCCGGTACGAGGCGTTGGTGGTAAGCATGAGCTGGCTGGCCGACGTGGAGAGCGGCGTGGCACCGCGCTGGATGGTGCTCTCGTTGCGGGACAGCCCACCGTTGGCGCCCAAGGTCAACGTGCGGTTGAAGAGCGCATAGCTCAGGCCCGTGTTGAGGCCGATCACCGTGACCTCCACGGCCGAGGCGTTGCTTTCCAGCCAGTTCGATGAGGCGTTGAGCGACAGCCCCGAGGGCAGCGTCACGCCGTAGCTGAGTGTAGCAGAGAGGTTGTTAAAGTCATTGCCTGCCCGTTCGCCACTCACCACAGCGGGGCTGCGGTCTTCCATCTGCTGAAACGAGCCAGAGAGCGAGACAGAGTGAGACGTATTGCCCTTGCGCAACGTCAGCGTGGGCGAGAGCAGCACCGTTTGCGAGCGCTGGTCCTGCTGCAAGCTTGGGGCGCCCGGTGCCGTCAGATCCGCGGGCGTGTTGGTGTTGTCGAGCTGGTTGTACGACACGTTGAGCATCAGCCACGTCGTGAGGCGCGCCTGCGTGGTGAGGCCCAGCTGCAGGCGCTCCATCGTGGAGGCGCGGTTGCCCAGCAGGTTGTTGCGAAACGTAGCCACATTGCCACTCAGGTTGAGCTTGCGGTCGAGCAGCCGGAGTTGGGGCTGGATGCGGATGCTCTCCTGGTCGCTGCGCGTACGCGCGAGGCCCAATGACTGGAAGCCCGGCTGTACGCGTTCGTAGGAAGCTCGGAGACCGCCGTTTTTGAGGTTGACGCGCATCGACGCCTCGCCAGCAGCATCCAAGCGACTGCCCGTACGTGGGGTGAACAAGTTGGTCAGGAAGTCAGGTACATCCAGCTCATCATCCACGGCTGTAGAGCGCGTGTCGCGGGTGAAGGCGGAGACGGTTGCGGAGGCCTTGAGCTGAAACTTGCCCTTGAACAGCCGCAGGCCCAGGTCGGGCGTGATGCTCAGGTTCTCCTGCGGCAGCACATCGCCCGCGTTGGCCACGGAGAGCGTGTCGTCGCGCCCCACCACGCCGATGAGGTGGAAGTGGCTGCCCTCCTTCTTCCCAAAGCCTACCTGAGCGGCATAGATCCACTGCTCGTACGCAGCTCGGCCAATGCGCGCTTCCGTGGAGGCCTCGACAGCGCGCCGCGACCGCCCAGCGGCTGCACCGAGCATGAACGGCCCCGGCGTGAGTTGCAGCATGCCGCCGCGGATGGTCACGCCACTCAGGCTGTACTTCGAGAACGTGGGCGACACATCGCCCGCCCCCAGGCTGACCCAGCGCCAGGACCCGCTGAAGCCCAGCTTGTTGACCGTTTGCCGCACCCGCGACTCATCCGTCGAGTACAGCAGGTTCACGCCTGAACGGAAGCCGAGCACGTTGAACGGCACGTTGGCGTACGCCTGCAACGTGGCGGGGGCGCGGCGGGCGTTGAGGCTGGTGGTGGAATAGGCCTCGGCAGAGAACCCAACCGAGCCATTGACTGAAAAGTACCGCGACCGAAACTGCGCGTGGGCGGCCGGCGCCATAGCGGCAAGCACGACGATTAGGCAGACGCTGAGGGTAGCGAGGCGCGCAGACATGGGGCGAGGCAACTGGTGGCTGGTTACCTCCACAGACCGAAACACGGTACGCGAAGGGACACTCCCCCATCAATTTCTGACGCCACCGAAGAATTGAGCGCTTCAGGTATTTTGTTTCACTAAACGAAACTAATCAGATCGGCCCCGTATGTTTGTTCCAACTCCCGAAACTTACGCGCCCCGTTTCCCTGGCCTATGCTTCCTTCTCCCGATAAACCGCCTCGGCTGATGACTCGCTTGCTGGGCTGGATGCTGTCCGACGAAGGCTGGGGCACGGGCGTGGGCGACTTCGAGGAATACTACCACGAGCAGGTCGCCCACCTAGGGCGCTCACGGGCGCGGTGGTGGTACCGCAGACAGGTCCTGGGCATGCTCCCCGAGCGGACTCACGCTAAACTCAGTTGGAAAACATCGATGTTGCTAAACTACTTGACCCTTGCCTTGCGCAACATGCGTAAGTACCGCGGCTATGCCTTCATCAACGTGCTTGGCCTTGCGCTTGGCTTGGCGTGCTGCCTCGTCATCTTCGCCTTCGTCCGCGACCAGCTTTCGCATGACCAGTACCACGTCAACGGCGAGCGCATCTACCGCATCTCGACGGCGACCACGCTGCTATCCAGCGGTGCGACGCAAGAGGCCGCCACGTCGTCCTTGCTGTGGCCGCATGTGTTTGAGCGTGACTTCCCTGAGGTGGAGACGTACGCCCGCTTCGTTGCACCGAGCAGCCACCAGACACCGTGGACCGTAACGCGCGGGGAAGACACCTTCTCGGAAACCGAATTCCTGGTGGCCGACCCCGCGGCGCTGGCGATGTTTAGCTGGCCGCTGGTGCAAGGAACGCGTAGTGCGGCGTTGCAAGACCCGATGAGCATCGTCCTCAGTGAGCCCGCAGCCCGCAAGTACTTTGGCACCGCCTCTGCCATCGGCAAGGTGCTGACGGTGAACGTCAACGACGGCCAGACGCCTCCATTCGACCTTACGGTCTCTGGCGTTGTGCGTGTGCCAAGCCCGTCGCACTTCACGTTCGACTTCCTGATCCCGGCTTTACAGCTCAATCAGATCTTCGGTGGCGATGCGACCACAGGCGACGGCCTCGACGACTGGTACTGGAGAGCACCGATCGCACACAGCTACCTCTTGCTGCGCCCTGACGCCGACCCGGCTGCCGTGACCAAGAAGATGGCCGCGTTTGTGGAGGCGCGTATTGGGGAGGCAACGACGACGCGTGGCTACACCGTGGCCCCGGTGCTGCAGCGGCTGGATCAGCTGTACCTCGATGGCCAGCGCGTTAATCAGCTTGAGCCTGTGGGCAATGTGCAGCAAGTGACGGTGTTCGTCATCATCGCGCTCTTTATCCTGGCTATCGCCTGCATCAACTTTATCAACCTGTCCACTGCGCGGGCCACCCAGCGGGCGCGTGAAGTCGGGGTGCGCAAGGCGCTTGGGGCACGGCGCGAGCAAGTAGCCCTGCAGTTTCTCGCAGAATCGGTGCTGATCAGCATCGTTGCGTTTACCCTCGCCTTGGGCTTGGCTTGGCTGGCGCTTCCACAGTTCTATCAGTACGTGGGGCAGACGCTCGCGCTGAGCCACATCGCCACGCCCGGTTTCCTGGTCGGCTTGCTCGCGTTCGGAATGGGTGTAGGCGCTGTGGCTGGCGGATATCCCGCTTTAGTTCTGGCCCGCATGGCGCCCATCCGCGCGCTCCAGGGCCAGGGGCAACGCGGACGAGGCGGTGCGTGGCTCCGAAAGAGTCTGGTCGGCGTACAGTATGCGCTGTCAATCGTGTTCATCGTGGCTTCCCTCACGGCGACGCGGCAAATCGACTACATGCGCACCACTGATCTGGGGTACGATCAGGAGCAGGTGCTTGTGCTGGGCCCCACCACTACCAACCGACTGGGCGACCAGCTGGGGGCGTTGAAGGCACAGCTTCAGCAGCATGCGTCTATCGAGGCCGTGGGCCTAGGCTCGGGGCTCCCGGGCGGCTTTGGTGGCGGCAATGAGCTGTATGTGGAACGGGGACGGGCGGCCACAGACGGCCTCTCCATCAGCGAGTTTTCGGTCGATTACGACGTCCTTCCGTTGCTCGGCGTGGAGGTCGTGGCAGGCCGCTTGTTTGATGAAGCGATGGGCGTAGACCAAGCGTTCCAAAACGAGGAGGGGATTTATGAGTACAGCGCCGTCGTCAACGAGGCCCTGGTCAACGCGATGGGCTGGGGTACCTCGCAAGAGGCGCTGGGCAAGCAACTCGTGCGCGACCCCAATGCCATGGATCTCTTCGCCAACGTTGTCGGGGTGGTCAGCGACTTCCACATGAGTTCGCTGCACGAACCCATCCAGCCGCAGGTCATCTTCTTAAACCCCACCCCCAACTACGTGGCCGTTAAGATTCAGCCGGGCCAGACTGACGCAGCACTCGCGGCCACCCAAGCCGCACTGGCCTCCGTGGCCCCCGAGGTCTCGTTCGAGTACGACTTCCTCAGCGCCCATTACAACGCGCTCTACGATACCGACCGCCAAGTGATAGAGGTGTTTGAGTACACCACCGCCCTCGCCATCTTCGTAGCCTGCCTGGGCCTCTTCGGGTTGGTCGCCTTCTCAGTACAGCGACGCACCAAGGAGTTGGGCATCCGCAAGGTGCTGGGGGCCTCCGTTCCGGGTCTCCTGGCCCTTATCGCACGTGACTACGCCGTGCTCATTGGCATGGCCTTCGTGGCGGCGGCCCCCGTGGCCTATGTGGTCATGGAACGCCTGCTGGACGTGTACGCCTACCGCGTTACGCAGCACCTGCTCACGTTTGCGCTGGCGGGCGGCGTCACCCTCGTCCTCGCCATCCTAACCGTGTGTGCGCAAGCCTATCGGTATGCCCAGGCCAACCCCATCCATAGCCTCCGGTCTGAATAACGATGTCCTGAGTCACGGTGCCGCCGCAACGAACGTATCGATGGCCCGGCTCGCTTCCTTGAGTTCATCCTCGGTAAGACGCGCTTGACCCGCCCGCTTGACGAGCAGCTGAAAAAGACCCGTGACGGCCTCGACGGACTGCCCAGATCGCGCAGCCAACCGCTCAAGCCATGCTGCAGGCGGCACCTGAGGCACAGGCATCCGATAGCGGTCGCGGATCACGCCATGGAGGTACGCGATGCGCTTCTGGAAGACCGCCTGATGCTGCCCCGTCTCGTGGTACAGCCGCCCCACGGTCTGTACAAAGTCGAGCGAGTCGTTAGGGGGCGGCGAGACGACGGGCACGGGCCGTGTGCGGCGCTTGCTGCCCACCACCAGCACCAGCAAGACGCCCGCGACGATGGTCCAGTAGGCCGGGCGTAGCGCCTCATGCCGCAGCACAAAGCGGAGGGGCGTGGTCACCTGCGCACGCGTGGGCTTGTAATGCTGATCCCAGAACGTCGTTTGGTTTGGCAACGGCGAGAACGCGTAGCTCATGGCTTCCAGGCGGTCGGCCTCTAGCAGGTTCACGTTGCCGAAGGTCTCGGGCAGCAGATGCAGCCAGACGGCCCCCTCACCCCACGCTGTGCGCAGGAAAAAGGCATCGCCGTCGCGGTCTACCCCAAGCGCCTCCGTGCGCGTAGAGTCGAAGGCCTCGCTGTACCCCCAGTACGTACCCTCTGCATAGACAAACGTCCGCTCGTCCATGCCGGGCAGCCGATAGGTCACCGCCGCTGTGTCTCCTGGCACGCCCGGCAACACCAACGCGCCGAATGCAAACCTGCTACCCACGAAAGCCAGCGTGTCAGCCAACAGGCCTTCCACGGCGCCTGCAGCCACGTACACCTGATTGCCACGTGCAGCATAGTCGAGGATGCGTTTCGTCTCGGCAGGGTCCGGCTCGAACGCGTCAGTCACGAAGATGTAGTTCGTCTGCCGGAGCGTAGTGTCTGCCAGGTGGATGAAGGGTGGCGTGTCCACGTCGATGACCTCGGCGCCAGGAAAGAGGGACGGGAGGACGGTACGCAGCACCTGCCCGCCGAGGGGGCGTGCATCGGCAGCGGCGTAGCTCTCGCTCCAGTCGATAGGCTGAGGCTTCGCCAGTTCAATGACCACCACCAGCGCGAGCAGGCCGCCTAGCATCCACCAGAATTTCCGTTCACCGCGCATCATGCCGGTTGCGCCTCCATCTGGGCAAAGAACTGCTCGAAGGCGTGGCGCAGGGTGTCAAAGCGTTCGATCTCTACCGGGAAATCGCCATACCAGACATAATCGTACAAGGAGGTGAGGTCGCGGAAGGCCTCGCGATGCTGCCACGCGTCGACCTCGCGGACGTATTCGGCGTTGGTTTTCTCGGGGTGCCACACGATGAGGCGCTCGTCGGCCATGCGTTGGAGCAGGCGTAGGTAGTACAGCCGCAGCGCCTCGCGGTAGGCCTGGCGTGCCATCGCCTTGTCCAGCATCGCCTTGAGGTCGAGCGGCGACAGGTCCTCGATCTCGGCGACGTTGATGGTAGGGCGTTGCCTGCGGCCGAACACGACCGATTTGCCTTCGATGCGCAAAAGCTTGAGCACCGCATACCCCACGGCTATCGCCATCAGCAAGTAGACGGGCCACCGCAAGTCGCCCTGGCTGTTCGTCAGCA